>NZ_PTRI01000010.1:0-154811 GCF_002965965.1 Escherichia sp. MOD1-EC5495
AGGCCAGTAATGGGTTAAGTGATAACAGGTGTCTGGAAATATAGGGGCAAATCCAAAAGCCGTAAATAAATGAGCCAATTAGCACCCCAATTAACAGATAGGGCAACACTTCTTTAAATTGCAGCCATGCATCCTTTATTGCCTGATTCAGCAGGCTGGGGGGAGCCGTTTTGGCTGCACTACAGCAATTAACAGCAGGTTTTGCGGTACAGCAAGATGTGGTTTGCGGCGTAAACGTCGAGGAGCGCAAGTTAATAACGGGTTTATCGGACACCGGTTTGCAGCAGCTCGCGTTGCTCGCCTTCGCCGGTATGACGTATCGTTCGAAGCCAACAAAATCCAGTAACAAACTGGCGCTCAGCGAAACACCGCACGCAATAACGGCGTACAGCAACGTTACCTTCCAGCCAAATGTTGCCCACATTAGCCCGACGATAATCGGGTTGAGTAATGGTGAAACAAACAAAAAGGTGAGCGTTGGGCCAAATCCCGCTTTTGCAGAAAGAAGACCGCGAAGCATGGGAATGGTTGAGCAACTGCAAAACGGAGTCACTGCACCTAACATTGCTGCCAGCAAATAACCGCGCCCTTTACGCGCCCCCATCATTTTCTGGATCTTATGATCCGGGATTTTCTGACGGATTACGCTGACACCAGCACTGATAAGAAGAAAAAGTAACGATAGCTCTACGGCTAAGAACAGGAACATCCCGGCGGCGTCGCGCAGCCCTGGTAACCATTCAAACATTTTATACCCTCTATAAAACTATATTTCTAAAATTATCGAAATGATGAGCGATGAGCAAGATATTTCTGGTATCATCGAAATATCAATTAACCGGAGAAACTACTTATGGAACTGGAAGATGTCGCTAAGGCACTGAAAGAATTAGGTCATCCGACCCGTTTGTTTATTTTTCGTCATTTGGTCAAAGCGGGAGAGCGCGGGATGCCGGTAGGCGAGTTACAGAAGGAACTTGCGATCCCCGCATCGACCTTAAGCCACCATATCTCGGCGCTGGTATCCGTTGGTCTGGTTAAGCAAAACCGCGAAAGTCGCACGTTGATGTGTGTCTCGCAATATGATGTTCTGGAAGGAATTATTAGTTTTCTGCGTGAAGAGTGCTGCGTGAATAACGGGAAGTATTAATATTCGCCGGGCTGTAGCATAACCACAACCCGGCGAGAGCCATTATTTTTTCGCAGAACCCGCTTCTAATATAGAAACGATTGAAAACAGCGTAAAACATACTGCACCCAAGCCCACCAGAACCCGCGAGGGAATAAAGTAAGCCATATCGATTTGCGCAATTTCAGCAAGGAACGCCGCGAGGAACAGGCAAAACAGACAGGTAAATACCGGTATCATTGGTATTCTGTTGGTTAATGAACAGGATCGTCTCCAGACCAACGCCAGCAACCACACTTTGGAGAAAATACTGTAGCAGATCATTCCCAGACAAATGAGAATAATGCCGGGTGCCAGACGGTCGCTTGCATCTGAACTGATTAATACGTAGATACCCTGAATAACGGTAAGTGAGCCGAGCAAAATAACCCAATAGCACCAGAGCCAATGTTCTTTCTCTGAGAATGTGTTCCGCGTTTGATGAACAATGGTGGCGACCAGACCAATAAGACAAGCGCAAATTGCCGTTAGCCCCAGGAGTACATGGCCTGCAACATAATGCGCTGTAATATCTGCACTACGCAAAAGAGTAACTGACCAGAGGAAACCAAAGAGAGTCAGAAGTAGTGGCACGGCAATTAAGCAATTACCAATAAACGAAGAATAAGCCTGAAGCGGAGTTCCATCGCTTTTACTACCTGCTGAGTTTTTCGGGATGAGCAGAAAATGCCCGGAAGATGCCGCGACGGTTGATACGCAGGCGGCAATCATCCCAACAACAAAAATAACGTGCCCGGCAACAAATTCATCCGCCATCACATTATCGCTTGCCAGCAGAGACCATCCCCAAATCATCGTTGCAACGGAACCTGCATAACCAATAATAGGAAATAGCGTGTTGTAGAATTTATTCACACCATGAGTTAACTGAGAGATGATAATAAATGCTGTAGTGAACAACGCCAGGCATATTGCAGAAAGAGAAATTAAAACATGTCCTGCAACGAAATATTCACTTTGCCCTGAACCTGCTAATACAAAATCACCTAACGCGATGCATATTATACCCATTATCAAAGGGATTAATTTAAACAACCATCCGATATATATGTTCATCTCAATCTCCATATACGTTTCCGCTAATGTCAGAAAGCGTGTAAGTAGTATTTTTAGTCACTTAAATATAACAATGAGATACCACTAATTGTAAAAAGTAACTTTACTATAACCGGATTTATTGTTCTGAGTATTGAATTTTATAGGCGAGTTAATGCTGGTAAATAAATATTTATCCTACAGCTAATTCTGAATTAATATCTTTTCCTTATTTTTCATCGTCGCTTAAAATGCTGCTTTTTCTCATTCACCCTCTTTTCGCAAAAATACCCTATTACCTTTCGTTAAGATATTTGTACACAAGAGAATAATAACGCTGTGTGATAGTCACCGTTCCTGTTAAGGATATTTTGGGTTAAAAACGTAATCGAAATGTAGAACATCGTGATGTATCACAAGCTGATTGTAATCAAATAGACAGCATGAATATAACTGTTAGTATTTAATTGATTTCAATTATGAGTATGCGTGTTTCATTTACGGCCAGGAATGCTGATGATGACAACATTACTACCCGTTTTCACTAAGCCTTCCCCGTTGGCGCTCATCTTGCGGCGCCCTGGTCGTATATGCCGTTTCCTTCTCATCCCGGATGGAAGAATTCGCTGAACATCGTTCGGCGGCTGCTGTAACACGCGTCGTTTAATTACAGGGATTATGGCGGGTCGATTATGGATAAGATTAAGCGCCATCTGGCGTGGTGGGTTGTCGGGTTACTGGCGGTTGCGGCCGCCCTGGCGTGGTGGTTATTGCGTCCGGCAGGTGTACCGGAGGGTTTTGCCGTCAGTAATGGTCGCATTGAAGCGACGGAAGTGGATATCGCCAGTAAAATTGCCGGGCGTATCGACACCATTCTGGTGAAAGAGGGGCAGTTTGTCCGCGAAGGCGAAGTGCTGGCGAAGATGGACACTCGTGTGTTGCAGGAGCAGCGACTGGAAGCCATCGCGCAAATCAAAGAGGCGCAAAGTGCCGTTGCCGCCGCGCAGGCTTTGCTGGAACAGCGGCAAAGTGAAACTCGTGCCGCACAGTCGCTGGTTAATCAACGCCAGGCTGAACTGGACTCCGTAGCCAAACGTCATACGCGTTCCCGCTCGCTCGCCCATAGTGGGGCTATTTCTGCGCAACAACTGGATGACGACCGCGCCGCTGCCGAAAGCGCCCGTGCTGCGCTGGAGTCGGCAAAGGCCCAGGTTTCGGCTTCTAAAGCCGCTATTGAAGCGGCACGTACCAATATCATTCAGGCACAAACTCGTGTAGAAGCTGCGCAAGCCACTGAACGGCGTATTGCGGCAGATATCGACGATAGTGAACTAAAAGCCCCGCGTGACGGACGCGTGCAGTATCGGGTTGCTGAGCCAGGCGAAGTGCTGGCGGCAGGCGGTCGGGTGCTGAATATGGTCGATCTGAGCGACGTTTATATGACCTTCTTCCTGCCAACCGAACAGGCGGGCACGCTGAAACTTGGCGGCGAAGCACGGCTGATCCTCGATGCCGCGCCAGATTTGCGTATTCCTGCGACCATCAGTTTTGTCGCCAGCGTCGCCCAGTTCACGCCAAAAACCGTCGAAACCAGCGATGAACGGCTGAAACTGATGTTCCGCGTCAAAGCGCGTATCCCACCGGAATTACTCCAGCAACATCTGGAATATGTCAAAACCGGTTTACCGGGCGTGGCGTGGGTGCGGGTGAACGAAGAACGTCCGTGGCCTGAAGACCTGGTGGTGAGGTTGCCGCAATGACGCATCTGGAACTGGTTCCCGTTCCGCCTGTCGCGCAACTGGCGGGCGTGAGCCAGCATTATGGAAAAACCGTTGCGCTGAACAATATCACTCTCGATATACCGGCTCGCTGCATGGTCGGGCTGATTGGCCCGGACGGCGTCGGGAAGTCGAGTTTGTTATCGCTGATTTCCGGTGCCCGCGTCATTGAGCGGGGCAACGTGATGGTATTGGGCGGCGATATGCGCGACCCAAAGCATCGCCGCGACGTCTGCCCGCGCATCGCCTGGATGCCGCAAGGGCTGGGCAAAAACCTCTACCACACCTTGTCGGTGTATGAAAACGTCGATTTTTTCGCCCGCCTGTTCGGTCACGACAAAGCGGAGCGGGAAGTACGAATTAATGAGCTGCTGACCAGCACCGGGTTAGCTCCGTTTCGCGATCGTCCGGCAGGGAAACTCTCCGGCGGGATGAAGCAAAAACTTGGGCTGTGCTGTGCTTTAATCCACGACCCGGAATTGTTGATTCTTGATGAGCCAACAACGGGGGTTGACCCGCTCTCTCGCGCTCAGTTCTGGGATCTCATCGACAGTATTCGCCAGCGGCAGAGCAATATGAGCGTGCTGGTCGCCACCGCCTATATGGAAGAGGCCGAACGCTTCGACTGGCTGGTGGCGATGAATGCCGGAGAAGTGCTGGCGACCGGTAGCGCCGAAGAACTGCGTCAGCAAACACAAAGCGCCACGCTGGAAGAAGCATTTATTAATCTGTTACCGCAAGCGCAACGCCAGGCGCATCAGGCGGTAGTGATCCCACCGTATCAACCTGAAAACGCAGAGATTGCCATCGAAGCGCGCGATCTGACCATGCGTTTTGGTTCTTTCGTTGCCGTTGATCACGTCAATTTCCGCATTCCACGCGGGGAGATTTTTGGCTTCCTCGGTTCGAACGGCTGCGGTAAATCCACCACCATGAAAATGCTTACCGGACTGCTGCCCGCCAGCGAAGGTGAGGCGTGGCTGTTTGGGCAACCGGTTGATCCAAAAGATATTGATACCCGTCGTCGGGTTGGCTATATGTCGCAGGCGTTTTCGCTCTATAACGAACTCACCGTGCGGCAAAACCTTGAGTTACATGCTCGTTTGTTTCACATCCCGGAAGCGGAAATTCCCGCGCGAGTTGCTGAAATGAGCGAGCGTTTTAAGCTCAACGACGTCGAAGATGTGCTGCCTGAGTCATTGCCGCTCGGCATTCGTCAGCGGCTTTCATTGGCGGTAGCGGTGATTCATCGCCCGGAGATGTTAATCCTCGATGAGCCTACTTCTGGCGTCGATCCGGTGGCGAGGGATATGTTCTGGCAGTTGATGGTCGATCTCTCGCGCCAGGACAAAGTGACTATTTTCATCTCCACCCACTTTATGAACGAAGCGGAACGCTGCGACCGTATCTCACTGATGCACGCCGGAAAAGTGCTCGCCAGCGGCACGCCACAGGAGCTGGTTGAGGAACGTGGAGCCGCCAGTCTGGAAGAGGCATTTATCGCCTGTTTGCAGGAGGCGGCAGGGCAGAGCAACGAAACCGAAGCGCCGCCCGTGGTGCACGACGCTACTCACGCGCCGCGTCAGGGATTTAGCCTGCGCCGTCTGTTTAGCTACAGCCGCCGTGAAGCACTGGAACTGCGTCGCGATCCGGTGCGTTCGACGCTGGCGCTGATGGGAACGGTGATCCTGATGCTGATAATGGGCTATGGCATCAGTATGGATGTGGAAAACCTGCGCTTTGCGGTGCTTGACCGCGACCAGACCGTCAGCAGCCAGGCGTGGACGCTCAATCTCTCCGGTTCCCGTTACTTTATCGAACAGCCGCCGCTCACCAGTTATGACGAGCTTGACCGCCGAATGCGTGCGGGCGATATCACGGTGGCGATTGAGATCCCGCCCAATTTCGGGCGTGATATCGCGCGCGGTACACCCGTGGAACTCGGTGTCTGGATCGACGGTGCGATGCCCAGCCGTGCCGAAACGGTAAAAGGTTACGTGCAGGCGATGCACCAGAGCTGGCTACAGGATGTGGCGAGTCGGCAATCGACGCCCGCCAGCCAAAGCGGGCTGATGAATATTGAGACGCGCTACCGCTATAACCCGGATGTAAAAAGCCTGCCAGCGATTGTTCCGGCGGTGATCCCGCTGTTGCTGATGATGATCCCGTCAATGCTAAGCGCCCTTAGCGTGGTGCGGGAAAAAGAGTTGGGGTCGATTATCAACCTTTACGTTACCCCCACCACCCGTAGCGAATTTTTGCTTGGCAAACAACTGCCGTACATCGCGCTGGGGATGCTGAACTTTTTCCTGCTCTGCGCCCTGTCAGTGTTTGTGTTTGGCGTGCCGCATAAAGGCAGCTTCATGACGCTCACCCTGGCGGCGCTGCTGTATATCATCATCGCCACCGGAATGGGGCTGCTGATCTCCACCTTTATGAAAAGCCAGATTGCCGCCATTTTCGGTACGGCGATTATCACGTTGATTCCGGCGACGCAGTTTTCCGGGATGATCGATCCGGTGGCATCGCTGGAAGGGCCGGGGCGTTGGATCGGCGAGGTTTACCCCACCAGTCATTTTCTGACTATCGCGCGCGGGACGTTTTCGAAGGCGCTGGATCTGACGGACTTATGGCAACTTTTTATCCCGTTGCTAATAGCCATACCGCTGGTGATGGGCTTAAGCATCCTGCTGCTGAAAAAACAGGAGGGATGATGCGCCATTTACGCAATATTTTTAATCTGGGTATCAAAGAGTTGCGCAGTCTGCTCGGTGATAAAGCGATGCTGACGCTGATTGTTTTCTCGTTTACGGTGTCGGTGTACTCGTCGGCAACCGTTACGCCAGGATCGTTGAATCTCGCACCGATCGCCATTGCCGATATGGATCAATCGCAGTTGTCGAACCGGATCGTTAACAGCTTCTACCGCCCGTGGTTTTTGCCGCCGGAGATGATCACCTCCGATGAGATGGATGCCGGGCTGGACGCCGGGCGCTATACCTTCGCGATAAATATTCCGCCTAATTTTCAGCGTGATGTCCTCGCCGGACGCCAGCCGGATATTCAGGTGAACGTCGATGCCACGCGCATGAGCCAGGCATTTACCGGCAACGGGTATATCCAGAATATTATCAACAGTGAAGTGAACAGCTTTGTCGCGCGCTACCGTGATAACAGCGAACCGTTGGTATCGTTGGAAACCCGGATGCGCTTTAACCCGAATCTCGATCCCGCGTGGTTTGGCGGGGTGATGGCGATCATCAACAACATTACCATGCTGGCGATTGTGCTGACCGGATCGGCGCTGATCCGCGAGCGTGAACACGGCACGGTGGAACACTTACTGGTGATGCCGATAACGCCGTTTGAGATCATGATGGCAAAGGTCTGGTCGATGGGGCTGGTGGTGCTGGTGGTGTCGGGATTATCGCTGGTGCTGATGGTGAAAGGCGTACTGGGTGTACCGATTGAAGGCTCGATCCCGCTGTTTATGCTGGGCGTGGCGCTCAGTCTGTTTGCCACCACGTCAATCGGCATTTTTATGGGGACGATCGCGCGTTCAATGCCGCAACTGGGGCTGCTGGTGATTCTGGTGCTGCTGCCGCTACAAATGCTTTCCGGTGGTTCCACGCCACGCGAAAGTATGCCGCAGATGGTGCAGGACATTATGTTGACCATGCCGACGACACACTTTGTTAGCCTCGCGCAAGCCATTCTCTACCGTGGTGCCGGATTCGAAATCGTCTGGCCGCAGTTCCTTACGCTGATGGCAATTGGCGGCGCGTTTTTCACCATCGCGCTGCTGCGATTCAGGAAGACGATTGGGACAATGGCGTGATTACGGGGTTAATCTTCCTTCGGCAGGCACTGTAAATGCCCGTGCCGCACGCCGCGCTGGGCGATAACGTCATCGGCAAAATGTTGTACGTCGCCCATGTCTCCTTTCAGAACGGCGATTTCCAGACAGTCGTCGTGATTAATGTGCACATGCAGCGTGGCGACCGAGAGATCGTGGTGATGATGCTGGGTGGAGACAATACGGCTGGCTAAGTCGCGTTTTTCGTGTTCATACACATACGACAGCACCGCGAAACCTTGTGTGCCGTGCTGCTGGGTAGCTTCCTGCGCCAGGGCGCTACGCAGAATATCGCGGATAGCTTCGGAACGGTTGTTATAACCACGACGCTGGCTCAGGCTGTCCAGCGTCTCCAGTAAATCGTCATCAAGCGTGATGGTGACTCGTTGCATTTGCGTTAAACCTTTTCTGTGGTGCGACGGCGCACGGGGAATGCGGGTAATACCGCGTTTTGTAGCACACGTCCGGCGTCAGAGGAAAAGGTTAATTTATCTCCCACCACCTGGGTTTCGACGATTTGTCCGTTGTCCATCACCATCACTCGCTGACAGAAGCGTTCCACCAGGCGTAAGTCGTGGGTGATGAACAGGCAGGCGGTGCCAAACTGTTGTTGTAGCTTTTTCAGCAGGCGAATGACGCCCGCCTGTAATACGAGATCAAGGTTAGAAACCGCTTCATCCAGAATCAGCAGTTTCGGTTCGACCGCCAGCGCGCGAGCCAGGCAGACGCGCTGGAGCTGGCCGCCGCTTAACTGCGGTGGGCGTTTGTCGAGCACGCTGTCATCGAGATCGACCGCCTTCAGCATTTCGCTGGCGCGCGCCAGTTGTTCGGATTTTTTCAGTGATAGCAGGTGGCGCATCGGTTCACGCAGGATCTCGCGCACGGTTTTGCGCGGATTCACGGCGCTGATGGAGTCCTGAAATACCATCTGAATATCGCGGCGGAACGCTTTACGCTGGGCGCGATTGAGTTTCGCCAGCGGTTCGCCGCGCCAGCTAATATTCCCTTGTGAGGGCAATTCTAAGCCTACCAGTAGCCGCGCGAGGGTGCTTTTTCCGCAGCCGCTGCGTCCCAGCAGGGCGACGGTTTCACCGCTTTTCAGGGTCAGGGAAACGTTATTCAGCACCGTCTGATGTTGATGTTTTCCGCTAAATCCACCGTGGGCATAGTGATGGGAAAGGTCGGAGACGTTAAGTAAAGTCATGATGCCAGCTCCATACCGTAGAGGGCGAGATGAGCGGAAACCAGGCTGCGCGTCACCGTATGTTTGGGGGCGTTAAACAGCGTTTCTACATCGCCCTGTTCGACAATCTTACCGTGTGACATCACCGCCACGTCATCTGCCAGACGCGCCACCACGCCCATATCATGGGTGACCAGCAGCATTCCCGGCGCTTGTTTTTGCATAATGCTTTCCAGCAGATCGAGGATGCGTGCCTGTGCTACCACGTCGAGGTCGGTGGTCGGTTCATCGGCGATGATAAACGGTGATTCACACAGCACCGCCATCGCAATCATCATGCGCTGCAACATGCCGCCGCTCATCTCGAACGGGTACAGCTTCAATACACGCGCGGCGTTTTCCAGCCCCACCGCTTCTATGGCAGCGGTAAGCGTGGCGTCATCGGCGGGTTTCCCCAGCGCCAGACAGGTTTCCCGCGCGTGGGTCTGCATGGTGTGTAGCGGATTAAAGGCGCTGCGCGGGTTCTGCATGATGGTGGCAATTTTGATGCCGCGCAGGGCGCAAGGCGAAACCGGTTTGCCATCGGCTAAAATTTCCCCCGCCGTCTGGCGAACGCCAGCGGGCAGAATGCCCAGCGTCGCGGCGCAGGTCAGTGATTTCCCGCTGCCGCTACCGCCGACTAACGCCAGCACACGCCCGCGTTTAAGGGTTAACGATACGCCGTGCACCAGCGGCTGCGCGGCCTGTAGCGCGATATTACGTAGTTCAATCTGTTGCGGCATTAGTGTGCGTGCTCCGTCACCAGATGAGGATCCAGATGATCGCGCAGTGCGTCACCCACCAGGTTAAAGGCCATCACGCTGATAAACAGCGCCAGCCCCGGCCAGAACATTTGCAGCGGCTGAGTCCAGATATACTGACGCGCGTCGTTAATCATCACGCCCCATTCGGCGGTCGGAGCGGTCACGCCGAGGCCGAGGAAGGACATCCCCGCGACGTGCAGCATCATATGGCCGATATCCAGCGTCGCCAGCACCAGCAGCGAGGGGATCACCGCGCCTGCCAGATGATCAACAAACACCCGCACATGGCCCGCGCCAGAAAGCCGTGATGCCAGCACAAACTCGCGCTGGCGCAGCGAAATCACAAGGCTGCGCACCATACGCGCGTACCACGCCCAGTGTGACAGGGCGATGGCGATAATGACGTTGGTCAACCCGGTGCCAAGCACGCCAACCATAAAGAACGACAGAATCGAGGTCGGGAAGGTCATAAACATATCGGCGACGCGCATGGTGGCCTGATCAACACGCCCGCCAATCAGCCCGGCGCTGCCGCCAATGACCAGCCCTAATGTCAGCACCAGCAGCAGGCAGGCCATTACCGAGCCGAGCGACACGCGGGTCGCCGCCATCAGCCGCGAGAAAATATCACGCCCTAAGTGATCGGTGCCCAGCCAGTGCTGCGCATCCGGCGAGAGCAGGCGCGACGGCAGATCAATCGCCTGTGGGTCATACGGCAGCCACCACTGGCTGGTGAGCGCAATCAGCGCCAGCAGGGCGATAATGATCAGCGCCAGGCGTACCGACCAGCGGGAAGAGAGGAAAAAGTTCACGCGTGCGCTCCTTCATGACGACGAATGCGCGGGTCCAGCGCGGCGTTGAGCAAATCGACAATCAAATTACAGACCACAAAAACCACCACCATCATCAGCGTAAAGCACTGGATCACCGGATAGTCACGGTTAAAAATCGCCGACACCGCATAGCGCCCGACGCCCGGCCAGGCAAAGATGTTTTCGATAATCATCGTCCCGCCAATCAGTTCGCCGATGTGCATCCCCACGGCGGTGATCATCGGCAGCGAGGCATTACGCAGAATATGGCGGCGTTCGGTCTGTTTGTCGTTCAGGCCGCGTAGCCGCGCCCAGGTGACGTGACGCTGACCTGCGACGTCCAGCATACTGGCGCGCAGCAGTCGCGCGTTAATCGCCAGCGACATAAAGGCAATGGAAACCGCAGGCAGAATGATGTGCTGCCAGCCGCCGTAACCCATCGCGGGTAGCCATTGCAGATACACCGAAAACGCCATCACCAGTAAAAACGCCAGCCAGAAGTTAGGCATCGACACGCCAAGAAACGCGATGAAACGTACGGCGAAATCCGGCAGACGGTCGCGATGGCGCGCCGCCCAGATACCGAGCGGTACGGAAGTGAGCAGAATTAATACCAGCGCCGCACCTGCAAGCTCCAGCGTGGCGGGCAGGAAGTTCAGCATATCGTCGAGTACCGGGCGTTGGCTGGCGAATGAGATACCAAAGTCAAGATGCAGCGCCTTCCACAACCAGGTGCCGTACTGGACGTACAGCGGCTGATCCAGTCCCAGCATGGTGCGGGTAGAGGCCAGCATCTCCGGCGTCGGCGGCAGGTTAGACAGACGCAAATAATCGAGCGCCGGGTCGCCGGTACCGAGGCGCAGCATCAGAAAAATGATCACCGAGGCGGCGAGCACCATCGGGATCAGCAGCAGAAAGCGGCGTAATACGTAACGCAACATTAAGGTTTCACCGGTTTAATCTGTTCGAACGGAATTTCGGTGGCGATCGGCGCGTAGGGGATGTTACCCAGCTCCGGTTTTGATACCACCATCATTGAGATGTAACTGATAGGCAGATACACCGCCTCGTCATGCAGGCGCGTCAAAATATCGCGGTAAAGCGCCTGGCGTTTCGTCTCGTCCGGGGTTTCCAGAACTTCGCCGATCTCTTTATCAATCAGCGGCTTGTCGGCTAATCCTTGCTGTGCCTGGAAGTCAGCGTGTGACGGTACGCGCATTGAACTCAGGAAGGCGTGTGGATCGTATGGCGCGCCCCAGGTGCGGTGGAAAATCATGCCAAAACGACCATCGCGCTGACGAGCATAGATACTGCTCTCTTCTTCTCCAATCAGCGAGACATCAGCGCCAATCTGGCGCATATCAGCCTGAATGATTTCCGCCATCGATTTACTTAACGCATCGGTGCCGATGAACGACAGTTCAATGCGCAGCGGCTGACCATTTTTCTCGCGGATATCTTTGCCCGCAGGCAGCGTCCAACCGGCTTTTTCCAGCAATTCTTTCGCTTTCTGTGGATCGTACTGGCGCGGCTTCAGGCCGAGATTAGCGTAGGGCACGGAAGGGGCAAACAGGGTGTCGGCGACCTGCTGGGTGCCATACAACGCGTTATCAATCAGCGATTTTTTGTTCACCGCGTAATTAAGAGCTTCACGTACTGCCAGCTCGTTGGTGGGGGCTTTGGCAGTATTAAGCGCCAGCATCACGGTTTCGATCGGCTGTGACAGTTGGGTATGGTAAGCCGGGTTCTGGCTAAAGCGGGCGAAGGTATCGAGCGGTAATAACCCTTCGTTTCCGTACAGCAGGTCGATATCGCCAGTTTCAAACGCCACCGCGCGGGTAGTCGGGTCCGGGATCACGTTAAAGGTGATCTTTTTAATCGCCGGCTTTTCGCCCCAGTAGTTTTCGTTACGGACGAAGACATCGTACTGATTCAGTTTCGATTCCTGCAAAACCCACGGTCCGGTGCCAATCGGTGCTTTAATTCCGTTCATGGTTTCATGGTTTTTAAACTGCGAGGGGGCGATAAAGCGGAAAGGACGGGGCAGGGCCAGTTCTTGCAGGAAAGGATAGTAGGCGCTTTTCAGGGTGATTTGCAGCTCCGTTTTACTAAGTGCTTTAACATCAACAATCTGGTTTGCCAGCTCCAGCCAGGCGTGACGTTGACGGTTATCGAGCACTACGCGGAAGTTTTCTGCCGCCGCCTCGGCATCGAACGGTTCACCGTTGGAGAATTTCACGTCATCACGCAGGGTGAAGGTCCAGGTTTTACCATCTTCTGAATGAGTCCAGCTTTTTGCCAGCCACGGGATCACCGAACCGTCTGCCTGATATTTCACCAGCGGTTCATAAACCATGCTCTGGGCGAACATCTGGTTAGGCGTGTAAAGGTGCGGGTTTAGTGGCCCGACATTCACCGGCCAGGCGGTGGTGATTTCATCTGGCGCAGCGGCATGGACGATAAAAGACGCACAAGCCAGCAGCGCAAATAGAGTGCGGCGGAGTGTGGAAAGCATGGTAACCCCAATGGATTAAAATAGATGGCGGAAATAAGTATGACGATTTTAAGTATTCGTCATACTGATTACCTGTTCTGGATCAATAGATGGGCAGTCGGGTGGGCGGATCAGTTAACTGAATCGATCCATTGCACACTGTCGGCGGAGAGCGTAAAGGGGGTAGGGGTGCAGATCGCCAGACTTAAATTTTCTAGCTGACAATGGCTGACTGACAGCGAGGAGTGATAGGTGCTGTCTACGCTGACGATTTGCCAGGCGCTGCCGCCACGTTGTTTAACGATGGCTTCTTTGCGCGTCCAGATGCGCCAGAACATTTCTAGTTGCTGATCGGGATGCACGGCGTCCATCTCAGCGTGTTCCCCGAGGCTGAACACGGCGTTCGCCAGCCAGCGCCAGTTGGCGCGCGGGCGAATCACTTCGATATCGCAGCCGACTTCGCCTTCATCGCTCAACAGCAGGGCGATATCGTCACCGCTATGGCTTAAGTTGAACCATAGCGGCGTTTCCGGCGCGAATGCCGGTTTGCCTTGTTCGCCATAGATGATCTCCGGTAGCGGGGAAAGCGTGTGCGAAAGCAATGCACGCCCCGCCAGCCAGCGTTCGCGTCGTGGACCTTGCGGTGCTTGCTCGCGTAAAGCCGGTGGCAGTGGAGCTGTGCTTAAGGTCGAAACTTTCCCCAGAACTATCCGATACATATCAGGGCCAACGTTTAATGGAAAAGGAAAGTGCGTATCGTATCACTTGTCGCCTCATCCCGGTAACCGACTTTTCGGTCGTCCCGGTCCCAGTAAAATCGCTAGTTTGCTGCCGCCTTTGGTGGTTTCCATCCAGATTTTACAGACGCTGGTTAATGGCACCGAAAGCAGCATACCAACCGGACCGAGTAACCATCCCCAAACCAACAACGACAGAAACACCACCATGGTGGACATCCCCAGTCGATGCCCCATCATCCGTGGCTCTAAAATATTGCCGATGACCATATGGACAACTAAAAACAGTGCGCCAACCAGAATACATTCGTAAACGCCATTAAACAGCAACACTTGAATCATTGGCGGCACGGCGGAGATCACCGCGCCAATATTGGGAACGTAGTTGAGCAAAAATGCCAGTACCGCCCACATCAGCGCAAACTGTACGCCCATTAGCGCCAGCCCCAGCCAGACGATGACGCCTGTCCATAAACTGAGCAGTGTCTTCAATGCAAGATAGTGCGAAACACCTTTTAAGGCGCGGTGTAGTCCGGCGATGTGAATCTGTGGATTATTCAACGCAAAACGCATTTTGTAAGGCACGTGGCGCACTTCAAAAAGCATAAAAACTACGGTCATCACCAGCAAAAGCACGCTCGCCATTGCGCCGGAAAGCCCGGTCATCAGCGCAGTGGTGAAGGCGACAACTTTTTCCGAATCCATCCGCTGGAGCATTCGTTCCGGCGACATATGCAGATTAAGAAACGGTAACATCTCTTGTAATTTAAAGAGCTTACGGGTCAGTTCCTTATTAAATTTCGGCAGCATAGAGATAAATTCGTTAAACGATGCCGCCAGTACGCCGACCAGCGCAGTAAGTGCTATCAGCATCACCACCACCACAATGGTAATGGCTATGGGGCGTTGTACTCCCCGACGAATAAACCATGTGACCAGCGGGTTGAGGACGATGGCGAAAAAGAGCGCCAGTAACAGTTGCACAATGATATCTGCCGCTGCGTGAATGCCGGCGAGGATCACCACCAGCGAGGCCAACTTGAGCAGAATATGCATTCCTGTTTTATCCGGTTTAAGGGTTTCCATTGGGGCTTCCTTGTGACTTTTTGTATTAAGTGTAGCGGGAGTCACGCCAGCAATATTCTGATTCTTACTGCTGATTTCCACGCCAGCCCGTGGTAAAAATGAAACACTGTTGTAAAAATGTGGTGATCCCCATGCCCGAACCCGCGCTAAATGGATTGCGCCTTAATCTGCGCATTGTCTCCATTGTCATGTTTAACTTCGCCAGCTACCTCACCATCGGGTTGCCGCTCGCCGTATTGCCGGGCTATGTCCATGATGTGATGGGATATAGTGCCTTCTGGGCGGGGCTGGTTATCAGCCTGCAATATTTCGCCACCTTGCTGAGTCGCCCACATGCCGGGCGTTATGCTGATTTGCTGGGGCCAAAAAAGATAGTCGTCTTCGGTTTGTGCGGCTGTTTTTTGAGCGGGCTGGGTTATCTGACCGCAGGATTAACCGCCAGTCTGCCCGTCATCAGCCTGTTATTACTGTGCCTGGGGCGCGTGATCCTCGGCATTGGGCAAAGTTTTGCCGGAACCGGATCGACACTGTGGGGCGTTGGTGTGGTTGGCTCACTGCATATCGGGCGGGTGATTTCGTGGAACGGCATTGTCACTTACGGGGCGATGGCGATGGGCGCGCCGTTGGGCGTGCTGTTTTATCACTGGGGCGGGTTGCAGACGCTGGCATTAATCATTATGGGGGTGGCGCTGGTGGCGATTCTGCTGGCGCTCCCGCGTCCGTCGGTGAAAGCCAGCAAAGGCAAGCCACTGCCGTTTCGCGCGGTGCTTGGGCGCGTCTGGCTGTACGGTATGGTGCTGGCACTGGCTTCCGCCGGGTTTGGCGTCATCGCCACCTTTATCACACTGTTTTATGATGCTAAGGGCTGGGACGGTGCGGCTTTCGCGCTGACGCTGTTTAGCTGTGCGTTTGTCGGTACGCGACTGTTATTCCCTAACGGCATTAATCGTATCGGCGGCTTAAACGTGGCGATGATCTGCTTTAGCGTTGAGATAATCGGCCTGCTATTGGTTGGCGTAGCCACCGTACCGTGGATGGCGAAAATCGGCGTCTTGCTGGCTGGCGCTGGGTTTTCGCTGGTGTTTCCGGCACTGGGCGTGGTGGCCGTAAAAGCAGTTCCGCAGCAGAATCAGGGGGCGGCGCTGGCAACATACACTGTGTTTATGGATTTATCGCTGGGCGTGACCGGACCACTGGCTGGGCTGGTGATGAGCTGGGCTGGAGTGCCGGTGATTTATCTGGCAGCGGCGGGGCTGGTAGCAATCGCGTTATTGCTGACGTGGCGATTAAAAAAACGGCCTCCGGTGGAAGTACCGGAGACCGTCTCATCATCTTAAAACTTACTGAATAACCAGCGTATTAATGATGTTTTCTGCGGTGGTTTGCGCTTTTTGCTGATCGTCAGCAGGCAGCGTGATTTGCATGGTCAGCAGTTGATTACCCACGTTACCCAGAATGACGGAAGAGTACGCCGTCTGGCCTTTCGCGGAGATAATGCTGTCTAACTGCTGCATTTTGTGACCTTTCAGCTCAATAGATTTGTTGGTCACCACTTGCAGTTGCGGATCGCGGCTACGTTGCTGATCTTCCAGACGTTTCGCCAGCACAGCCAGATCTTCTTTCGGGTCGTCGCCCATGATGACGATGACTGCTTTCTGCCCGGTGGCGTCGGACCAGACGTGCATGTTATTGGCCTGCGTTCCCAGCTTACCGCTCTGGTCGGTCATATCCGCTGGCAGCGAGAAACTTAACTTGCCATCAAGCAGGTTGACGGGATTCACGGTAGCGTTACTTTCTGCGACCGAACCCTGCGCCGTAGCGTTAGTGTCTTTATCATCACAGGCCGCAAGCCCCATAACCAGCAGGCCAATTCCGACATATTTAACCAGATTGCGCATTGACTTCTTCCTTTCGATAAACGGCCATAACGGCTCATTCGTCCATCTTATCACAACTCTGATAACGAACCTTTAACTCGCCTGCAAAGCGTTGATTTCGGATTTATCTGCCAGTCTTTTCAATAGCATATTGAGTAATACGCCATACATTGGCAGGAAGAAAACGATGCTGATTAACACTTTGAAACAGTAATCAACCAGCGCGATTTCCATCCAGTGCTCGGCCATAAAGGCATCCGGGCTGCGCCAGAATGCAATGAAGAAGAAGGCCAGCGTATCGCTGACGTTACCAAACAGTGTGGAAGCCGTCGGAGCCAGCCACCAGCGACGACTCTGACGCAAGCGGTTAAAGACGTGCACGTCGAGGATCTGCCCCAGCGCGTAGGCCATAAAGCTGGCGGTAGCGATACGGGCGACAAACAGGTTGAAGTGGGCGAGAGCGCCGAATCCCTGCCATGAACCCATATAAAACAGTGATGAGATGACGTAGGAGATCAGCAACGCGGGGATCATTACCGCAAAGATGATGCGACGAGCCAGCGGCGCGCCAAAAATACGCACGGTCAGGTCGGTAGCAAGAAAAATAAACGGAAAGCTAAACGCGCCCCAGGTGGTATGAAGACCAAAAATGGAGACTGGAAGCTGTACCAGATAGTTACTGGAGGTGATCACCAGCAGGTGAAATAACGATAACCAGAACAACGCTTTATAGCGTTGCGTTTGTGAGAAAGTGTTCATATTGTACCTTTTTGATTAGCCATTGGGGTGAGGGAACCCAATACGTACGACACGCTATTTTATAGTGAGATAGTAACGTGCTTACCCTTTTTTCGAGCCGCCGCATGATACTGCTTTATGTTGACAATGCAATGGTTAATTTTCACGCAATCGTTAACCTTGTTTGCTAACGGACGTACAGAGCGTAAACTAGCGCCGTTTTTTTATATGGTGAGAAGAAAATGACCGATCTCTTTTCCAGCCCTGACCACACTCTTGACGCTCTTGGCCTGCGCTGCCCGGAACCGGTGATGATGGTGCGCAAAACCGTGCGCAATATGCAGCCTGGCGAAACGTTGCTGATTATTGCTGATGATCCGGCAACGACCCGCGATATTCCTGGGTTTTGTACCTTTATGGAACACGAACTGGTCGCCAAAGAGACGGATGGGCTGCCTTATCGCTATTTGATTCGTAAAGGTGGTTGATGGGGCTTTTCAGCCTGATGCGACGCTGGCGCGTCTTATCAGGCCTACGTTGATACGGTCTGTAACCTTTTTTGCATCGAACGCGCTCAATGTAGTGATCGGCTTGTAGGCGGATAAGGCGTTCACGCCGCATCCGGCATGTGGGCACGTTAAGGGCAATGATTGCCAGCGTTATGGAATGCAAAAATGGATTATTTAATTCCAGTTTGTCTGGCATTGCTGGGATTACTCGCGATATTCACTCCCAATTGGCTGCTCCCTGTTTTTATCGTTGCGGTGGGATGGCTGGGGGTATTTGGCTGGGGTTGGCTCTGGCTAATGATTTTTTTACCTTTACTTAACGGTGTCGGGTTTGCTTATGCACTGTGGATGATGTTCAAAAGACCATCATTAGCATCCCGCCTGGTTGTTACATTCAGTGTTATCTCCATCATTCTGATGTTGGCGCTATATTACGCTTTCCTGACCATGCCACCGTTCCCGGCTCAGCACTAAGCCTGATAGCCAGAGGCTATTAGGCAACACCGTTACTTCCTGCGCAACAGCCTTAACGCATTTGCCGTCACCAGCACCGTCGCACCTGTATCTGCCAGCACCGCCAGCCACAGGCCGGTCATACCTAACAGCGTGGTGACGAGGAAGATCCCTTTCAACCCCAGCGCAATGGTGATGTTCTGGCGGATATTAGCGTGAGTCGCGCGTGCCAGCTCAATCATTTGTACCAGACCGCGCAGGTGGTTATGCGTTAACGCCGCGTCGGCGGTTTCCAGCGCCACGTCTGTGCCGCTGCCCATAGCAATCCCGATGGCGGCAGCTTTCATCGCTGGCGCGTCGTTAATGCCGTCGCCGACCATCGCCAGCGGCGCATGTTGATTCAACTCCGTCACCGCTTTGACTTTATCTTCCGGCAGTAATCCTGCTTTAAATTCCAGCCCCAGTTCACCGGCAATGGCTGCCGCTGCACGCGGATTATCGCCGGTGAGGATCACCCCTTTGACGCCCAGGGTGTTCAGTTCACTGATGGCAGTAGCGGCATCGGCGCGCAGGGTATCCTGCAACGCAATGACACCAAGCACTTCATCGTTACGCACTACCAGCACTACCGTTTGTCCGGCGCTTTCCAGTTCATTAATCAAACCAGTAAATGCATCGGCAGGGTGTTTCCCGGC
Source organism: Escherichia sp. MOD1-EC5495 (assembly GCF_002965965.1). Classification (NCBI taxonomy): domain Bacteria; kingdom Pseudomonadati; phylum Pseudomonadota; class Gammaproteobacteria; order Enterobacterales; family Enterobacteriaceae; genus Escherichia; species Escherichia sp. MOD1-EC5495. The sequence continues at coordinate 19,246 of NZ_PTRI01000010.1, forward strand.
AGCGCATATCAGCACCCGCTCTCCGTTGACCTGCGCTTCAATGCCAGAGCCGACCAGCGCCCGCTGTGACTCTGCGGCAGGTATGGCGAGTGCAGCAACCTGCGCTTCACGAACGATGGCTTGCGCCAGTGGATGCGTCGCGCCTTGCTCGACCGCCGCCGCCAGCGCCAGCAGTTCAGATTCGCTAATACCTGTTGCCGGATGAATCGCGGTAACGCGCGGTTTACCGACGGTCAGCGTTCCGGTTTTATCAAACGCCACCTGGGTAACGCGACCTAGCTGTTCCAGCGCCGCGCCGCCTTTAATTAACGCTCCACGACGCGCCGCCGCCGCCAGTCCGGAGGTAATCGCCGCAGGCGTGGAGATAACTAAAGCACACGGGCAACCAATCAGCAGCAGCGTCAGCCCTTTATAAATCCACTCCTGCCAGCTTGCGGCAAATAGCAGCGGTGGCACCAGCGTCACCAGCAGGGCGACGGCCATAATTGCCGGCGTGTAGATACGGCTGAAACGGTCAATAAAACGCTCAATCGGTGCGCGGCGCTCTTCGGCCTCTTCAATCAGTTTCAGAATACGATCAATGGCGCTGGCACCCGGTTCTGACAACACTTCCAGCGTAACCAGACGGTCAACGCTGGTGGCGCCTGCCGGGACTTTATCGCCCGTCGCGCGTTCCACAGGGATGGATTCGCCGGTCAGGGCGCTTTCATCAAAACTGGCAAACGGCGAGAGCAGTTTACCGTCAGCAGGCAAACGTCCACCCGCCGCAACTTCAATCACATCGCCAGGCCGCAGGCTGTTAATCGCCACCTCTTCCCGCTCACCGTTACGCAGGCGCGTGGCGGTTTCCGGTTTCAGCGCCATTAACGCGCTGACGCCCTGACGTGCGCGGCTGGCGGCCCATCCTTCCAGTCGTTCACCGATCAGAAACAGCAATAACACCATCGCAGCTTCCGCCGTTGCGCCAATAAACAGCGCGCCAATGGCGGCTACGCTCATTAACGTTTCAATGGCAAAATAACTGCCGGACTTGATCAGCCGTAATGCCTGGCGAGCAATCGGGTACAGACCAATCAGCGTGGTCGCGATAAACGCCAGTTGCCCGAACGGATGATTAAATTGCTCCAGCCCCCAACTGATTGCCATCATCACAATAAGCGTAATCATCGGCAGATTCTCTTTCAGGCGTGATGCTTGCGGTTCGTCGGCGGCCTGTTCATCGCGCAGGGAATAGCCTGCTTTTTGCACCGCCGATTCAATTTGCGCACGGATGTCATTGTCGGCATCCACCACCAGTTTTTCGGTAGCGAACAACACCTGTACCTGATTCACGCCTGCAAGCTGACGCACGGCATTTTCTACCTTGCGCGCACAGGCGGCGCAGTCCATGCCGCTGACTTTCCAGCTATACCGGGTGCCGGAGACGTTTTCAGAGAGTGTTGGCGTGCTGGAACATGCACCGTCGCAGCAACAGTCGTTGGCGTTCTGTGCCGTGGTTAGCGGTTTGAACGCGGCAAATTGAGGGGCTTTTTTGCCGTGATTGTCGGGAGTCGACATGGCATCCTCCGGTTAAGTTTTTTCTCATTAACCGAAGGATACACTCTGGAGTCGACTCCAGAGTCAAGTTTTATCAGAGATACAGCGAGCGGACGATGAGGAAGTGTCCTGCAAAGTAGCAAGCCGCAGCAATGGCGTTATCCGCACGGAAGCGTCGGCGATAGTGGCTACCCAGCCAGACAAAGTTACTGATAAACAGCAGTGCAGCGCCCATAAAGGCAGAGAGTGCCGGAGCAGTCGGGCGGAAGAACCACAGTTCACCTGCCAGCCACACCATCACCAGCGTCATACCGATAAAAGTACAGACAGGCCAACGGAACTCTTCGAGACGCGTCCAGATAATGGCCAGCAATAGCGCGCCCAGAACCAGCAGTACCAGCGGCAACGGCCAGAAAAAGGAGAGCGTCATCTGGCTGGCGAAATAGATGGTATACAGCAAGTGTGAGAGGAAAAACGCACCGATGGCGTACATCAGACGCTGGCGTGGTAACAGGGTTAACGCATCGCCCAGCAGTGAGGCACACAGCCCCGCCAGCACCAGATAGCTAATGGCATCGAACATTGGCGCTTGCCAGGCCAGCAACAGCAGTAGCAGAAGGGTTAACGGTTTAAATACCCAGCGTTGCCAGGTTGGCCCACGGTACGATGCATCCACAGATAGCCATGCGGAAAGACAGACAGCGATAAACGACCAAAGCATCTTAGTTCCTTGAATTCGTTATTTTTTCGTAAGCGGAATGCCTACGGTCTTGCTAATCAGTTTAGTGGCGACGGTGGACGGATGACAACACCATAACTGGCAGGGTATGCTTATTTCCGCATTTTCCGATGAGGGATAAAGATGAGCAAACCACCTCTTTTCTTTATTGTTATCATTGGCTTAATTATCGTCGCCGCATCGTTTCGTTTTATGCAACAACGGCGGGAAAAAGCTGATAATGATATGGCGCCGCTCCAGCAAAAGCTGGTAGTGGTGAGTAGCAAGCGGGAAAAACCGATTAACGATCGTCGTTCGCGCCAGCTGGAAGTGACTCCGGCGGGCACCAGTATGCGTTATGAGGCGAGTTTCAAACCGCAAAGCGGTGGACTGGAGCAGACATTCCGCCTCGACGCTCAACAGTACCATGCCCTGACGGTGGGTGATAAAGGTACGTTGAGCTATAAAGGAACGCGCTTTGTCAGCTTTGTTGGCGACAAATAAGCTTATTTTTTAACTTTAAATTTCTTCTGCCAGATCAGCAGTTCAAACACGCCGAAAAGGAAAATCCGCACCTTTTCGGCAGTGGTCATCTGCGGGCCATCTTTCGGCAAGGTCGATTTCAACAGCGCCAGCTGCATACCATGCATCAGCACGGTAAAAATCAGCGCCACGTTAACGAAAATATTCAGCGGGCGTGGGAAGGGTTGAAAAAGATTGAGGATCAAAAATCCCCAAACGCAGAGCATTAACAAACGTCCGATATTAATCAGCATCACTTTCTCCTTGTGTTTCACGCTGATACAGCCGATAAGCGACCTGACCAGCCACTTTTTCGCGATATAACGACCAGTTGGCAGGAACGGCGGGCAGGCCATTTTCTACTTCACTTTCAACATATACCCAGGCTTCATCAGCCAGCCAGCCGTTGTTTTCCAGTAAATTAATGGTTTCTTCTAACAAGCCACGGCGGAACGGTGGATCGACGAACACGATATTATGCGGTGTGCCTTTTTGCGCCAGGAATGACATCGCGTTGCTGTTCACGACTCGCGCATTGCCCGCTTTCAGCGTCGCCAGATTCTTGATTAACTGCTGAGATACCGCGCGATCCATCTCAACCAGCGTAGCTTCCGCAGCGTAGCGTGACAAGGCTTCCAGCCCCAGCGCACCGCTACCTGCGAAGCAATCCAGGCATTGCGCATCAACAATGACCGGCGCCAGCCAGTTAAACAGCGTTTCGCGCACGCGATCGGTGGTAGGGCGTAGACCTGGGCTATCAGGAACCGGGAGTTTACGGCCTCGCCACTGCCCGCCAATAATGCGGATTTGACCGCTGCCGGAATGATTCGGTTTTTTCATGGTAAATTGCTCAATCCGCCAGATAACACATACTTGCAGGCGGTGATGTGGATTAAGTTAAGTGGTAGACTATTTCATCATTTTTTTAGCTGCTATGTACATAGCGTTAACGCTGTGCCATGAAGCAACAGCGAGGAGTGTAGTCGCAGATGGCGAAAGAAAAAAAACGTGGCTTTTTTTCCTGGCTGGGCTTTGGTCAAAAAGAGCAGACCCCGGAAAAAGAGACAGAAACCCAAAACGAACAACCGGTTGTAGAAGAAACCGTCCAGGCGCAAGAGCCTGAGAAAGTTGCTGAACAACCCGTTGAAGAGCAGCCGCAGGCGCATACTGAAGCTGAGGCGGAAACTTTTGCTGCCGACGTTGTGGAAGTCACTGAACAGGTTGTTGAAAGTGAAAAAACGCAACCTGAAGCGGTTGTCGAGCCGGAAGTTATTGCAGAACCGGAACCGATAGTTGAAGAAACGCCAGCGTCGGTAGTTGAACCTGAAGTCACGCCAGAGCCAGTGGCTATCGAGCGTGAAGAGCTGCCGCTGCCGGAAGACGTTAAAGTCGAAGAAATTTCGCCAGAAGAGTGGCAGGCCGAAGCGGAAACCGTGGAGATTGTCGAAGCGGCGGAAGAACAAGCAGCGAAAGAAGAAATCACCGACGAAGAGCTGGAAGCACAGGCGCTGGCCGCTGAAGCGGCAGAAGAGGCGGTGATGGTCGTTCCTCCGGCAGAAGAAGATCAGCCGGTGGAAGAGGTAGCCCAGGAGCAGGAAAAACCAACCAAAGAAGGTTTCTTCGCGCGCCTGAAACGCAGCCTGCTGAAAACCAAAGAAAACCTCGGTTCCGGATTTATCAGCCTGTTCCGTGGTAAAAAAATCGACGATGATCTGTTTGAAGAGCTGGAAGAGCAATTGCTCATCGCCGATGTGGGCGTGGAAACCACGCGCAAAATCATCACCAATCTGACTGAAGGCGCGACCCGCAAACAGCTTCGCGATGCTGAGGCGCTCTACGGTCTGCTGAAAGAAGAGATGGGTGATATTCTGGCGAAGGTCGATGAACCGCTGAACGTCGAAGGCAAAACACCGTTCGTAATCCTGATGGTAGGCGTCAATGGCGTGGGTAAAACCACGACTATCGGTAAGCTGGCGCGTCAGTTTGAACAGCAAGGTAAATCGGTGATGCTGGCGGCAGGTGATACTTTCCGTGCGGCAGCAGTTGAGCAGCTTCAGGTCTGGGGGCAGCGCAACAATATTCCGGTGATTGCCCAGCATACCGGCGCGGACTCCGCCTCAGTTATTTTCGACGCCATTCAGGCCGCTAAGGCGCGTAATGTTGATGTCCTGATTGCCGATACCGCCGGACGCTTGCAGAACAAATCGCACCTGATGGAAGAGCTGAAGAAAATCGTCCGTGTGATGAAGAAACTCGACGTTGAAGCTCCGCATGAAGTTATGCTGACTATCGATGCCAGCACCGGGCAGAATGCGGTAAGCCAGGCCAAACTGTTCCATGAAGCAGTCGGCTTAACCGGCATCACATTAACGAAACTGGACGGCACGGCGAAAGGCGGAGTAATTTTCTCGGTGGCTGACCAGTTTGGTATTCCTATTCGCTATATTGGTGTCGGCGAGCGTATTGAGGATTTGCGTCCGTTTAAGGCGGACGACTTTATAGAGGCACTTTTTGCCCGAGAGGATTAACAATGATTCGCTTTGAACATGTCAGCAAGGCTTATCTCGGTGGGAGACAGGCGCTGCAGGGCGTTACGTTCCATATGCAGCCGGGTGAGATGGCGTTTCTGACCGGTCATTCCGGTGCAGGGAAAAGTACCCTCCTGAAGCTGATCTGTGGGATTGAGCGGCCCAGCGCCGGGAAAATCTGGTTTAGCGGCCATGACATCACGCGTCTGAAAAACCGTGAAGTTCCGTTTCTGCGCCGCCAGATTGGCATGATTTTCCAGGATCACCATCTACTGATGGATCGTACTGTCTACGATAATGTGGCGATCCCGTTGATTATCGCCGGTGCCAGCGGTGACGATATTCGTCGTCGTGTATCGGCGGCGCTGGATAAAGTCGGGCTACTGGACAAAGCGAAGAACTTTCCGATTCAGCTTTCTGGCGGTGAACAACAACGTGTTGGCATTGCCCGCGCGGTGGTTAACAAACCTGCGGTACTGCTGGCGGACGAACCGACCGGTAACCTTGACGACGCGCTGTCGGAAGGAATTTTACGTCTGTTTGAAGAGTTTAACCGCGTTGGGGTAACGGTATTGATGGCAACGCACGACATCAACCTGATTTCGCGGCGTTCCTATCGTATGCTCACCCTGAGCGATGGTCACTTGCATGGAGGCGTGGGCCATGAATAAGCGCGATGCAATCAATCATATCCGGCAGTTTGGCGGACGTCTGGATCGCTTCCGTAAATCGGTCGGCGGTTCTGGCGACGGTGGTCGTAATGCGCCGAAACGCGCGAAATCCTCGCCAAAACCGGTAAATCGCAAAACCAACGTTTTCAACGAACAGGTGCGTTATGCGTTCCACGGCGCTTTGCAGGATCTCAAAAGTAAACCGTTCGCCACGTTTTTAACGGTGATGGTCATCGCCATCTCCCTGACGCTGCCAAGCGTCTGCTATATGGTGTACAAAAACGTTAACCAGGCGGCGACGCAGTATTATCCCTCACCGCAAATCACCGTTTATCTGCAAAAAACGCTGGACGATGACGCCGCTGCGGGCGTGGTGGCACAGCTACAGGCCGAACAGGGCGTGGAGAAAGTGAACTATCTTTCTCGCGAAGACGCGTTGGGCGAGTTCCGTAACTGGTCTGGTTTTGGTGGTGCGCTGGATATGCTGGAAGAAAACCCGCTTCCGGCAGTGGCGGTGGTGATCCCGAAACTCGATTTCCAGGGTACGGAGTCTCTGAATACGCTGCGTGATCGTATCACGCAGATTAACGGCATTGACGAAGTGCGGATGGATGACAGCTGGTTTGCCCGTCTGGCGGCGTTGACCGGGCTGGTCGGGCGTGTTTCGGCGATGATCGGCGTGTTGATGGTGGCGGCAGTGTTCCTCGTCATCGGTAACAGTGTACGCCTGAGTATCTTTGCTCGCCGTGACTCCATTAACGTGCAGAAACTGATTGGTGCGACGGATGGTTTCATCCTGCGCCCGTTCCTGTACGGTGGCGCACTGCTGGGATTTTCTGGCGCATTGTTGTCATTAATTTTGTCAGAAATTCTGGTGCTGCGATTGTCATCGGCGGTTGCGGAAGTGGCACAGGTTTTCGGAACGAAGTTTGATATCAATGGTTTATCGTTCGATGAATGCCTGCTATTGCTGCTGGTATGCTCGATGATTGGCTGGGTGGCAGCGTGGCTTGCCACGGTACAACATTTACGCCACTTTACGCCTGAATAATAAAAGCGTGTTATACTCTTTCCCTGCAATGGGTTCCGTAGCAGGGAAAGAGACCCCGTTGTCTCTTCCCGGTATTTCATCTCTATGTCACATTTTGTGCGTAATTTATTCACAAGCCAGCATTGAACTTGTGGATAAAATCACGGTCTGATAAAACTGTGAATGATAATCTCGTTGCTCTTAAGCTCTGGCACAGTTGTTGCTACCACTGAAGCGCCAGAAGATATCGATTGAGAGGATTTGAATGACTGACAAAATGCAAAGTTTAGCTTTAGCCCCTGTTGGCAACCTGGATTCTTACATCCGGGCAGCTAACGCGTGGCCGATGTTGTCGGCTGACGAGGAGCGGGCGCTGGCTGAAAAGCTGCATTACCATGGCGATCTGGAAGCAGCTAAAACGCTGATCCTGTCTCACCTGCGGTTTGTTGTTCATATTGCTCGTAATTATGCGGGCTATGGCCTGCCACAGGCGGATTTGATTCAGGAAGGTAACATCGGCCTGATGAAAGCAGTGCGCCGTTTCAACCCGGAAGTGGGTGTGCGCCTGGTCTCCTTCGCCGTTCACTGGATCAAAGCAGAGATCCACGAATACGTTTTGCGTAACTGGCGTATCGTCAAAGTTGCGACCACCAAAGCGCAGCGCAAGCTGTTCTTTAACCTGCGTAAAACCAAGCAGCGTCTGGGCTGGTTTAACCAGGATGAAGTCGAAATGGTGGCTCGCGAACTGGGCGTAACCAGCAAAGACGTCCGTGAGATGGAATCGCGTATGGCGGCACAGGACATGACTTTTGACATGTCTTCCGACGACGATTCCGACAGCCAGCCGATGGCTCCGGTGCTCTATTTGCAGGATAAATCATCTAACTTTGCCGACGGCATTGAAGACGATAACTGGGAAGAGCAGGCGGCAAACCGACTGACCGATGCGATGCAGGGTCTGGACGAACGTAGCCAGGACATCATCCGCGCGCGCTGGCTGGACGAAGACAACAAATCTACGTTGCAGGAACTGGCCGACCGTTACGGTGTTTCCGCTGAACGTGTGCGTCAGCTTGAAAAGAATGCGATGAAAAAACTTCGCGCTGCTATTGAAGCGTAATTTCCGCTGTTAAACAGAGAACCCTGGATGAGAGTCCGGGGTTTTTGTTTTTTGAGCCTCTGCAATAATCAATTTTCCCTTCTGGCAAAAGCCAATCCACGCGCAGTTTGTTAATAAACTGTCAAAATATCTATTCCAATATCATAAAAATGGGGTATGTTTTAGCAGAGTATGCTGCTAAAGCACGGGTAGTCATGCATAAAACGAAATAAAGTGCTGAACAACAACATCACAACACACGTAATAACCAGAAGAATGGGGATTCTCAGGATGAATATAAAGGGTAAAGCGTTACTGGCAGGATGTATCGCGCTGGCATTCAGCAATATGGCTCTGGCAGAAGATATTAAAGTCGCGGTCGTGGGCGCAATGTCTGGCCCGGTGGCTCAGTACGGTGACCAGGAGTTTACTGGCGCAGAGCAGGCGGTTGCGGATATCAACGCCAAAGGCGGCGTTAAAGGCAACAAACTGCAAATCGTAAAATATGACGATGCCTGTGACCCGAAACAGGCCGTAGCCGTGGCGAACAAAGTGGTTAACGACGGCATTAAATATGTCATTGGTCACCTCTGTTCTTCATCAACGCAGCCAGCGTCTGACATTTATGAAGACGAAGGCATTTTAATGATCACCCCAGCGGCAACCGCGCCAGAGCTGACTGCCCGTGGCTATAACTTGATTATGCGCACCACCGGTCTGGACTCCGACCAGGGGCCGACGGCGGCAAAATATATTCTTGAGAAAGTGAAACCGCAGCGTATTGCTATCGTCCACGACAAACAACAGTACGGCGAAGGTCTGGCGCGTGCGGTGCAGGACGGCCTGAAGAAAGGCAATGCTAACGTGGTGTTCTTTGATGGCATCACCGCCGGGGAAAAAGATTTCTCTACCCTGGTGGCACGCCTGAAGAAAGAGAATATTGACTTCGTTTACTACGGCGGTTATCACCCGGAAATGGGGCAGATCCTGCGTCAGGCGCGCGCGGCGGGGCTGAAAACTCAGTTTATGGGGCCGGAAGGTGTGGCTAACGTTTCGCTGTCTAATATCGCGGGCGAGTCAGCGGAAGGACTGCTGGTGACCAAGCCGAAGAACTATGATCAGGTTCCGGCGAACAAACCGATTGTTGATGCGATCAAAGCGAAAAAACAGGATCCAAGCGGCGCATTCGTCTGGACCACCTACGCGGCGCTGCAATCTTTGCAGGCCGGGCTGAATCAGTCTGACGATCCGGCGGAGATCGCCAAATACCTGAAAGCGAACTCGGTTGATACGGTGATGGGACCGCTGACCTGGGATGAGAAAGGTGACCTGAAAGGCTTTGAGTTCGGCGTATTTGACTGGCACGCCAACGGCACGGCGACCGATGCGAAGTAACAGATAGATAAATGAAAATGCCCGATGAGCTGAACCGCCATCGGGTTTTTTTGTGTTTGTCGAAATGGTTGTAGAAAGATTAAACAATCCAGGATATGCTTAATGTACGGTAGAATTCCGTACATATTTATAAGTAGCAGGAGAGTTTACATGTCTGCTGTTAAAAAGCAGCGTATCGATCTGCGTTTAACTGACGATGACAAAAGTCTAATTGAGGAAGCGGCGGCGATATCTAATCAGTCCGTCAGCCAATTTATGTTGAATAGTGCCTCGCAGCGGGCTGCAGAAGTGATTGAACAGCATCGGCGAGTGATCCTTAATGAGGAGTCCTGGACGCGGGTGATGGATGCGCTGAGTAATCCGCCGTCACCAGGTGAAAAGCTAAAACGTGCGGCAAAACGTCTTCAGGGAATGTAATAATTTATGGATGAGCTGACGATAGAGATTCTGACTGATGATGCAGATTATGATCTACTGCGATTCGACTGCGGCGAGGAAGCCTTAAATCTCTTTCTGACAACACATCTGGTTCGTCAACATCGCAATAAAATTCTACGAGCGTACATCCTTCGCGGCAACACCCCAGAACGTCAAATACTGGGATATTACACATTATCCGGCAGTTGTTTTGAACGAGCTGCATTGCCCTCAAAATCGAAACAGAAAAAAATTCCCTACAAAAATATTCCCAGCGTCACTCTTGGGCGTCTGGCAATTGATCGTTCAATACAGGGGCAGGGATGGGGAGCAACACTGGTTGCTCATGCCATGAAAGTCGTTTGGTCAGCCTCTTTAGCGGTAGGTATTCACGGTCTTTTTGTCGAGGCGCTGAATGAAAAAGCCCATACGTTTTATCAGTCGCTGGGCTTTATCCCGTTGGTCGGAGAAAACGAAAATGCGTTATTTTTCCCAACCAAATCCATAGAACTGCTTTTTACACAGAGCGATTAACGCTTCTCCCAGCCGCCCTGTTGTGCCGTAAACCCCTGTGCCTGCATAAACGCTGTCATCACGCCGCGATCTTCCACGCCTGCATCCGCCATCCACCAGCATGAAACGCCAGGATTGTTACGCAGCACCTCTTCCAGCAGATATTGCCCTACGCCGCGCCGCCGGGTGACTTCCCGCACTCGCAGGGAATCCATCGCTCCCTCGGTGCCGCTTAAGGTTACTCGCACGGCAGCGAGCAGGCGCTCGTTAAAACGCGCGGCGTAAATACGGTGGGAATCGTCAACCTGTAAAGAGGAAGGAGAATACTCCGGCCAGATCTTTTGCAGGTCAATCCGATCCTGGTCGCTAAAGTTTTCTAATCGAATGATGGTCAGCTTCATGGGGAACCCGTACAAATCACAAAAGTGGAACCAGTGTAGCGAAATAATTTAATCGGAGGCTTTCTCTTTTTTATTTCTTTTGGCAGGTGATTAATTTTTTTTCAGCAATAATTACAAATTAAAAACATTATAGAATGAAAATTGTCCAGCATAATCCCCTGAATGGTAGTGAATTATTCCGCCCTTTGTACCGTTATTTTATGCTGACAACTGCGCTTTTTTCTGTTTATCTATCAATTAATTCAGAATATTATCTGTTCTTAATCGACTGAAAAATAGGGATTTTAATCGATATCATCACAAAAAACTGCGCTAAACCCTTAATCGGACAGGCAAAAACAGCGCAGTATAAAAAAGAACAGTCTGATTTGTTAACACATAAAAAACAAAGCAACACAACATTACGAGTGGGGATTTTTGACTATGAAACGGAATGCGAAAACTATCATCGCAGGGATGATTGCACTGGCAATTTCACACACTGCTTTAGCCGACGATATTAAAGTTGCCGTTGTCGGCGCGATGTCCGGCCCGATTGCCCAGTGGGGCGATATGGAATTTAACGGCGCGCGTCAGGCGATTAAAGACATTAATGCTAAAGGGGGAATTAAAGGCGATAAGCTGGTTGGCGTGGAATATGACGACGCCTGCGACCCAAAACAAGCCGTTGCGGTCGCCAACAAAATCGTTAACGACGGCATTAAATACGTTATTGGGCATCTGTGTTCCTCTTCTACCCAACCTGCGTCGGATATCTACGAAGACGAAGGTATCCTGATGATCTCGCCGGGAGCGACCAACCCGGAGCTGACTCAGCGCGGTTATCAACACATCATGCGTACTGCCGGGCTGGACTCTTCCCAGGGGCCTACGGCAGCAAAATACATTCTTGAGACGGTGAAGCCCCAGCGCATCGCCATCATTCATGACAAACAACAATATGGCGAAGGGCTGGCGCGTTCGGTGCAGGATGGGCTGAAAGCGGCTAACGCTAACGTCGTCTTTTTCGACGGCATTACCGCTGGTGAGAAAGATTTCTCCGCGCTGATCGCCCGCCTGAAAAAAGAAAACATCGACTTCGTTTACTACGGCGGTTACTACCCGGAAATGGGGCAGATGCTGCGCCAGGCGCGTTCCGTTGGCCTGAAAACTCAGTTTATGGGGCCGGAAGGTGTCGGTAATGCGTCGCTGTCGAATATTGCTGGCGATGCTGCCGAAGGTATGTTGGTCACTATGCCAAAACGCTATGACCAGGATCCGGCAAACAAAGGCATCGTTGATGCGCTGAAAGCAGACAAGAAAGATCCGTCCGGGCCTTATGTCTGGATCACTTACGCAGCGGTGCAATCTCTGGCGACTGCCCTTGAGCGTACCGGCAGCGATGAGCCGCTGGCGCTGGTGAAAGATTTAAAAGCTAACGGTGCAAACACCGTGATTGGGCCGCTGAACTGGGATGAAAAAGGCGATCTGAAGGGATTTGATTTTGGTGTCTTCCAGTGGCATGCCGACGGTTCATCCACGGCAGCCAAGTGAAAATCCCTCTGCCCGTGAAAAGCGGGCAGGTTTAGAAAGGTTACCTTATGTCTGAGCAGTTTTTGTATTTCTTGCAGCAGATGTTTAACGGCGTCACGCTGGGCAGTACTTACGCGCTGATTGCCATCGGCTACACCATGGTTTACGGCATTATCGGCATGATCAACTTCGCCCACGGCGAGGTTTACATGATTGGCAGCTACGTCTCATTTATGATCATCGCCGCGCTGATGATGATGGGCATTGATACCGGCTGGCTGCTGGTGGCGGCGGGATTCGTCGGCGCGATAGTCATTGCCAGCGCCTACGGCTGGAGTATCGAACGGGTGGCCTATCGCCCGGTGCGTAACTCTAAACGCCTGATTGCCCTCATCTCGGCAATCGGTATGTCTATCTTCCTACAAAACTACGTCAGCCTGACTGAAGGTTCGCGCGATGTGGCGCTGCCCAGCCTGTTTAACGGTCAGTGGGTGGTGGGTCATAGCGAAAACTTCTCTGCGTCTATTACCACCATGCAGGCGGTGATCTGGATTGTTACCTTCCTCGCCATGCTGGCGCTGACGATTTTCATTCGCTATTCCCGTATGGGGCGCGCCTGTCGTGCCTGTGCCGAAGACCTGAAAATGGCGAGCCTGCTTGGCATCAACACCGACCGGGTGATTGCGCTGACCTTTGTGATTGGCGCGGCGATGGCGGCGGTGGCGGGCGTTCTGCTCGGTCAGTTCTACGGTGTGATTAACCCCTACATCGGCTTTATGGCCGGGATGAAAGCCTTTACCGCAGCGGTGCTCGGTGGGATTGGCAGTATTCCGGGGGCGATGATTGGCGGGTTGATTCTGGGGATTGCGGAGGCACTCTCTTCGGCTTATCTGAGTACGGAATATAAAGATGTGGTCTCATTCGCCCTGCTGATTCTGGTTCTGCTGGTGATGCCGACCGGTATTCTGGGTCGTCCGGAGGTAGAGAAAGTATGAAACCGATGCATATTGCAATGGCGCTGCTCTCTGCTGCGATGTTCTTTGTTCTGGCGGGCGTCTTTATGGGCGTGCAACTGGAGCTGGATGGCACCAAACTGGTGGTCGACAGTGCTTCAGATATCCGTTGGCAGTGGGTATTTATTGGTACGGCGGTGGTCTTTTTCTTCCAGCTTGTGCGACCTGCTTTCCAAAAGGGGTTGAAAAGCGTTTCCGGGCCGAAGTTTATTTTGCCTGCGATTGATGGCTCCACGGTGAAGCAAAAGCTGTTCCTCGTGGCGCTGCTGGTACTGGCGGTGGCGTGGCCTTTTATGGTCTCACGCGGGACGGTGGATATCGCCACCCTGACCATGATCTACATAATCCTCGGTCTCGGGCTGAACGTGGTGGTGGGGCTTTCCGGTCTGCTGGTGCTGGGTTACGGCGGCTTTTACGCCATCGGTGCTTACACCTTTGCGCTGCTCAATCACTATTACGGTCTGGGCTTCTGGACCTGCCTGCCAATTGCCGGGTTAATGGCAGCGGCGGCGGGCTTCCTTCTCGGCTTCCCGGTGCTGCGTCTGCGTGGTGATTATCTGGCGATCGTTACCCTCGGTTTCGGCGAAATTGTGCGCATATTGCTGCTCAATAACACCGAAATTACCGGCGGTCCGAACGGTATCAGTCAGATCCCGAAACCCACTTTCTTCGGTCTTGAGTTCAGTCGTACCGCTCGTGAAGGCGGCTGGGATACCTTCAGCAATTTCTTTGGCCTGAAATACGATCCGTCCGATCGCGTCATCTTCCTCTACCTGGTGGCGTTGCTGCTGGTAGTGTTAAGCCTGTTTGTCATTAACCGCTTACTGCGGATGCCGCTGGGGCGTGCGTGGGAAGCGTTGCGTGAAGACGAGATCGCCTGCCGTTCGCTGGGCTTAAGCCCGCGCCGTATCAAGTTGACCGCCTTTACCATCAGCGCCGCGTTTGCGGGTTTTGCCGGAACGCTGTTTGCTGCGCGTCAGGGCTTTGTCAGCCCGGAATCCTTCACCTTTGCCGAATCAGCCTTTGTACTGGCGATAGTGGTGCTCGGTGGCATGGGGTCGCAGTTCGCGGTGATTCTGGCGGCAATTTTGCTGGTGGTGTCGCGCGAGTTGATGCGTGATTTCAACGAATACAGCATGTTAATGCTCGGTGGCTTGATGGTGCTGATGATGATCTGGCGTCCGCAGGGCTTGCTGCCCATGACGCGCCCGCAACTCAAGCTGAAAAACGGCGCAGCGAAAGGAGAGCAGGCATGAATCAGCCCTTATTATCTGTTAACGGCCTGATGATGCGCTTCGGCGGCCTGCTGGCGGTGAACAACGTCAATCTCGAGCTGTACCCGCAGGAGATCGTCTCGTTAATCGGCCCTAACGGAGCCGGAAAAACCACGGTCTTTAACTGCCTGACCGGATTCTACAAACCCACCGGCGGCACCATTTTACTGCGCGATCAGCATCTGGAAGGTTTGCCGGGTCAGCAAATTGCCCGCATGGGCGTGGTGCGCACCTTCCAGCATGTGCGTCTGTTCCGTGAAATGACGGTGATTGAAAACCTGCTGGTGGCGCAGCATCAGCAACTGAAAACCGGGCTGTTCTCCGGCCTGTTGAAAACGCCTTCTTTCCGTCGCGCCCAGAGTGAGGCGCTCGACCGAGCCGCAACCTGGCTGGAACGCATTGGTTTGCTGGAACACGCTAACCGTCAGGCGAGCAACCTGGCCTATGGCGACCAGCGTCGTCTGGAGATCGCCCGCTGCATGGTGACGCAGCCGGAGATTTTAATGCTCGATGAACCTGCGGCAGGTCTTAACCCGAAAGAGACCAAAGAGCTGGATGAGCTGATTGCCGAGCTTCGTAACCATCACAACACCACTATCTTGTTGATTGAACACGATATGAAGCTGGTGATGGGTATTTCAGACAGAATTTACGTGGTCAATCAGGGGACGCCACTGGCAAACGGCACGCCGGAACAGATCCGTAATAACCCGGACGTGATCCGTGCCTATTTAGGTGAGGCATAAGATGGAAAAAGTCATGTTGTCTTTTGACAAAGTCAGCGCCCACTACGGCAAAATCCGGGCGCTGCATGAGGTGAGCCTGCATATCAATCAGGGCGAGATTGTCACCCTGATAGGTGCGAACGGTGCGGGGAAAACCACCTTACTCGGCACGTTATGCGGCGACCCGCGCGCCACCAGCGGGCGAATTGTGTTTGATGATAAAGACATTACCGACTGGCAGACGGCGAAAATCATGCGTGAAGCGGTAGCGATTGTCCCGGAAGGACGTCGTGTCTTCTCGCGGATGACGGTGGAAGAGAACCTGGCAATGGGTGGCTTTTTTGCCGAACGCGACCAGTTTCAGGAGCGCATAAAGTGGGTGTATGAGCTGTTCCCGCGTTTGCATGAGCGCCGTGTTCAGCGGGCAGGCACCATGTCCGGCGGTGAGCAGCAGATGCTGGCGATTGGTCGTGCGCTAATGAGCAACCCGCGTTTGCTACTGCTTGATGAACCCTCGCTCGGACTGGCACCGATTATCATCCAGCAAATCTTCGACACCATCGAGCAACTGCGCGAGCAGGGGATGACTATTTTCCTCGTCGAGCAGAACGCTAACCAGGCGCTAAAGCTGGCGGATCGCGGCTACGTGCTGGAAAACGGCCATGTGGTGCTCTCCGATACTGGTGATGCACTACTGGCGAACGAAGCGGTGAGAAGTGCGTATTTAGGCGGGTAATAACACGTTGATTGATAGGGAGTCAAAAGACTCCTTTGAGACAGCAGACAAATGTAAAAATGCCTGATGCGCTGCGCTTATCAGGCCTACTGGGTGAGTTGCAATATATTGAATTTGCACGATCTTGTAGGCCAGATAAGGCGTTTACGCCGCATCCAGCATGAAACGATGAGCATGTTATCTACAATCTGTAGAGTTTGACACAGGACTTCTATTTTTCCGCTTATCCGTGTCCCATCTCCCATTTTCCCTCACCCGCGCCGTCACTGCCTTGTCATCTTTCTGACACCTTACTATCTTACAAATGTAACAAAAAAGTTATTTTTCTGTAATTCGAGCATGTCATGTTACCCCGCGAGCATAAAACGCGTGAATTCGCGCATTCGGTACAACAAGAGAGATAAACGATGAAACCGTTACATTATACAGCTTCAGCACTGGCGCTCGGACTGGCGTTAATGGGGAATGCACAAGCAGTGACGACCATTCCGTTCTGGCATTCTATGGAAGGGGAACTGGGTAAAGAGGTGGACTCTCTGGCCCAACGTTTTAACGCCGAAAACCCGGATTACAAAATTGTACCGACCTATAAAGGCAACTACGAACAGAATTTAAGTGCGGGGATTGCCGCATTCCGTACCGGTAACGCGCCGGCTATTTTGCAGGTTTATGAAGTTGGCACCGCTACCATGATGGCGTCGAAAGCCATTAAACCGGTATATGACGTGTTTAAAGAGGCGGGGATTAACTTCGATGAATCGCAGTTTGTGCCGACGGTTTCAGGTTACTACTCCGACAGCAAAACCGGCCACTTACTCTCCCAGCCGTTCAACAGCTCGACTCCCGTTCTCTATTACAACAAAGACGCCTTCAAGAAAGCGGGTTTAGACCCGGAACAGCCGCCGAAAACCTGGCAGGATCTGGCGGACTATGCCGCGAAACTGAAAGCCTCCGGCATGAAGTGCGGCTACGCCAGCGGCTGGCAGGGCTGGATCCAACTGGAAAACTTTAGCGCATGGAACGGTCTGCCGTTTGCCAGCAAAAACAATGGCTTTGACGGCACAGACGCGGTGCTGGAGTTCAACAAGCCGGAGCAGGTGAAACACATCGCCATGCTCGAAGAGATGAACAAGAAGGGCGATTTCAGCTATGTCGGGCGTAAGGATGAATCCACCGAGAAGTTCTATAACGGTGATTGTGCGATGACGACCGCTTCTTCCGGTTCTCTTGCCAACATTCGCGAGTACGCCAAATTTAACTACGGCGTAGGCATGATGCCTTACGACGCCGATGCGAAAGATGCGCCACAAAACGCCATTATCGGCGGGGCCAGCCTGTGGGTGATGCAGGGCAAAGATAAAGAAACTTATACAGGTGTGGCGAAGTTCCTCGACTTCCTCGCGAAGCCAGAAAACGCTGCTGAGTGGCATCAGAAAACCGGTTATCTGCCGATCACCAAAGCGGCGTATGACCTGACCCGTGAGCAGGGCTTTTACGAGAAAAACCCTGGGGCGGATACCGCGACGCGTCAGATGCTGAACAAGCCGCCGTTGCCGTTCACCAAAGGGCTGCGTCTGGGCAACATGCCGCAGATCCGCGTGATTGTGGATGAAGAGCTGGAGAGCGTGTGGACCGGCAAGAAGACGCCACAGCAGGCGCTGGATACCGCCGTTGAGCGTGGGAATCAGTTACTGCGCCGCTTTGAGCAGTCTACGAAGTCTTAATTCTCTTACCCTCACCCTAACCCTCTCCCAAAGGGAGAGGGGACCGATCGGCGTGGTGGAAAAGTACCGTGTCGGTTTGCAACTTTGCTCGGTGGAAAAGTATGCACCGCCTTTCTCCCTCGCCCCTCTGGGGAGAGGGCCGGGGTGAGGGGAACACAACACGAAGAGTTTATTTATGTCATCATCCCGTCCGGTGTTCCGCTCGCGCTGGCTGCCCTATTTGCTGGTCGCGCCGCAGCTCATCATCACCGTTATCTTTTTTATCTGGCCTGCGGGCGAAGCGTTGTGGTACTCGCTGCAAAGCGTCGATCCGTTTGGTTTCTCCAGCCAGTTTGTCGGCCTGGATAACTTCGTCACGCTGTTTCATGACAGCTACTATCTCGACTCCTTCTGGACGACGATAAAATTCAGCACCTTTGTCACCGTCAGCGGTTTGCTGGTGTCGCTGTTCTTCGCGGCGCTGGTGGAGTACATCGTGCGCGGCAGCCGTTTCTATCAAACCTTAATGCTGCTGCCTTACGCTGTGGCACCCGCCGTTGCCGCCGTATTGTGGATCTTCCTGTTTAACCCTGGTCGTGGGCTGATCACTCATTTTCTCGCTGAGTTCGGCTACGACTGGAACCACGCGCAAAACAGCGGTCAGGCGATGTTCCTGGTGGTGTTTGCCTCGGTGTGGAAGCAAATCAGCTACAACTTTCTGTTCTTCTATGCCGCGCTGCAATCCATTCCCCGTTCGTTGATTGAAGCCGCAGCCATCGACGGTGCAGGGCCGATTCGCCGCTTCTTTAAGATCGCGCTGCCGCTTATCGCCCCGGTGAGTTTCTTCCTGCTGGTGGTGAACCTGGTCTACGCCTTCTTCGATACCTTCCCGGTAATCGACGCCGCCACGTCCGGTGGGCCAGTACAGGCCACCACGACGCTGATTTATAAGATTTACCGCGAAGGCTTTACCGGACTGGATCTGGCTTCGTCTGCCGCGCAGTCGGTGGTGTTGATGTTCCTCGTCATCGTGCTGACGGTGGTGCAGTTCCGCTATGTTGAAAGCAAGGTGCGTTACCAATGATTGAGAACCGTCCGTGGCTGACGATATTCAGCCATACCATGCTGATCCTCGGGATCGCGGTGATCCTCTTCCCGCTGTACGTGGCGTTTGTCGCGGCGACGCTGGATAAACAAGCCGTCTACGCCGCGCCGATGACGCTCATCCCCGGCACGCATCTGCTGGAAAACATCCACAACATCTGGGTAAACGGGGTAGGCACGAATAGCGCGCCGTTCTGGCGGATGTTGCTTAACAGCTTTGTGATGGCGTTCAGCATTACGCTCGGCAAAATTACCGTCTCGATGCTCTCGGCATTTGCCATTGTCTGGTTTCGTTTTCCGCTACGTAACCTATTCTTCTGGATGATTTTTATCACCCTGATGCTGCCGGTTGAAGTGCGTATCTTCCCGACGGTTGAAGTGATCGCCAATCTGAAGATGCTCGACAGCTACGCAGGTTTAACGCTGCCGCTGATGGCCTCGGCGACCGCCACCTTCCTGTTCCGTCAGTTCTTTATGACCCTACCGGATGAACTGGTGGAAGCGGCGCGGATCGACGGCGCGTCGCCAATGCGTTTCTTTTGCGACATTGTTTTTCCGTTGTCGAAAACCAATCTGGCGGCGCTGTTTGTGATCACCTTTATTTACGGCTGGAACCAGTATCTATGGCCGTTGTTGATTATTACCGACGTTGATCTCGGCACCACCGTGGCAGGGATTAAAGGGATGATCGCTACTGGCGAAGGCACAACGGAATGGAACTCGGTGATGGCGGCGATGTTGTTAACCCTGATCCCACCAGTAGTGATTGTTTTAGTGATGCAGCGTGCCTTCGTGCGCGGCCTGGTCGATAGTGAGAAATAAGATGGCAGGACTGAAATTACAGGCAGTAACCAAAAGCTGGGATGGCAAAACCCAGGTCATTAAACCGCTGACCCTTGATGTGGCGGATGGTGAATTTATCGTGATGGTCGGGCCTTCTGGCTGCGGGAAATCGACGCTGCTGCGCATGGTTGCCGGGCTGGAGCGGGTGACGGAAGGCGATATCTGGATCAACAATGAGCGTGTGACCGAAATGGAGCCGAAAGATCGCGGGATTGCGATGGTGTTCCAGAACTACGCGCTTTATCCGCATATGAGCGTCGAAGAAAACATGGCGTGGGGGCTGAAAATTCGCGGCATGGGCAAGCAGCAAATTGCCGAGCGCGTTCAAGAAGCGGCGCGTATTCTGGAGCTGGACGGCCTGCTCAAGCGCCGCCCGCGTGAGCTTTCCGGCGGTCAGCGCCAGCGTGTGGCGATGGGGCGCGCGATTGTGCGCGATCCGGCGGTATTTTTGTTTGATGAGCCGCTCTCTAACCTTGATGCCAAGCTGCGCGTGCAGATGCGCCTTGAGTTGCAGCAATTGCACCGTCGCCTGAAAACAACTTCACTCTACGTTACTCACGATCAGGTTGAGGCGATGACGCTCGCCCAGCGGGTGATGGTGATGAACGGTGGCGTTGCGGAACAGATTGGCACACCGGTTGAAGTCTACGAAAAGCCCGCCAGCTTGTTTGTGGCGAGTTTTATCGGCAGCCCGGCGATGAACCTGCTGACAGGCCGCGTGAATAACGAAGGCACGCATTTCGAACTGGACGGCGGTATCGCGCTGCCGCTAAATGGTGGCTACCGTCAGTATGCCGGGCGTAAAATGACCCTCGGTATTCGCCCGGAACATATTGCGTTAAGCTCACAAACAGAAGGCGGCGTACCGCTGGTGATGGACACGCTGGAGATCCTCGGCGCTGATAACCTGGCGCACGGACGCTGGGGCGAACAGAAGCTGGTGGTAAGACTGGCGCATCAGGAGCGCCCGACGGCAGGCAGCACGCTGTGGCTGCATCTGCCGGAAAATCAGCTACATCTTTTTGATGGTGAAACAGGACAACGAGTATGAGTAACTGGCCTTATCCCCGCATCGTCGCCCATCGTGGCGGCGGTAAGCTGGCCCCGGAAAACACCCTGGCGGCAATCGATGTGGGGGCAAAATACGGTCATAAGATGATCGAATTTGACGCGAAGTTATCGAAAGATGGCGAGATCTTCTTGCTCCATGACGATAATCTCGAACGTACCAGCAACGGTTGGGGCGTCGCGGGTGAGCTGAACTGGCAGGATTTACTGCGCGTGGATGCAGGCAGTTGGTACAGCAAAGCGTTTAAAGGCGAGCCGTTGCCTTTGCTTTCGCAAGTAGCAGAACGCTGCCGCGAACACGGGATGATGGCGAATATCGAAATCAAACCCACCACTGGCACTGGACCATTAACGGGCAAAATGGTGGCGCTGGCGGCACGCGAACTGTGGGCCGGTATGACGCCGCCGCTGCTGTCATCGTTTGAGATTGATGCTTTAGAAGCCGCACAATTGGCGGCACCGGAACTGCCGCGTGGTTTATTGCTTGATGAGTGGCGCGACGACTGGCGAGAACTGACCGCGCGGCTGGGCTGCGTCTCTATTCATCTCAATCATAAGTTACTCGATAAAGCGCGAGTGATGCAGTTGAAAGACGCCGGATTACGGATTCTGGTTTATACCGTCAATAAACCCCAGCGCGCGACAGAGTTGCTGCGCTGGGGCGTGGATTGCATCTGTACCGATGCGATTGACGTGATTGGTCCGAACTTTACGGCCCAATAGTTTTCAACGGAATATCAGGCTGCGGCGTGCTGGGCTGATTCAGCATGTCGCCGTTTCTCCTCTCCGGCAGCATATGCTGCTGATTCAACGAACTATCCATATTATGGTTGCCGTTTAACATCCCGCCGTTGGTGTTGGGCAGCATTTGCTGCCGGGCGGGATTTAGCTCCCCCGGCTGCGACTGCAATACCCGCTGCGAGTTACTGTTAATCTGATTTTCTAAATGTTGCTGCTGTAATTGCGTCTGCGTTTTCAGTTGCTGATTCAGCATCCCTTTTTGCTGGATTTGCTGCGTTTGCATTTGGGTTTGCATCCGCTGCTGACTGGGGATCTGATACCCCGGCTGGTTAGGGTTGTTCAGAGTATTAATGGGCTGTGCAAAGCCGACAAACGGCAGGAGTGCCGTCAAAAGCAGAAGTCGTTTCATCGCGTATCCTCCTCTGAAGATATCCTTTAAGTTTACTCGCTTCCCGGCAAAACGATGATTAATTCAGAGTTATATACCAGGCTTAGCTGGGGTTGCCCCACACATAACTGGAGAATAACGATGATAAAACCGACGTTTTTACGCCGGGCGGCGATTACAGCTTTGCTTTCAGGATGTTGTTTTAGTGTTGTTGCCGCGCCACCTGCGCCGCCGCCTGTCTCGTATGGCGTGGAGGAAGATGTCTTTCATCCGGTACGCGCGAAGCAGGGGATGGTGGCGTCTGTGGATGCTACTGCCACTCAGGTGGGGGTGGATATCCTTAAAGAAGGTGGTAATGCCGTTGATGCCGCCGTGGCGGTGGGATATGCGCTGGCGGTAACGCATCCGCAGGCAGGGAATCTGGGCGGTGGTGGTTTTATGCTGATCCGCTCGAAAAATGGCAATACCACCGCTATCGATTTCCGCGAAATGGCACCCGCCAAAGCGACCCGCGATATGTTCCTTGATGACCAGGGCAACCCGGACAGCAAAAAATCACTCACTTCGCATCTGGCCTCAGGAACGCCTGGCACGGTCGCAGGCTTCTCGCTGGCGCTGGAGAAGTACGGCACCATGCCGCTGAACAAAGTGGTGCAACCGGCGTTTAAACTGGCGCGCGATGGTTTTATCGTTAACGACGCGCTGGCCGACGATCTCAAAACTTACGGCAGTGAAGTGCTGCCGAATCACGAAAACAGCAAGGCTATCTTCTGGAAAGAGGGCGAACCGCTGAAAAAGGGCGACAAACTGGTGCAGGCGAACCTGGCAAAGAGCCTGGAGATGATTGCCGAAAACGGCCCGGACGAATTCTACAAAGGCACGATAGCTGAGCAGATCGCCCAGGAGATGCAGAAAAACGGCGGCCTGGTAAGCAAAGAAGATTTAGCGGCGTATAAAGCGGTGGAACGCACACCGATTAGCGGCGATTATCGCGGGTATCAGGTTTACTCCATGCCACCACCATCCTCCGGCGGGATTCATATCGTGCAGATTCTGAATATCCTGGAAAACTTCGATATGAAGAAATATGGCTTTGGCAGCGCCGATGCGATGCAAATCATGGCAGAAGCTGAGAAATACGCCTACGCCGACCGCTCGGAATATCTTGGCGACCCGGATTTTGTCAAAGTGCCGTGGCAGGCGCTGACCAATAAAGCCTATGCCAAATCCATTGCCGATCAAATTGATATCAATAAAGCGAAGCCGTCCAGCGAAATTCGCCCAGGCAAACTTGCGCCTTATGAGAGTAATCAAACAACCCATTACTCAGTGGTGGATAAAGACGGTAACGCGGTGGCGGTGACCTATACGCTGAATACCACTTTCGGTACGGGGATTGTCGCGGGTGAGAGCGGTATTCTGCTTAACAATCAGATGGATGATTTCTCAGCCAAACCAGGTGTACCGAACGTTTACGGGCTGGTAGGCGGCGATGCCAACGCCGTCGGGCCAAACAAACGCCCGCTGTCGTCGATGTCACCAACGATTGTGGTGAAAGACGGTAAAACCTGGCTGGTTACCGGTAGCCCAGGCGGGAGTCGGATTATCACCACTGTGCTGCAAATGGTAGTGAACAGCATCGATTATGGAATGAACGTCGCCGAAGCGACCAATGCGCCGCGTTTCCATCATCAGTGGTTGCCGGACGAGCTGCGCGTCGAAAAAGGGTTTAGCCCGGATACGCTCAAGCTGCTGGAAGCAAAAGGTCAGAAAGTGGCGCTGAAAGAGGCGATGGGCAGTACGCAAAGCATTATGGTTGGGCCGGAGGGTGAGTTATACGGCGCATCCGACCCGCGCTCGGTGGATGATTTAACAGCGGGGTATTAATATCTTAAGCCCTCTCCCGGTAGGTGAGGGCTTAAATGACAAACTTAGATTGCAAATTCTTTATTTCACCCGCGCCATAAAATACGCATCGACATATTCGCCATTTCGCAACGCGTACTTTTTACCAGTTCCTTCAATCTCAAAACCGTGTTTTTTATAGACCTTAATTGCCGGGGCGTTATCGACAAACACGGTTAGTTCAATGCGATCTACCCGCAGCCAGTTGTCGCACATCTCAATCATCTCTCGCATCAGGGCGCTGGCGACGCCGCGATTGTGCCAGCGGGAGTCGACGCAAATACCAAAATCGGTAACATGACTGCGGCGCGGGCGTTGCTGCACGTCAATGGTGAGATGACCCACAACGGTTCCATCAATACAGGCGACTAACTGTTTAATGCCGGGACGATCGGCGAGTCGCTCCTGCCACAGATGATCGGAAGGATGAGGCACCTGTAGTGTGTTGTAATACACCTCCGGCTGGGCGTGAATTTGCCGAATGGCCTCGTAATCGCGCGTTTCAGCGTGGCGTATCACTATCTCACTCATTCCTCTGTCCTCTTTGGGGTAAATGTCCCTTTCAACATCATTGACTTTCAAATACGAGTCAAATGCATTTTTTTGCAAAAAGTGTTGGACAAGTGCGAATGAGAATGATTATTATTGTCTCGCAATCAGGAAGACCCTCGCGGAGAACCTGAAAGCACGACATTGCTCACATTGCTTCCAGTATTACTTAGCCAGCCGGGTGCTGGCTTTTTTTTGCTTGTCATTTTGTCCAAGGGGAATGTTCCTCGTGTTGAGACAAATGCAAAATTGTCTGATGCGCTACGCTTATCAGCCTACAAACCTGTGCCCGAACCGTAGGTCGGATAAGGCGTTCACGCCGCATCCGGCATGATCAAAGTGCACTTTGCCAACAATCTGACGTACTGAAGCACAGGCATAGGAACCACGTCCGCTTTGCGTTAAGGTGTAACTAACCACCTTAAAAAAGGACGAAATCATGGCCATCAACTGCGCCTTTATTGGCTTCGGCAAAAGCACCACCCGTTACCATCTGCCGTATGTACTTAACCGCAAGGATAGCTGGCATGTCGCGCATATTTTTCGTCGCCATGCGAAGCCGGAAGAACAGGCTCCTGTCTACTCGCATATCCATTTCACCAGCGATCTCGACGAAGTATTAAACGATCCTGACGTTAAGCTGGTTATCGTCTGCACTCACGCTGACAGCCACTTCGAGTACGCGAAGCGTGCGCTGGAAGCCGGGAAAAATGTGCTGGTCGAAAAACCGTTCACCCCGACGCTTGCGCAGGCGAAAGAGCTGTTTGCGCTGGCAAAAAGCAAAGGGCTGACCGTCACGCCGTATCAGAATCGCCGCTTTGACTCCTGCTTCCTGACGGCGAAAAAAGCGATTGAAAGCGGCAAGCTGGGAGAGATTGTCGAAGTGGAAAGCCATTTTGACTATTACCGTCCGGTGGCAGAAACCAAACCTGGACTGCCGCAGGATGGCGCATTTTATGGCCTTGGCGTGCATACCCTCGACCAGATTATCTCGTTGTTCGGTCGCCCGGATCATGTGGCTTACGACATTCGCAGCCTGCGTAATAAAGCCAATCCTGACGACACCTTTGAAGCGCAACTGTTTTATGGCGACCTGAAAGCCATCGTCAAAACCAGCCATCTGGTGAAAATCGATTATCCGAAATTTATCGTTCACGGTAAGAAAGGTACATTTATTAAATACGGTATCGACCAGCAGGAAACCAGCCTGAAGGCTAATATTATGCCGGGCGAACCGGGATTCGCAGCGGATGATTCGGTCGGTGTGCTGGAGTATGTCAATGACGAGGGCGTGACGGTAAGAGAAGAGATGAAGCCGGAGGTGGGCGACTACGGACGCGTATATGATGCGCTGTATCAAACCATCACTACCGGTGCACCAAATTACGTCAAGGAATCTGAAGTTCTTACTAATCTGGAAATCCTTGAACGCGGTTTTGAACAAGCTTCTCCC
Organism: Escherichia sp. MOD1-EC5495; assembly: GCF_002965965.1. Lineage (NCBI taxonomy): Bacteria > Pseudomonadati > Pseudomonadota > Gammaproteobacteria > Enterobacterales > Enterobacteriaceae > Escherichia > Escherichia sp. MOD1-EC5495. Next base: position 45,090 of record NZ_PTRI01000010.1, read on the forward strand.
TCTACAGTGACTCTCGCGAAGTAAGTTTGATGGCTCCTCGAATAGTTCAATTTTTTTGAACAGAGGGGTCAATTTTCACCCTCTATCATCCCAGGCGGATCGGGTCCACACTAAGCCCATCGAAAACATTCAGGGGGTGAATACAAATGATCTACTTACGCAAAGCAAATGAACGTGGTCATGCGAATCATGGCTGGCTGGACTCCTGGCACACTTTCTCTTTTGCCAACTATTACGACCCGAACTTTATGGGCTTCTCCGCGCTGCGTGTCATTAACGACGACGTGATTGAAGCAGGGCAGGGTTTCGGCACTCACCCACATAAAGATATGGAAATTTTAACCTACGTGCTGGAAGGTACTGTTGAGCATCAGGACAGCATGGGTAATAAAGAGCAGGTTCCGGCGGGCGAGTTTCAGATTATGAGTGCGGGTACGGGTATTCGTCACTCAGAGTACAACCCAAGCAGCACCGAGCGTCTGCATCTGTATCAGATCTGGATCATGCCAGAAGAAAACGGCATTACGCCGCGTTATGAACAGCGTCGCTTTGATGCCGTGCAGGGCAAACAACTGGTGCTCTCGCCGGATGCGCGTGATGGTTCGTTGAAAGTGCATCAGGATATGGAACTGTATCGCTGGGCGCTGCTGAAAGATGAACAGTCTGTGCATCAGATTGCCGCTGAACGCCGCGTCTGGATCCAGGTAGTGAAAGGCAATGTCACCATTAACGGTGTAAAAGCCTCGACCAGTGATGGTCTGGCAATCTGGGATGAGCAGGCAATCTCCATCCACGCCGATAGCGACAGTGAAATTCTGCTGTTCGATTTGCCGCCAGTCTAAATTTATCTCACAACCTTCCTGAGGAATCAGGAAGGTTGTGATGCGTCCGTGTTAAACTAAAGGAATCTATCCCTTTTGTACCCTTCAGGACGATGAAAAAGAAAAGACCCGTACTTCAGGATGTGGCTGACCGTGTAGGCGTGACCAAAATGACGGTCAGCCGTTTTTTACGCAACCCGGAGCAGGTCTCCGTCGCCTTACGTGGCAAGATTGCCGCCGCTCTTGATGAACTGGGTTATATTCCCAACCGCGCGCCCGATATCCTCTCAAATGCTACCAGCCGGGCAATTGGCGTCCTGTTACCTTCTCTCACCAACCAGGTTTTCGCGGAAGTATTACGCGGTATCGAAAGCGTTACCGACGCGCACGGTTATCAGACTATGCTGGCGCACTACGGTTATAAACCGGAAATGGAACAAGAGCGCCTCGAATCGATGCTTTCATGGAATATCGACGGGCTGATCCTCACCGAACGTACCCACACGCCGCGCACCTTAAAGATGATTGAAGTGGCAGGTATTCCAGTGGTGGAGCTGATGGACAGTAAATCTCCGTGCCTCGATATCGCCGTCGGGTTTGATAACTTTGAAGCGGCACGCCAGATGACCACCGCCATTATTGCTCGCGGGCATCGTCACATTGCCTATCTCGGCGCACGTCTCGACGAACGTACAATCATCAAACAGAAGGGATACGAACAGGCGATGCTGGATGCCGGCCTGGTGCCATATAGCGTGATGGTTGAACAATCTTCTTCTTACTCTTCAGGTATCGAACTGATTCGCCAGGCGCGGAGGGAATATCCGCAGTTAGATGGCGTATTCTGTACCAACGATGACCTGGCTGTCGGCGCGGCGTTTGAATGTCAGCGTCTGGGGCTGAAAATTCCTGATGATATGGCAATTGCCGGTTTCCACGGCCACGATATTGGTCAGGTGATGGAGCCACGGCTGGCGAGCGTGCTGACGCCGCGTGAGCGGATGGGCAGCATTGGCGCTGAACGCCTGCTGGCGCGTATTCGTGGCGAAGCAGTGACACCGAAAATGTTAGATTTAGGTTTCACCTTGTCACCGGGCGGATCTATTTAAGCTCACAAATTTGAAGTAGCTCACACTTATACACTTAAGGCACGGATGGATATTGCTTCTGATTTTGTCCGGCTGGACAATGTTACCGATAACAGTTACCCGTAACATTTTTAATTCTTGTATTGTGGGGGCACCACTTTGAGCACGACTAACCATGATCACCACATTTACGTCTTGATGGGCGTATCGGGCAGCGGCAAATCTGCGGTCGCCAGTGAAGTGGCGCATCAACTTCATGCCGCGTTTCTTGATGGCGATTTCCTCCATCCGCGTCGCAATATCGAAAAAATGGCGTCCGGTGAACCGCTGAATGATGACGATCGCAAACCGTGGTTACAGGCGCTGAACGACGCCGCGTTTGCCATGCAGCGTACCAATAAAGTGTCGCTGATCGTCTGTTCCGCACTGAAAAAGCACTATCGCGACCTGCTGCGCGCGGGTAATCCGAATCTCTCTTTCATCTACCTGAAAGGCGATTTTGATGTAATTGAAAGCCGCCTGAAAGCGCGTAAAGGCCATTTCTTTAAAACCCAAATGCTGGTGACGCAGTTTGAAACGCTGCAAGAACCGGGTGCGGACGAAACCGATGTACTGGTGGTGGATATCGATCAACCGCTGGAAGGTGTTGTGGCAAGCACCATTGAGGTTATTAAAAAAGGCAAATAAGTAGTGAGTACATTAACGCTTGTTTTAACAGCAGTAGGGTCTGTTTTACTGCTGCTGTTTTTAGTCATGAAAGCGCGTATGCACGCTTTCCTGGCTTTGATGGTGGTGTCTATGGGGGCTGGCCTTTTTTCCGGTATGCCGCTCGATAAAATCGCAGCGACGATGGAAAAAGGGATGGGAGGCACCCTCGGCTTCCTGGCGGTGGTTGTCGCTCTGGGAGCCATGTTTGGCAAGATCTTACATGAAACCGGCGCAGTCGATCAGATTGCCGTCAAAATGCTCAAATCCTTCGGTCACAGCCGCGCGCATTATGCCATTGGCCTTGCGGGGTTGGTTTGTGCGCTACCGCTGTTCTTTGAAGTGGCGATTGTTCTGCTGATTAGCGTTGCTTTCTCAATGGCGCGCCATACCGGCACGAACCTGGTGAAACTGGTTATCCCGTTATTCGCCGGCGTGGCGGCAGCGGCGGCGTTCTTATTGCCGGGGCCAGCGCCAATGCTGCTGGCATCGCAGATGAACGCCGACTTTGGCTGGATGATCCTGATCGGTCTGTGTGCGGCAATTCCGGGAATGATTATTGCCGGGCCGCTGTGGGGTAATTTCATCAGCCGCTACGTGGAACTGCATATTCCTGACGACATCAGCGAACCACATCTCGGCGAAGGCAAAATGCCATCTTTCGGATTCAGCCTGTCGCTGATCCTGTTGCCGCTGGTGCTGGTAGGTCTTAAAACCATTGCCGCGCGTTTTGTGCCGGAAGGCTCTACCGCTTACGAATGGTTCGAGTTTATCGGTCATCCGTTTACCGCGATTCTGGTTGCTTGTCTGGTGGCGATTTATGGTCTGGCGATGCGTCAGGGTATGCCGAAAGACAAAGTGATGGAGATTTGCGGTCACGCGCTGCAACCGGCGGGGATCATTCTGCTGGTAATTGGTGCGGGTGGCGTGTTCAAACAGGTGCTGGTTGACTCTGGCGTAGGTCCGGCACTGGGCGAAGCGTTAACCGGGATGGGGCTGCCGATTGCGATTACCTGCTTCGTGCTGGCCGCTGCAGTGCGCATCATTCAGGGTTCTGCAACGGTTGCCTGCTTAACGGCGGTGGGGCTGGTGATGCCGGTTATTGAACAACTGAACTACTCCGGTGCGCAAATGGCGGCGCTGTCGATTTGTATCGCTGGTGGTTCGATTGTTGTCAGCCACGTTAACGACGCCGGTTTCTGGTTGTTCGGTAAATTTACCGGCGCGACCGAAGCCGAAACGCTGAAAACCTGGACCATGATGGAAACCATCCTCGGCACTGTCGGTGCTATCGTCGGGATGATTGCGTTCCAGCTGTTGAGTTAATTACCGCGACAAATTACTGCGAGCTTGCTCGCAGTAATTCATTTCTCTTTTTTCCTCTCTTCATCTTTTTGATCTCTCTCGCAAAAATACTGGCTCATTATCCGTTCTAATCACTGCGTTAACGGACGCAGGAGAAGAAGATGGAGAAACACGGAGCTGAATTGCTGTTACAGCGGATGTTAAGTAACACCACCGCTACCTTCAGGGAAGGGCAATGGGAAGCTATAGATGCGGTGGTTAATCAGCGGCGAAAACTGCTGGTTGTACAGCGCACTGGCTGGGGGAAAAGCGCCGTGTACTTCATCGCCAGTAAAATCTTCCGCGATCGCGGCGCTGGCCCGACAATTATCATCTCTCCTTTGCTTGCCCTGATGCGTAACCAGGTTGCCGCCGCTGAACGGTTAGGTATTACGGCTGAAACGTTGAATTCTACAAACAGGGAAGAATGGCAGCGCATTAGCGATAATTTGCTGCAAGGTGAGGTCGATTGCTTGCTGGTTTCCCCGGAACGTTTGGCAAACCAGGACTTTATCGAAACGGTTTTATATCCTATAGCCGATCGTATTGGCTTGCTTGTGGTCGACGAGGCGCACTGCATCTCTGATTGGGGCCACGATTTTCGCCCGGATTACCGACGTATATTAGATATTTTGCGCCAGTTGCCTGCGAATACCCCTGTTCTGGGTACAACCGCGACAGCGAATAACCGTGTCGTTGAGGATATCCGTCAGCAATTGGGTGACATTGTGATTCAGCGTGGAACGCTGGCTCGCGAAAGTTTGGCGCTTGATGCCTTAGTCTTAGGTGAACAGTCATCCCGTCTGGCATGGTTAGCGACGGTTATCCCTCAGTTTTCCAAATCGGGAATTGTTTATACCCTGACTACGCGCGATGCCGAACTTGTCGCCGAGTGGTTAAGGAAAAATGGTATCAGTGCATTTGCGTACTACAGCGGCGTGACTTGTGAAGGCGCGAAAGATTCTAATACTGCCAGGGAATATCTGGAGCAGGCACTGCTGGCAAATAAAATCAAAGTGCTGGTCGCGACGACGGCATTAGGTATGGGGTTTGATAAACCTGATTTAGGTTTCGTCATTCATTATCAGATGCCGGGGTCGATTGTTGGTTACTACCAACAGGTGGGGCGTGCCGGGCGTGCTATAGATTCCGCAGTTGGCATATTGCTTTGTGGTGGCGAAGACCGCGCTATTCATCAATTCTTCCGTGAAAGCGCCTTTCCTGCGGAGGCACAAATTCATGAAATACTCAACGTACTTAGCGAGAATGACGGTCTTACTCTACGAGGCATTGAACAACGGACGAATCTCCGTTATGGGCAAATAGAAAAAGCACTGAAATTATTGGTAGCTGAAAATCCATCGCCTGTGGTGTATACCGAGAAATTATGGCGCAGAACTATCGTCAGTTTTTCTCCTGACCATGAAAGAATTAACCATTTGATGAATCAGAGAAAAAGTGAACTGGCAGACGTTGAAAGCTATATCACGACTAAGGAGTGCAAAATGCAATTTCTGCGCCGCGCACTCGATGAGCCAAGTGCCGAACGTTGTGGTAAATGTAGCAGTTGTCTTCAGCATCCGTTGTTGTTGCCCGACATTGATAGCGGCTTACTCCATGCAGCAAATTTATTTATTAAACACGCTGACCTGCCATTAAATCTCAATAAACAGGTGGCATCTGGGGCTTTTACACAATACGGATTTAAAGGGAACTTACCTGCGGATTTACAAGGATCTACGGGGCGAATCCTTTCTCGTTGGGGGGATTCCGGGTGGGGAAAGCAGGTCGCACAGGAGAAAAAAATGGGGCGCTTCAGTGATGAGCTGGTGGAGGCATGTGCGGAAATGGTTCGCCAACGCTGGAATCCGCATCCTGAACCAACCTGGGTATGCTGCGTTCCTTCATTAAGGCACCTCGACCTGGTTCCTGATTTTGCCCGGCGACTGGCGGCGAAACTTGGCTTACCTTTTATTGATGCCATTGGAAAAGTCGTGGACAATCCACCACAGAAAATGCAGCAAAACCGTTTTCACCAGTGTCAAAATCTCGACGGGGCGTTTGTGATTACCCCTCCTTTGATGCCAGGTCCGGCGTTGCTGGTTGACGATATCGTGGATTCTGCATGGACGCTGACAGTTCTGACAGCACTGTTACGCCAGGCAGGTTGCCCGACGGTTTATCCTCTTGCCCTTGCTTCTACCTCGGTAAAAAATTGATGAATCTTTCAGCCAATGCACAAGCGACTCTCCTGCTAACCAGCGATTTTTCTCGCGCGGCGGCGAGTGAGCATAAACCTCTTAGCAATAGTGAATGGGGGAAGTTTGCATTATGGCTGAAGCACCAACGTATCAGTCCCGCCGATCTTCTGGTGTCGCAACCGCAAGAGAAACTTACAGGCTGGAGCGATCCGCGTATTTCTCAGGAGCGTATTCTTGGCTTGCTGGCGCGCGGTCATAGTCTGGCGTTGGCGGTAGATAAGTGGCAACGCGCTGGTTTATGGATCTTAACCCGAGGCGATGCCGATTATCCCGTTCGCTTGAAAAACCGATTGCGAACGGATGCCCCTCCCGTTTTATTTGGCTGCGGGAATAAAGCATTACTGCAAGCGGAAGGTATGGCGATTGTTGGCTCACGAGATGCTCCGACTGCCGATTTGCGCTATACCCAACAACTGGCAGCGAAACTGGCTCAACAGAGGATTTGCGTTATCTCTGGTGGTGCGCGAGGTATTGATGAATGTGCAATGACGTCGGCACTAGAGGCAGGGGGAACGGCCGTTGGCGTATTAGCTGATAGCTTGTTAAAAACGAGCACGTTAGTGAAATGGCGTGAAGGGCTTATAGCAGGCAATCTGGTGTTGATTTCGCCGTTTTACCCAGAAGTACGTTTCACCGTCGGCAATGCGATGGCGCGGAATAAATATATTTATTGCCTTGCTGAAAGCGCAATGGTTGTGCGTGCGGGAATGACCGGTGGAACGATAACTGGGGCGATGGAGGCATTAAAACATCAGTGGCTGCCTGTTCTGGTTAAACCAAATCAGGATGAGCAATCAGCCAATTCACGATTAGTAGAAAATGGGGCGTCATGGAGTGCTGAACGGGCTGAAAATGTGACGATCAGACTGCCAGACGTTCCTGGGCTGATGTATGACAGAGTACGCCGTAACGCTCAACCAGAACTGTTTTCACTGCATGAAGATGACGCAAATTACGCAGGAATGCCCGCGCATACGTCTGTCGATTTTTATCAACTCTTTGTAGCGGAACTGGCGATCCTTGCAAAGGAATCGATAAGTATTGAAAGGCTGGCGTCTTGTACTGGTTTAACCATCGAACAAGCTAGTGTATGGCTGAATCGCGCAGAAGAAGAGGGAAGAGTTATCCGATTGGGCGAAGGTCATTATCAGTTCAGGTAATAAAACAGGTGCCGCGTCAGGTTGTGTGCAGCACCTGTTTGAACCTTACCCCTTCATCCACATCCGAACGCCGTCGAGGAACATCTGGGTTGCCATCATCACCAGAATCAATCCCATCAGGCGTTCAAGCGCATTCACCCCTTTCTCGCCCAGCAGACGTAAAAACAGCGATGACTGTAGCAGGATGACAAATGTGCCGCCCCAGGCCAGCAGCAGGGCAATCACCAGATGCCCCATCTGATTCGGGTACTGATGAGACAGCAACATCAGCGTGGCGAGAATTGTCGGCCCGGCGACCAGTGGAATGGCTAATGGCACGATAAACGGCTCTTCACCAGCCGGAAGCCCGCTGCTGTTTCCCGAGGCGCTGGGGAAAATCATCTTAATGGCGATCAGAAACAGAATGATGCCGCCAGAAATGGAGACGGTTTCCGCCCGTAGGCTAAGAAATGCCAGAATTTTCTCACCCGCAAACAGGAACACCAGCATCACCAGGAGAGCAATAAGCAACTCTCGCACCATGATTGCCCGACGTCTTTTCGGTTCAGTATGTTTCAGTACGGACATAAAAATAGGTAGGTTTCCGAGCGGATCCATAATCAAGATCAATAAAACTGCTGCAGAAATGATTTCATTCATAACTCAAGTTCCCTGATAATTGCGTTGGACTTTCTGCGTGCTATGAAAGCAGGATAAGTCGCATTACTGATTGCTTCGCTATCATTGATTAATTTCACTTGCGACTTTGGCTGCTTTTTGTATGGTGAAAGATGTGCCACGAGGACACCGGCACATATATACAGCACACATCTTTGCAGGAAAAAAACGCTTATGAAAAATGTTGGTTTTATCGGCTGGCGCGGTATGGTCGGCTCCGTTCTCATGCAACGCATGGTTGAAGAGCGCGACTTCGACGCCATTCGCCCTGTCTTCTTTTCGACTTCCCAGCCTGGTCAGGCTGCACCGTCCTTTGGCGGTACTACCGGCACACTTCAGGATGCCTTTGATCTGGAGGCGCTGCAGGCCCTCGATATCATCGTAACCTGTCAGGGCGGCGATTATACCAACGAAATCTATCCAAAGCTCCGTGAGAACGGGTGGCAAGGTTACTGGATTGACGCAGCATCGTCTCTGCGCATGAAAGACGACGCCATCATCATCCTTGACCCGGTCAATCAGGACGTCATTACTGACGGATTAAATAAAGGCATCAGGACTTTTGTTGGCGGTAACTGTACCGTAAGCCTGATGTTGATGTCGTTAGGCGGTTTATTCGCCAATGATCTTGTTGATTGGGTTTCCGTTGCAACCTACCAGGCGGCTTCCGGCGGTGGTGCGCGACATATGCGGGAGTTGTTAACCCAGATGGGCCAACTGTATGGCCATGTGGCGGATGAACTCGCAACCCCGTCCTCTGCTATTCTCAATATTGAACGCAAAGTCACGACCTTAACCCGCAGCGGCGAGTTGCCGGTGGATAACTTTGGTGTTCCGCTGGCGGGTAGCCTGATTCCGTGGATCGACAAACAGCTTGATAACGGTCAGAGCCGCGAAGAATGGAAAGGGCAGGCGGAAACCAACAAGATCCTCAACACATCTTCTGTGATTCCGGTAGATGGTTTATGCGTGCGCGTCGGGGCATTGCGCTGCCATAGTCAGGCATTCACCATCAAATTGAAAAAAGATGTATCTATTCCGACCGTGGAAGAACTGCTGGCGGCTCACAACCCGTGGGCGAAAGTCGTACCAAACGATCGGGAAATCACTATGCGTGAGCTAACCCCAGCAGCCGTTACTGGCACGCTGACCACGCCGGTAGGCCGCCTGCGTAAGCTGAATATGGGACCAGAATTTCTGTCAGCCTTTACCGTAGGTGACCAGTTGCTGTGGGGCGCAGCGGAGCCGCTGCGCCGGATGCTTCGTCAACTGGCGTAATCTTTATTCATTAAATCTGGGGCGCAATGCCGCCCCTTTTAGTGCGTAATACAGGAGTAAGCGCAGATGTTTCATGATTTACCGGGAGTTAGATAGAGCATTGGCTATTCTTTAAGGGTGGCAGAATACATGAGTATTCACTGCCTTACCTGAAGGGAGGACGACGCAGAGAGGATGCACAGAGTGCTGCGCCGTTCAGGTCAAAAAAATGTCACAACCAGATGTCAAAAATCAGTTGGATGGGGTGACACAATAAAACAGGAAGACAAGCATGTCCGTTCGTATCGATAGAGACGTGATAAACGCGCTAATTGCAGGCCATTTTGCAGACCCATTTTCCGTACTGGGAATGCATAAAACTACAGCAGGACTGGAAGTCCGCGCCCTTTTACCTGACGCCACCGATGTGTGGGTGATTGAACCAAAAACCGGACGCAAAGTCGCTAAACTGGAGTGTCTCGACTCTCGTGGATTCTTCAGCGGCGTCATTCCACGACGTAAGAATTTTTTCCGCTATCAGTTGGCTGTTGTCTGGCATGGTCAGCAGAATCTGATTGATGACCCTTACCGTTTTGGCCCTTTAATCCAGGAAATGGATGCCTGGCTGTTATCTGAAGGTACTCACCTGCGCCCGTACGAAACCTTAGGCGCACACGCAGATACCATGGATGGCGTTACCGGCACGCGTTTTTCTGTCTGGGCACCCAATGCCCGCCGAGTCTCAGTTGTTGGGCAATTCAACTACTGGGATGGTCGTCGTCATCCGATGCGCCTGCGTAAAGAGAGCGGCATCTGGGAACTGTTTATCCCTGGCGCGCATAACGGTCAGCTCTATAAATACGAAATGATTGATGCCAATGGCAATCTGCGTTTGAAGTCTGATCCTTATGCCTTTGAAGCACAGATGCGTCCGGAAACCGCTTCCCTTATTTGCGGACTGCCTGAAAAGGTCGTGCAGACCGAAGAGCGCAAAAAAGCGAATCAGTTCGATGCGCCAATCTCTATCTATGAAGTTCACCTGGGTTCCTGGCGTCGTCACACCGACAACAACTTCTGGTTAAGCTACCGCGAGCTGGCTGATCAACTGGTGCCTTACGCTAAATGGATGGGCTTTACCCATCTCGAACTGCTGCCAATTAACGAACATCCATTCGATGGTAGTTGGGGCTATCAACCGACGGGTCTGTACGCGCCAACTCGCCGTTTTGGTACTCGCGATGACTTCCGCTATTTCATTGATGCCGCACATGCAGCCGGTTTGAACGTCATTCTTGACTGGGTGCCGGGGCACTTCCCGACTGATGACTTTGCGCTTGCCGAATTTGACGGAACAAATCTGTATGAACACAGCGATCCCCGTGAAGGCTACCATCAGGACTGGAATACCCTGATTTACAACTATGGGCGTCGTGAAGTCAGTAATTTCCTCGTCGGCAACGCGCTGTACTGGATTGAACGTTTTGGTATTGATGCGCTGCGTGTCGATGCGGTGGCTTCGATGATTTATCGCGACTACAGCCGTAAAGAGGGCGAGTGGATCCCCAACGAGTTTGGTGGGCGCGAGAATCTGGAAGCGATTGAATTTTTACGCAATACCAACCGTATTATCGGTGAGCAAGTTCCTGGCGCGGTAACAATGGCGGAGGAGTCTACCGATTTCCCTGGCGTTTCTCGTCCGCAGGATATCGGCGGCCTCGGCTTCTGGTACAAGTGGAACCTCGGCTGGATGCACGACACCCTGGACTACATGAAGCTCGACCCGGTTTATCGTCAATACCATCACGATAAACTCACCTTCGGGATGCTCTACAACTACACTGAAAACTTCGTCCTGCCGTTGTCGCACGACGAAGTGGTGCACGGCAAAAAATCGATTCTCGACAGAATGCCGGGCGATGCATGGCAGAAGTTTGCCAATCTGCGAGCCTACTATGCCTGGATGTGGGCGTTTCCGGGCAAAAAACTGCTGTTCATGGGTAATGAATTTGCACAGGGGCGCGAGTGGAACCACGACGCCAGCCTTGACTGGCACCTGCTGGAAGGCGGCGACAACTGGCACCACGGTGTCCAGCGTCTGGTGCGCGATCTGAACCACACTTATCGCTATCACAAGGCATTGCACGAGCTGGATTTTGACGCGTATGGCTTTGAATGGCTGGTGGTGGATGACCATGAACGTTCGGTGCTGATTTTTGTTCGCCGTGATAAAGAGGGTAATGAAATTATCGTTGCCAGTAACTTTACGCCGGTGCCGCGCCATGATTATCGCTTTGGCATTAATCAGCCGGGTAAATGGCGTGAAATCCTCAATACTGATTCCATGCACTATCACGGTAGCAATACCGGTAATGGCGGCGCGGTACACAGTGATGAGATCGCCAGCCACGGTCGCCAGCATTCATTAAGCCTTACGCTACCGCCGCTGGCCACTATCTGGCTGGTTCGGGAGGGATAATGACACAACTTGCCATTGGCAATCCCGCTCCTCTTGGCGCGCATTACGACGGTCAGGGCGTTAACTTCACGCTCTTCTCCGCTCATGCCGAACGGGTAGAGCTGTGTGTGTTTGACGCTCAGGGCATCGAACATCGGTATGATTTGCCAGGACGAAGTGGTGACATCTGGCACGGTTATCTGCCGGATGCGCGCCCGGGTTTGCGTTATGGTTACCGCGTTCATGGCCCATGGCAACCCGCCATGGGGCATCGCTTTAACCCGGCGAAGTTGTTGATTGATCCTTGCGCGCGGCAAATTGTCGGGGAATTTAAAGATAACCCGCTGCTGCACGCCGGGCATAGTGATCCTGACTATCGCGACAACGCTGCTATTGCGCCGAAATGCGTAGTGGTCGTGGATCACTATGACTGGGAAGATGATGCCCCGCCGCGTACGTCGTGGGGCAGTACCATCATTTATGAAGCCCATGTCAAAGGCTTAACCTACTTGCACCCGGAGATCCCGGTCGAGATCCGTGGAACCTATAAAGCCCTGGGGCATCCGGTGATGATCAACTATTTAAAACAGTTGGGCATTACCGCACTGGAACTGCTGCCGATCGCGCAATTTGCCAGTGAGCCGCGCTTGCAACGAATGGGGTTGAGTAACTACTGGGGTTACAACCCGGTGGCGCTGTTTGCACTGCATCCGGCGTATGCATGCTCGCCCGACACGGCGTTGGATGAGTTCCGCGATGCAGTCAAAGCCCTGCACAAAGCGGGCATTGAGGTCATTCTCGACATCGTTCTCAACCACAGTGCGGAACTGGATCTCGACGGCCCGTTATTCTCCCTGCGCGGGATCGATAACCGTAGCTATTATTGGATAAGAGAAGACGGCGATTATCACAACTGGACCGGTTGCGGCAATACGCTCAATTTGAGCCATCCAGCTGTGGTGGAGTACGCCAGCGCCTGTCTACGCTATTGGGTGGAAACTTGTCATGTTGATGGCTTCCGCTTCGATCTCGCTACAGTCATGGGGCGAACGCCGGAGTTTCGTCAGGATGCGCCTCTGTTTACGGCTATTCAGAATTGCCCGGTACTTTCGCAAGTGAAGCTGATTGCCGAACCGTGGGATATCGCGCCCGGTGGCTATCAGGTGGGGAATTTCCCGCCGCTGTTTGCCGAGTGGAACGATCATTTCCGCGATGCTGCCCGGCGCTTCTGGCTGCACTATAACCTGTCGCTGGGGGAGTTTGCCGGACGCTTTGCCGCTTCCAGTGATGTTTTTAAACGTAATGGCCGTCTGCCGAGTGCTGCGATTAATCTGGTCACGGCGCATGACGGTTTTACGCTTCGCGACTGCGTTTGTTTTAACCATAAACACAATGAAGCAAACGGAGAAGAAAATCGCGACGGAACCAACAACAATTACAGTAACAATCATGGTAAAGAAGGGTTAGGCGGTACTCTTGATCTGGTTGAACGGCGGCGCGACAGCATTCACGCCCTGTTAACAACGTTGTTGCTCTCCCAGGGTACGCCGATGTTACTGGCCGGTGACGAACACGGTCACAGCCAGCATGGCAATAACAATGCTTACTGTCAGGATAACCAACTAACGTGGTTGGACTGGTCGCAAGCAAGCAGTGGCTTAACCGCGTTTACCGCCGCGTTAATCCATCTGCGCAAGCGCATTCCTGCTTTGGCAGAGGATCGCTGGTGGGAAGAAGGCGACGGCAATGTCCGTTGGCTGAATCGATATGCTCAATCTTTAAGCTCGGATGAGTGGCAGAACGGGCCAAAGCAGCTGCAAATTTTGCTTTCGGATCGTTTCTTGATCGCAATAAACGCCACGCTTGAGGTAACAGAGATTGTTTTACCTGCTGGGGAGTGGCGTGCCATTCCCCCATTCGCTGGAGAGGATAACCCAGTGATTACGGCTGTCTGGCCGGGACCTGCACACGGACTGTGTGTGTTCCAGAGATGATAAAAAAGGAGTTAGTCATGATTAGTTTAGAGAAGAACGATCACTTAATGTTGGCGCGCCAGCTGCCATTGAAGTCTGTTGCCCTGATTCTGGCGGGGGGACGCGGTACTCGCCTGAAGGATTTAACCAATAAACGAGCAAAGCCTGCCGTACACTTCGGCGGCAAGTTCCGTATTATCGACTTTGCACTGTCCAACTGTATCAACTCCGGGATCCGTCGTATGGGCGTGATCACCCAGTACCAGTCTCACACTCTGGTACAGCATATTCAGCGCGGCTGGTCGTTCTTCAATGAAGAAATGAACGAGTTTGTCGATCTGCTGCCAGCGCAGCAGAGAATGAAAGGGGAGAACTGGTATCGCGGTACGGCAGATGCCGTTACCCAAAACCTCGACATTATTCGCCGTTATAAAGCGGAGTACGTAGTGATCCTGGCGGGTGACCATATCTACAAGCAAGACTACTCGCGTATGCTTATCGACCACGTCGAAAAAGGCGCACGTTGCACCGTTGCTTGTATGCCTGTACCGATTGAAGAAGCCTCTGCATTTGGCGTTATGGCGGTTGATGGAAACGATAAAATTATCGAATTTGTTGAAAAACCGGCTAACCCGCCGTCAATGCCAAACGATCCGAGCAAATCTTTAGCGAGTATGGGGATCTACGTCTTTGATGCAGAGTACCTGTATGAATTGCTGGAAGAAGACGATCGTGATGAAAACTCCAGCCACGACTTTGGTAAGGATTTGATTCCAAAAATTACCGAAGCAGGCCTCGCCTATGCGCATCCATTCCCGCTCTCTTGTGTACAGTCCGACCCGGACGCCGAGCCGTACTGGCGTGATGTTGGGACACTGGAGGCTTACTGGAAAGCGAACCTGGATCTGGCTTCTGTCGTGCCGGAACTGGATATGTACGATCGCAACTGGCCGATTCGCACCTACAATGAATCATTGCCGCCAGCGAAATTCGTTCAGGATCGCTCCGGTAGCCATGGGATGACCCTTAACTCACTGGTTTCCGGCGGTTGTGTGATCTCTGGTTCGGTGGTGGTGCAGTCCGTTCTGTTCTCACGCGTTCGCGTGAATTCATTCTGCAACATTGATTCCGCCGTATTGCTGCCGGAAGTATGGGTAGGTCGCTCGTGCCGTCTGCGTCGCTGCGTCATTGACCGCGCTTGTGTCATTCCGGAAGGAATGGTGATTGGTGAGGATGCAGAAGAGGATGCACGTCGTTTCTATCGTTCAGAAGAAGGCATTGTGCTGGTTACGCGCGAAATGCTACGGAAGTTAGGGTATAAACAGGAGCGATAATGCAGGTTTTACATGTATGTTCAGAGATGTTCCCGCTGCTTAAAACCGGCGGTCTGGCTGATGTTATTGGGGCATTACCCGCAGCACAAATCGCAGACGGCGTTGACGCTCGCGTACTGTTGCCTGCATTTCCCGATATTCGCCGTGGCGTGACCGATGCGAAGGTGGTATCTCGCCGCGATACCTTCGCCGGACATTTCACGCTGCTGTTTGGGCATTACAACGGGGTTGGCATTTACCTGATTGATGCACCGCATCTCTACGATCGTCCCGGAAGCCCGTATCACGATACCAACTTATTTGCTTACACCGACAACGTATTGCGTTTTGCACTGCTCGGGTGGGTTGGAGCGGAGATGGCAAGCGGCCTTGACCCATTCTGGCGCCCCGATGTTGTGCACGCGCACGACTGGCATGCGGGTCTTGCGCCTGCGTATCTGGCGGCACACGGGCGTCCGGCGAAGTCGGTGTTTACTGTGCACAACCTGGCCTATCAAGGCATGTTTTATGCACATCACATGAATGACATCCAATTGCCATGGTCATTCTTTAATGTTCACGGGCTGGAATTCAACGGGCAAATCTCTTTCCTGAAGGCCGGATTGTATTACGCCGATCACATTACAGCGGTTAGTCCGACCTACGCTCGTGAGATTACTGAACCACAGTTTGCCTACGGTATGGAAGGTTTACTCCAGCAGCGTCATCGTGAAGGGCGACTTTCCGGCGTACTGAACGGCGTGGACGAGAAAATATGGAGTCCAGAGACGGACTTACTTTTAGCCTCGCGTTACACCCGCGATTCATTGGAGGATAAAGCGGAGAATAAGCGCCAGTTGCAAATCGCAATGGGGCTTAAGGTTGACGATAAAGTGCCGCTTTTTGCAGTGGTGAGCCGTCTGACCAGCCAGAAAGGACTGGATTTGGTGCTGGAAGCCTTACCGGGTCTTCTGGAACAGGGCGGACAACTGGCACTGCTCGGTGCGGGCGATCCGGTATTGCAGGAAGGTTTTCTTGC
The DNA here is from genome assembly GCF_002965965.1 of Escherichia sp. MOD1-EC5495. Taxonomy (NCBI): domain Bacteria; kingdom Pseudomonadati; phylum Pseudomonadota; class Gammaproteobacteria; order Enterobacterales; family Enterobacteriaceae; genus Escherichia; species Escherichia sp. MOD1-EC5495. Next base: position 61,163 of record NZ_PTRI01000010.1, read on the forward strand.
TGCAGCGGCGGAGCATCCCGGCAAGGTTGGTGTACAGATTGGTTATCACGAAGCATTTTCGCATCGCATTATGGGCGGCGCGGACGTCATTCTGGTTCCCAGTCGTTTTGAACCGTGCGGCTTAACGCAACTTTATGGATTGAAGTACGGCACGCTGCCGCTGGTGCGGCGTACCGGTGGGCTTGCTGATACGGTTTCTGACTGTTCTCTTGAGAACCTTGCAGATGGCGTCGCCAGTGGGTTTGTCTTTGAAGATAGTAATGCCTGGTCGCTGTTACGGGCTATTCGACGCGCTTTTGTTCTGTGGTCTCGCCCTTCACTGTGGCGGTTTGTGCAACGTCAGGCTATGGCAATGGATTTTAGCTGGCAGGTCGCGGCGAAGTCGTACCGTGAGCTTTACTATCGCTTGAAATAGTTTTCAGGAAACGCCTATATGAATGCTCCGTTTACATATTCATCGCCCACGCTAAGCGTAGAAGCTCTTAAGCACTCTATCGCTTACAAGCTGATGTTTACGATTGGAAAGGATCCGGTCGTCGCCAATAAACATGAATGGCTGAACGCAACGTTATTTGCTGTGCGCGATCGTCTCGTGGAGCGCTGGTTACGCTCGAATCGTGCTCAGCTGTCGCAAGAAACTCGCCAGGTTTACTACCTGTCGATGGAATTTTTGATTGGCCGTACTCTCTCCAACGCCATGCTGTCGTTAGGTATTTATGACGATGTCCAGGGTGCGCTGGAGTCGATGGGATTAAATCTCGAAGAGTTGATTGATGAAGAAAATGACCCAGGTCTCGGTAATGGTGGCCTGGGGCGTCTGGCGGCCTGCTTCCTGGATTCGCTGGCGACTTTAGGATTGCCAGGGCGTGGTTACGGCATCCGTTATGACTACGGTATGTTCAAACAGAACATCGTTAACGGCAGTCAGAAAGAGTCTCCGGACTACTGGCTGGAGTACGGCAATCCGTGGGAATTTAAACGCCACAATACGCGCTACAAAGTGCGTTTTGGCGGACGTATTCAGCAAGAAGGTAAGAAAACGCGCTGGATTGAAACCGAAGAAATTCTGGCCGTGGCTTACGACCAAATCATCCCAGGTTATGATACTGACGCGACCAACACTTTGCGTCTGTGGAGTGCACAAGCCAGTAGCGAAATTAATCTTGGTAAATTTAACCAGGGTGACTACTTCGCGGCAGTGGAAGATAAAAACCACTCTGAGAACGTATCCCGCGTGCTGTACCCGGATGACTCCACCTATTCCGGACGTGAACTGCGTTTGCGTCAGGAATACTTCCTGGTATCTTCGACCATTCAGGACATTTTAAGTCGCCATTATCAGTTGCATAAAACCTACGATAATCTGGCGGATAAAATCGCGATTCACCTCAACGACACCCATCCGGTGCTGTCGATTCCTGAGCTGATGCGTCTGCTGATCGATGAGCACAAATTTAGCTGGGACGACGCTTTTGAAGTGTGCTGCGAGGTCTTCTCCTACACCAACCACACGCTGATGAGCGAGGCGCTGGAAACCTGGCCGGTCGATATGCTGGGTAAAATTCTGCCGCGCCATTTGCAGATTATCTTTGAAATCAACGACTATTTCCTGAAAACCTTGCAGGAGCAGTATCCGAACGATACCGACCTGCTGGGACGGGCGTCGATCATTGATGAATCGAATGGGCGTCGTGTGCGCATGGCCTGGCTGGCTGTTGTGGTCAGCCACAAAGTTAACGGCGTATCGGAGTTGCACTCTAATCTGATGGTGCAATCGCTGTTTGCTGACTTTGCGAAGATCTTCCCTGGACGTTTCACCAACGTTACCAACGGTGTGACCCCGCGTCGCTGGCTGGCGGTGGCGAATCCGTCGCTTTCAGGCGTGCTGGATCAACACCTCGGTCGTAACTGGCGTACCGATCTGAGTCAATTAAACGAGTTGCAACAGCATTGTGATTTTCCGATGGTCAATCATGCTGTTCATCAGGCGAAACTGGAGAACAAAAAGCGTCTGGCGGAGTACATCGCCCAACAATTGAATGTGGTGGTGAATCCGAAGGCGCTGTTTGATGTGCAAATCAAACGTATTCACGAATACAAACGTCAATTGATGAATGTGTTGCACGTGATCACCCGCTATAACCGCATCAAGGCCGATCCAGATGCGAAGTGGGTTCCACGAGTGAATATCTTTGGCGGTAAGGCGGCTTCGGCCTATTACATGGCGAAGCACATTATCCATTTGATCAATGACGTAGCGAAAGTGATCAACAACGATCCACAGATTGGCGATAAGCTGAAAGTGGTGTTTATCCCGAACTACAGCGTCAGCCTGGCGCAGCTGATCATTCCGGCAGCCGATCTTTCCGAACAAATATCGCTGGCGGGTACGGAAGCCTCCGGCACCAGCAACATGAAGTTTGCACTTAACGGCGCACTGACTATCGGTACGCTGGACGGTGCGAATGTCGAGATGCTGGATCATGTCGGTGCGGACAATATCTTTATCTTTGGTAACACTGCGGAAGAAGTGGAAGAGCTGCGTCGTCAGGGCTACAAACCGCGTGAATACTACGAGAAAGATGAAGAGCTGCATCAGGTGCTGACGCAAATCGGCAGCGGTGTGTTTAGTCCGGAAGAGCCGGGTCGCTACCGCGATCTGGTTGATTCGCTGATCAACTTTGGCGATCACTACCAGGTGCTGGCGGATTATCGCAGCTATGTCGATTGTCAGGATAAAGTTGACGAACTGTACGAGCGTCCAGAAGAGTGGACAGCCAAAGCGATGCTGAACATCGCAAATATGGGCTATTTCTCTTCTGACCGGACTATCAAAGAGTACGCCGATCTTATCTGGCATATTGATCCGGTGAGATTGTAATTTCGCCAAAAATAGAACGGGGCCAAAAGGTCCCGTTTTTTTTCGCCTTTATTTCGGAAAAGTGTCCAGCGGGGGCGAGGATACTGGAGGAGTATAATTTCGCCATTCAGAAAGAATGGACAGAATGATGCAAAACAGAAAATGGATTTTGACCTCGCTGGTAATGACTTTTTTCGGTATTCCCATACTGGCGCAATTTTTGGCAGCGGTTATTGCCATGCTGGGTGCCGGGCGTCACTTTGATATACGCCCCCTTTGCCCGCGAAGCATTTGTTTTTATCGTCAATGCTGATAATCCAGTCAATTCCCTGACAGAGCAACAAGTGCGTGACATCTTTAGTGGCGCTATTACCAACTGGCTTACTGTTGGCGGTAACGATCAGGAGATCCAGACCTGGCAACGCCCGGAAGACTCAGGCAGTCAGACGGTGATGCAATTACAGGTCATGAAAAATGTCCGTATGATCTCGCCGCAGGAAACCGAAGTGGCAAGTGTGATGGAGGGAATGATTAAAGTCGTTGCCGAATACCGTAATACAAACAACGCAATAGGTTATACCTTCCGCTATTACGCAACACAAATGAATGCCGATACGAATATCAAATTGTTAGCGATTAACGGTATTGCACCGACTGCGGAAAACATTCGCAATGGCAAATATCCCTATATCGTCGATGCCTTTATGGTAACGCGGGAAAATATGACGTCAGAAACACAAAAACTGGTTGAATGGTTTTTAACGCCGCAGGGGCAGAGTTTGGTAGAAGACGTGGGTTATGTGCCGATGTATAAAACGTTGCATTAAGGCGGGTAATAAAAATGGAATTAGTTAATACATTATTTGCAAGCCTCGCTGGTACTGATCCTTTCACAGGCGTGGATATTACGATTGCCAACTGCAAATCGGCATACTGGGATGAAGGCATTGTCCAGCAACTCATTAATCAGGTCCTGGATGAAGGGGAAAAATTCGTCGGTGCTGACGGTCTTGAGGGATTGCTTCGATATAATGTCACATTAAATATTGGCTTAACCTCCAGCAATGTATGGCCGGGATTTTCCCTCGATACCGCCACGATCGGTCGTCTTTGTGCCTGTGGTGCTGATTTTGGATTTGACCCCTATATCAGTGATGTACCAGATGTTCAATGTGACCTGAATACGACAAATGACTTCACCGTTCATTTTACGGCAATGCTCAACCCGGATGAGCGGGTGATCATAGCAAAGCGCCCGCTTAAAAAATGTGACTACTGGATTGAGGATGTTTATATCTTTCAGGTGTTTAAAGAAGCATGGAAATTCCATACCGATAACAGCTTACGCGGTTTTCGGGATAAGCAGGCTGAACTGAAACTCTACGCGCGTCATTACTCAGTGGAAAATTGCACAGAGGAAAGCTGTCGGGATTGTAATTATTGCATTCGGCCCAGCTTTTCCCTCTCTCGTAGTTCCATTATTCGCCTGAATGCGGCGAATGCTCGTTTTGTTTATCAACCGTTTACACGCGACCAGCGGAAGAGGGGGTAATTATGCAACCCAGCCCCGCCATGCAGGCATTAATTGAGCAGGTTTATCATATTTTTCGTCGTTATCCGGTGCCGCAGCAATTTGTGGTTTGTTGTGAATATTGCCTGAGTCAGCAGGAACAAAAGGCATTACGGAATACATCGTTACGAGCGATCCCGTATTCCTTAATCAATGCCTGGAATAGTAGTCCAGGACCCGATCCGCAAAACAGCGATGAGGTTCGTTATTTTCTTCCTCGTTTACTGGAGTTTGTTGCGCAGAGGCAATTTGACAATATTCACGAAGTATTTTCTCTACGGCGTATCAACCTTGCCAGTAAAGAAAACTGGCGTGAGGATGAACGGGCAATATTGCAGCGATTTGCCTGCCAGTATATGGCTGATTGGGTATCTGGCGATGAGGCTGTCGAATTACAGTATATGCTGGAAATGTTTTCCCGTGCCGATATCGCTCTTTCGTCATTGCTTGATGCCGTCATCTCTGTACCCGGTTACCAACCCACAGTATCGATGGCATGTTTGCTGTGGCATAACAGGGAAGAGAATATTCAGAATAGTCGTTTTGAGCAGGATGATGACGATAAAGCCATTACTGCCCAAATCAATGCCTGGGCCTTCAACAATCAATCCATCCTGAAAGAACGCGCGCGGCAGGCGATTGAGAACCCGCTTAAGCAGCCCGAACAGGGCACACAGTATCAGATCTGGGAAGACGACTGGATGATTGATGAGTGTTTATGCGCGATGTATGACGCATCATCCGAATCACCAGGAAAATAAAAATGATTAAATTCCGGCTTTATATTCCCCCTGTAATTCTCGGTTTTGTTATCGTGCCAGTATTGGTATGGCCGACGGTTATTGTCTTAGCCGTACTTATATTCACGTTAACTTTTCTGGCAGGAATAACATTCTCCTTTCCGCTCCTGGTTGTGCGTATTTCTCTTCAGGAATTACAACTTGAGTTAATGGTTGAATATGCATTTTTTTTCAGTGTAATGTGGGGCATCGGTTGGCAATTCTCCCGCAGAACGCCTCCTGAATTAAAAAACAGACTGCATTGCTGGCTGGTCTTTTCTCCGGTCTATTTCTGGTTAATTCTCTCGAATTTCATTCTTTATATTTCTCCAGAGAAATCAGCGTTGCTGGAAAATATCCGAAATTTCTTTCTGACGTTTGTCTGGCTTCCCCTGAATTTTTCCCCTTTTTGGCCGCAGCCGTGGACTGATTTTGTCGGCCCGATTAGTGCACAGGTTGGTTTTGCATTGGGATATTATTGCCATTGGCGTAGCAAAAATAGAAGCCAGAGGCAGAAATGGGGTGAGTGGGTAACGTGCTTAAGTTTGGCGATTTTAGCTCAGGGGCCGTTATTCAATTATTTACAATAAATAGTCTAAGGAATCCAAATAGCCCGGTTGCACTTCAACCGGGCATCATCCTTACGACGCCAGCGACAACTTCTGCTGCGTATACTCCACCAGCCACTGACTCACACGAGATTGTTGATCCGCATTCAGCCACATTCCTTGTTTTGTGCGACGCCACAGGGCATCGTCGGCGCGGCGGACCCATTCGTGATCCACCAGGTATTTCAGCTCCGCTTCGTAGAACTCATGACCGAAATCTTCCCCGAGATCGCTTACCGTCCCCGCATTGCCGAGCAGCAGCTCGCTGTTGCTGCCGTAAGTGCGTGCGTAATGACGCGCCAGCGATTCGGTCAGGAACGGGTAACGGCGGCGCAGGCGGGCGGCATAATCGTCGCGGTCGCCTTCAATGGCACCACCCGGCAGCACGCTCTCTTTCGTCCACGCCGGGCCAATACCCTGATAATACGGCGTCAGTTTTTCCAGCGCATGTTCCGCCAGTTTGCGGTAGGTGGTCAGCTTACCGCCGAATACCGACAGCAGCGGTGCTTTGCCGTTTTCGTCATGGATATCAAGGGTGTAATCACGGGTAATAGCCTGCGGCGAGTCGGACTCATCATCACAAAGCGGGCGCACACCGGAGTAGGTCCAGACGATATCGTCACGGCTTAACTGCTTTTTAAAGTGCGTGTTATACACTTTCAGCAGGTAATTGATTTCACTCTCTTCAATCTTCACTGCTTTTGGATCGCCTTTGTATTCCACATCGGTGGTGCCGATGATGGAAAACTCATCCATCCACGGGATCACAAAGACAATACGTTTATCTTCGTTTTGCAGAATGTAGGCTTGCTTCTGGGTATGCACGCGCGGCACGACAATATGGCTGCCTTTGATCAGGCGAATGCCATAAGGCGAAGGCAGATGCATCCCGTTGTCGAAGAACTGTTTCACCCACGGGCCGGTAGCATTAACCAGGCCGCGCGTCTGCCAGGTATATTTTTTGCCGGTATCGATATCTTCCGCTTCCACAATCCACAGGCCGTTTTCGCGGCGAGCAGAAGTAGCACGAGTACGAGTAAGCACTTCGCCGCCTTTACGCACCACCATCTGGGCGTTGGCGAGTACCAGACGGGCGTCGTCTACCCAACAGTCGGAATATTCGAATCCGCGCTTAATTTCCGGTTTTAACACTGAGTTTGCGCCAAAACGCAAACCGGTAGATCCCGGCAGGCTGGTGCGTTTACCCAGATGATCGTACATAAACAGACCAATCCGAATCATCCACGCCGGGCGCAGATGCGGACGATGCGGCAGGCGAAAACGCATCGGGAAGGCGATATGCGGGGCCATTTTCAGTAGCACTTCACGTTCAGCCAGCGCCTCGCTGACCAGGCGGAATTCATAGTGCTCAAGGTAGCGCAGGCCACCGTGAATGAGTTTTGAACTGGCGGAAGAGGTCGCACAAGCGAGATCCTGCGCCTCCAGCATCAGCACGGATAAACCGCGTCCAGCGGCGTCTGCCGCGATACCAGCACCATTGATGCCGCCACCTATCACAATCAGATCTTTGGTTTCCATGCTGCCCTCATTCACTTTCGTTAAAGCTCATAAATGTTCGTTATCGAACATATTAGCAAAGAATCGCGCTTTGGGTAACATTGAAAAAACATTTTAGAGTGATATGTATAACATTATGGCGTTTATCTGCCGCTTCGACGTAAACTGTGCGGTAAATTTGCCCACTTGTTTGTAAAGAAAGAGAGACGCATGGATCAGTTCGAATGTATTAACGTTGCCGACGCGCACCAGAAGTTGCAGGAAAAAGAGGCGGTGCTGGTCGATATTCGCGATCCACAGAGTTTCGCAATGGGGCATGCGGTGCAGGCTTTCCATTTAACTAACGACACGCTTGGCGCGTTTATGCGTGATAACGACTTTGACACTCCGGTGATGGTGATGTGTTATCACGGCAATAGCAGCAAAGGCGCGGCGCAGTATCTGCTGCAACAGGGCTACGATGTGGTCTATAGCATTGACGGCGGCTTTGAAGCCTGGCAGCGTCAGTTTCCCGCAGAGGTGGCGTACGGCGCGTAACGCTTTATACTGTCCCCTTTTGTGTGGAATAAGCGACAGCAACGATGTTGATGATTACCTCTTTTGCTAACCCCCGCGTGGCGCAGGCGTTTGTTGATTACATGGCGACGCAGGGTGTTATCCTCACGATTCAACAACATAACCAAAGCGATGTCTGGCTGGCGGATGAGTCCCAGGCCGAGCGCGTGCGGGCGGAGCTGGCGCGTTTTCTCGAAAACCCGGCAGATCCGCGTTATCTGGCGGCCAGCTGGCAGGCGGGCCATACCGGCAGTGGCCTGCATTATCGCCGTTATCCTTTCTTTGCCGCCTTGCGTGAACGCGCAGGTCCGGTCACCTGGGTGATGATGATCGCCTGCGTGGTGGTGTTTATTGCCATGCAAATTCTCGGCGATCAGGAAGTGATGTTATGGCTGGCCTGGCCATTCGATCCAACACTGAAATTTGAGTTCTGGCGTTACTTCACCCACGCGTTAATGCACTTCTCGCTGATGCATATCCTCTTTAACCTGCTCTGGTGGTGGTATCTCGGCGGTGCGGTGGAAAAACGCCTCGGTAGCGGTAAGCTAATTGTCATTACTCTCATTAGCGCCCTGTTAAGCGGCTATGTGCAGCAAAAATTCAGCGGGCCGTGGTTTGGCGGGCTTTCTGGCGTGGTGTATGCGCTGATGGGCTACGTCTGGCTACGTGGCGAACGCGATCCGCAAAGTGGCATTTACCTGCAACGTGGGTTAATTATCTTTGCGCTGATCTGGATTGTCGCCGGATGGTTTGATTTGTTTGGGATGTCGATGGCGAACGGAGCACACATCGCCGGGTTAGCCGTGGGTTTAGCGATGGCTTTTGTTGATTCGCTCAATGCGCGAAAACGAAAATAATTCCAGGGATTTATAAATGAAACAAACACAACGTCACAACGGTATTATCGAACTGGTTAAACAGCAGGGTTATGTCAGTACCGAAGAGCTGGTAGAGCATTTCTCCGTCAGCCCGCAGACTATTCGCCGCGACCTCAATGAGCTGGCGGAGCAAAACCTGATCCTGCGCCATCACGGCGGCGCGGCGCTGCCTTCCAGTTCGGTTAACACGCCGTGGCACGATCGTAAAGCCACCCAGACCGAAGAAAAAGAGCGCATCGCCCGCAAAGTGGCGGAGCAAATCCCCAATGGCTCGACGCTGTTTATCGATATCGGCACCACGCCGGAAGCGGTGGCGCACGCGCTGCTTAATCACAGCAATTTGCGCATTGTCACCAACAATCTCAACGTTGCTAACACGCTGATGGTAAAAGAAGATTTTCGCATCATTCTCGCCGGTGGCGAATTACGCAGCCGCGATGGCGGGATCATTGGCGAAGCGACGCTCGATTTTATCTCCCAGTTCCGCCTCGACTTCGGCATTCTGGGGATCAGCGGCATTGACAGCGACGGCTCGCTGCTGGAGTTCGATTACCACGAAGTTCGCACTAAGCGCGCTATTATCGACAACTCTCGCTATGTCATGCTGGTGGTTGATCACTCGAAATTTGGCCGTAACGCGATGGTCAATATGGGCAGCATCAGCATGGTAGATGCCGTCTACACCGACGCCCCGCCGCCAGTAAGCGTGATGCAGGTGCTGACGGACCACCATATTCAACTGGAGCTGTGCTGATCCTGCACGGCTTCCCACGTCAGACCAAAACGCGCCAGGTATTTGCGTAGCCGATCCGCGTCATTGACGCTGGCTTTGCCCTGGCGCGAAACGTCAAAAAGCTGGCGTCCGGCTGCGGAAAGCGACTTTGCCTGGCGGCAGATAGCGATAACGTGTTCCAGTTGCATACGGTCGAAGAGATCGATGTTTTCTGCCTCTGCGCCCAGCAAAGTCGTAAGCGCGGAGGGGCGGCTCTCCTGCCAGTTATAGCGCAGACGGTTTATCTCATCTTCAACCACGTCCAGAGTGATGCGTCCGCTAGTGGCAAAGGTGGCCATCCGCGTGACGCTGGCAGAAAGTTCGCGAAAGTTACCGCGCCATGTCGCCTGGGGAGAGGTCGCAAAAGCCAACCAGGCACGCCGCGCTTCGGTGTTAAAACGCACGCTGTCACCAGTGAGTGTGGCGTGGCGCTCCACTTCATAATCCAGGTTCGGTTCAATATCTTCCTGGCGCTGGCGTAGACCCGGCAGGGTGAAGGTCCAGAGATTGATCCGCGCGTACAGATCTTCGCGAAATTTGCCTTCGGCAACCAGCTGGCGCAAATCGCGCACCGTTCCGGCGATAAGCTGAAAATCACTGTTCACCTGGCGATCGCTGCCAAATGGGTAAAAGGTTTTCTCTTCAATGGCTTTTAGCAGCATTGCCTGTTCGTCTGCGCCCAGTTCGCCAATCTCATCAAGAAACAACATTCCGCCGTTGGCGCTACGTAATAAACCTTCACGAGATTCCCGCGCCCCGGTAAACGCGCCTTTTACATGACCAAACAGCGTCGACATGGCGGTATCGCCACGCAAGGTGGCGCAGTTCACTTCCACAAACGCGCCGCTAAACTGATGCCGCGCCTGTTTTAATTCGAAAATGCGTCGTGCCAGAAACGACTTACCCGCGCCGGTCGGGCCGTTAAGCAGGATCGGTGCGCGGGATTTAATCGCCACTTTTTCAATCTGCTCAATCATGCGGTTGAAGTGGGGGTTACGCGTGGCAATGCCGGACTTAAGAAAATCAAGCGTTTGCTGGCGTTCCTCGGCAAAGCGGCTGGCGATGGCGTTATAACGGCTTAAATCGAGATCGATAATCGTCACTTCACCTGCGCCGCGCGGCTTTTCTTTTTTGCGCGGAGGTGAAGATTGTATTAACCGGGCGGGCAGGTAACGCGCTTCCGCCAGCAGAAACCAGCAAATCTGCGCGACGTGGGTGCCGGTGGTGATGTGAATTAAATAGTCTTCTTTTTCTGGCTGAAACTCGTAACCACGGGCGAAATCATGCAGGCAGGCGTAGACCTCTTCGAAATCCCACGGGTTATGCAGTTCAATCTCAACGCCCACGACTTCTGTTTCTGGCGAAACGCTGGCGATATCGCGTTTAAGCGTTTCAAACAGCGAGCGTGAGCGGGCGTCGTGCAACAATTCCAGGCGGTCGATGACCAACGATTCTTGCTGACATAAACAGAGCGTCGGGCGCCATTTTGACCAGCGTTGGCTGCCGCGTCCGGCATAATCCAGTACGGTTCCGACAAAGCCAAAAGCCACTGTTTTACGCATCTTAGATATCCTTATAAAAGACGATATTTCATTATCGGGTAAGTGACTTTATAGAAAATCTCCGTTTACGGACTTTGTGCCTTTAATTAAATAAAAACAATTAATTATAAGTTTAATTTGCTGATTTAATTTTTTGGCACGACGGTTGCAATTATCAGGACAGCAAACAACGAAAAGAGAAAAACAAAATGAATTACGAATTACTGACCACTGAAAATGCCCCGGTAAAAATGTGGACCAAAGGCGTGCCGGTAGAAGCCGATGCGCGTCAGCAACTTATTAATACGGCGAAGATGCCGTTTATTTTCAAACATATTGCGGTAATGCCTGACGTGCACCTGGGTAAAGGTTCCACCATTGGTAGCGTGATCCCGACCAAAGGGGCGATTATTCCTGCAGCGGTGGGCGTGGATATCGGTTGTGGAATGAACGCGCTGCGTACCGCGTTAACGGCGGCAGACCTGCCTGAAAACCTGGCGGAGCTGCGTCAGGCGATTGAAACTGCCGTACCGCACGGGCGTACCACAGGCCGTTGTAAACGTGATAAAGGCGCGTGGGAAAATCCGCCGACTAACGTCGATGATAAATGGGCCGAGCTTGAAGCAGGTTATCAGTGGTTAACGCAAAAATATCCGCGTTTCCTGAACACCAATAATTACAAACACCTGGGAACGCTGGGAACGCTGGGAACGCTGGGAACGGGTAACCACTTTATTGAAATCTGCCTTGATGAGTCGGATCAGGTGTGGATTATGTTGCACTCCGGTTCACGCGGAATCGGTAACGCCATCGGAACTTACTTTATCGATTTGGCGCAAAAAGAGATGCAGGAACAGCTTGAGATGTTGCCGTCGCGTGATCTGGCGTACTTTATGGAAGGTACGGAATACTTTGATGATTACCTGAAAGCCGTGGCCTGGGCGCAGCTTTTTGCCAGCCTTAACCGCGATGCGATGATGGAAAACGTGGTAACGGCGTTGCAGAGTATTACGCAGAAAACGGTAAGACTGCCGCAAACGCTGGCGATGGAAGAGATCAACTGCCACCACAACTATGTGCAAAAAGAACAGCACTTTGGCGAAGAGATCTATGTGACGCGTAAAGGCGCGGTGTCTGCGCGCGCTGGTCAATATGGAATTATTCCCGGGTCGATGGGGGCGAAAAGCTTTATCGTCCGTGGGCTGGGAAATGAAGAATCTTTCTGTTCATGCAGCCACGGTGCCGGGCGGGTAATGAGCCGTACAAAAGCAAAAAAACTGTTTAGCGTGGAAGATCAGATTCGTGCCACCGCGCATGTGGAATGCCGTAAAGATGCCGAAGTCATCGACGAAATCCCGATGGCGTATAAAGATATTGATGCGGTGATGGCGGCACAAAGCGATCTGGTGGAAGTGGTTTATACCCTGCGTCAGGTAGTGTGCGTAAAAGGATAAATAATGAAAAGGATGATTGCGCTGGATGGCGCACAGGGTGAAGGCGGCGGGCAGATCCTGCGTTCGGCGCTGAGCCTGTCGATGATAACCGGCCAGCCATTTACCATCATCGGCATTCGTGCCGGGCGTGCGAAACCTGGGCTGTTGCGCCAGCATTTGACGGCGGTAAAGGCAGCGACGGAAATTTGCGGAGCGACGGTGGAGGGCGCGGAGTTGGGGTCGCAGCGCCTGGTCTTCCGGCCTGGTATCGTGCGCGGCGGCGATTACCGCTTCGCCATCGGTAGCGCAGGTAGCTGCATGTTGGTGCTGCAAACGGTATTGCCCGCGCTGTGGTTTGCTGACGGGTCTTCGCGTGTTGAAGTCAGCGGTGGCACCGATAACCCGTCTGCACCGCCCGCTGATTTTATCTGCCGTGTGCTGGAACCGTTGCTGGCGCGGATGGGGATTCAGCAGCAAACAACGCTGTTGCGCCATGGTTTTTACCCTGCTGGCGGCGGTGTGGTGACAACAGAAGTCTCGCCTGTGGCATCACTTAACGCATTAGCGTTGAATGAGCGGGGCAACATTGTGCGACTGTGCGGTGAAGTGTTACTGGCTGGAGTGCCTCATCATGTTGGCGAAAGAGAGATGTCCGTACTGGCTGCCAGCTTTTCCCTGAATGAGCGGAATATTCAAAGTCTGCCGCGCGAGCAGGGGCCAGGAAATACCGCTTCGCTTGAAGTCGTCAGCGAACACATCACCGAGCGTTTTTTTGCTGTTGGTGAAAAGCGTGTCAGTGCCGAAGTGGTTGCTGCCCAACTGGTGAAAGAGGTTAAACGCTACCTGGCAAGTTCGGCTGCGGTAGGGGAATATCTCGCAGACCAGTTAGTGTTGCCGATGGCGCTGGCAGGCGCGGGGGAGTTTACGGTTGCTCATCCCTCATGCCATCTGCTGACCAATATCGCGGTGGTGGAGCGTTTCTTGCCAGTGCGGTTTATTCTGGCTGAAACAGATGGCGTAACGTGGGTTAGCGTTGAATGATGCAGAGAAGCAAGTCGGATCAGGTGTGTTACCCGACCAGACTCACACCCCATATCCCATCATTTTCAGCAGTTTCTGCGCGTGCTGTACCGCAGCCTGACGGTGGGCAACGCCGAGTTTTTGATACAGATTGCGGATATGCGTTTTGATGGTGGTCGCTGCTACTTCCAGTTCGCCCGCAATTTGTTCGTTACTGTAACCGGAGTAAATCAGCCCCAGCACCTGCCATTCGCGTTGGGTCAATGGGCTGGTGCGGATCAGTTCCGGCACTTCCGGGTGATTTAGCAGACGTTCGACAAAGCTCTCGTCAAAGTGAGCGAACTTGTGTCGGTGATGTTGATTGATTTCCCGCAGGATACGCTGCGCGCGGTGCTGTTCCAGTTCCGGCAGCGTATTGAGCTGAATCAGCTGGCGTAACTGCTGCGCCATCGCTTCGCCTTCGATGACAAAATGACTGATAAATCCGGTGCGATTCGCCAGTTTTAATGCGTCCAGCAGCACGCGCTGAGCGTCGCTTTTACGTCCGGCCTGCCAGTACAACTGATTGAGCAACAGCAGGTTGCGGTTCAGGTCGCTCATTAACCGCAGACTGCGGGCATTTTCGTTGAGTTCTTCGAGGACAATTTCCGCAGGTTCAAACTCGCCGAGTAAAATTTGTGCACGGGCAATGTTGCGCCATTGGCCTTGCAGGAAGTGGTTGTTCGCAAACTCCGGTTTGGCCGTGTGACGCAACCAGTTGGCAGCGGCGGCTTTGTCGCCGGTCATTTGCCAGTAAATCACCCGTACTTTGTTGGCGTTAGAGATCCAGTCGCTGTGATATTTGCCATTCCCCAGCAGGTTTTCCAGGCGGTTAAGTTGGCTGCGGGCGTTATCCAGATCGCCACGAGCCAGCGAGCATTGAATTAACATTGCCAGGCACTGAAGCTGTTGCTGAGGCTGATAAGAAGATAAAACTTCGATCCCGCTACGCGCCGAGGCTTCGGCTTCATCCAGCCGTGCCCATGCCCATAACAGTTGCGCACGGATGCGTACCAGAAACTCATGCATCGGCAACTGTTCCAGATGCTGTTCGTTAATCAACTGGAACGCTTTTTCCTGCGTTTCCCACGCAGTTTGCAGGAACCCCTGGGCAAACAGAATTTCGCTTTGCTGGATTAAACTCCACAAGGCGTAGTGCCAGACATCATGCTGGCGCGCCATTTGCTCGGTTTGCTGCATAAGTGCCAGCGAGCGGGTAAGTTCACCTTTACAGTGCAACACTTCGCCAAGTACAGAGGTCGCGACAATGCGACTGTAGAACCAGCCCAGAGGCAGTTCTTCCAGTGCCTGTTTTGCCAGTCGTTCGGCTTCTTCCGGATTACCGTCGTTAATGGCTACCTGGGCGCGCAGAGCGTTAAACTCTGCGTGCATGGTGCCTTCCCTGATACCCTGGATCTCGTGTTCGGCTCGTGCCAGCAGGGTATTTACTTCGCCGTAGCGATGCTGACTTTGCATCAACCAGGCCTGCAACAATACCAGTTGTGGATTTTCCAGCAGGCTGTCCCACGGCAGGGCTTTAAGCGACTCTTCCAGCAGCGACAGTTCGCTGTGGTTGAACAAACTCCAGGCGTGATTCAGCAGAATATCGCGCAGCATCAAAGCGTCGCCTGCCGCCAGCGCATGATGGATGGCTTCGCTGGGAAAACCTTGTTCCATCCAGCTTTCTGCGGCGGCACGGTGGATTTCCGGCAGTTCCGCCGCCAGTTCCCACTGGCAGCGTTGGCGCAGGAAGTTGCCAAACAGCGGGTGATAGCAGAACCACTCGCCAGTATCATCCATCCGTTGCAAAAACAGCCCCTGACGCTCAATCTCCTCAAGACGCATTTGCCCGTTTTCTTCGCCGGTCACGCGGGTGATTAGCGCATCATTCATCGAGCGCAAAATGGCGCTTTTTAGCAGGAAATGACGAGTGGTCAGATCAACGTTATCTAACACTTCATCGACCAGATAATCAGAAAGATGACTGGCATTGATGCCCGCCAGACGACGCGCTGATTTATGCGCCGAGTGGGTATTTTGCCTTGCTGAAAGCGCGATTAGCTGCAACGCCGTCGCCCAGCCGGACACGTCATCGCAAATCCGACTGCTTTCTGCGGCTTCAATCGGCGATGACAGACGGCAATCAAAAAACTGCTTCGCTTCCTGATGGGTAAATGTCAGTTGCTGGCTGCCAATTTCCAATAGTTGGTCACGCACGCGCAGATTGGCAATGCCCAACTGCGGAAGGTTGCGTGACAGCACCACCAGAGTGAGATTTTCTGGTTGATGGCGAATGAAGAAGCGCATTGATTCGTGGATCACCGGATTGGTGATCAAATGGTAATCGTCGATCACCAGGTAAAGTGGGCTATGCCATTCCGCCAGTTCGATGAAAAGCTGGGCAAACAGTGACGTCAGACTGGCATATTGCCGTTTTTGCGTCATTGTTTCACTGATGGCGCAGTGCCCGCTGGTTGCCTGTTGCACGGCGGCGATCAGATAGCTGGCGAAACGTTCTTGCTGGTTATCGCCTTCATCAAGCGAGTACCAGCCCAAATCGTTTTTTCCTGCCGCCCATTGGGATATGAGCGTTGTCTTCCCGTAACCCGCAGGACTTGTGATTAGCACCAGCCTGAAGTTGTTCGCGCCGGAAAGTTTAGCCAACAGGCGCTCACGAACCACAGTATGGTCGAGTCGAACCGGACGACTTAATTTTGACGGAATCAGCATAGTTAATCACTTCACTGTGGAAATTGAGGAAATATTATTTTTTTTGCGCTTCGTAATTAATAGTTATAAGTTCGGTCAGAAACCTGTGCAATGCAAGCGATGACGATTTTTTATGTGTCTGAATTTGCACTCTGTCACAATTCCAAATCTTTATTAATACTTCATCTTAAAACAAGGCAAATGCAGCGTGGATACTGGATTTTAGGGTGTTTTCTTTCAGTTCAAAAGCCTTATTAAAGCAACGATACCGCCTTAATTCCTGATGAAAGGTCTATCTAAAAAGTTGATCTTAATAAATCTATTAACAGTGAGATGACCCTCAATAGATATTTCATTACTGAAACTATTTCGCCGCTTTACTTAATTTATAGAGTTGCTTTCCGCTTTTTGATAATACGCAACGACCATTTCTTACTGTTAATAGCAGGTTTTCTGCGCTCTCTGGCATTGAGCTGATGCTTTTGCAGTTGATTGCACTACCTTTAAGTGGTCGTGATCACATTTTCTTGCTCATCCCCGTCACTCCTCCCCGCCTAATCCCCCGTAGGATGAGGAAGGTCAACATGGAGCCTGGCAAACTAACGATAACGTTGTGTTTAATATCTAAGAAAACTGGAACTCCTATGTCACAACCCATTTTTAATGAAAAGCAATTTCAGGAAGCCCTGTCACGCCAGTGGCAGCGTTATGGTTTAACTTCTGCGGCTGAGATGACTCCTCGCCAGTGGTGGTTGGCAGTAAGTGAAGCCCTGGCGGAAATGCTGCGAGCCCAGCCTTTCGTTAAACCGGCGGCGAATCAGCGCCATGTTAACTACATCTCAATGGAGTTTTTGATTGGGCGTCTGACGGGCAACAACCTGTTAAATCTCGGCTGGTATCAGGCTGTTCAGGATTCACTGAAGTCTTATGACATCAACCTGACTGACCTGTTGGAAGAAGAGATTGATCCGGCGCTGGGTAACGGTGGCCTGGGGCGTCTGGCTGCGTGTTTCCTCGACTCAATGGCGACTGTCGGGCAGTCTGCCACTGGCTATGGTCTTAACTATCAGTATGGTTTGTTCCGTCAATCCTTTGTCGATGGTAAACAGTCTGAAGCGCCAGACGACTGGCATCGCGGCAACTACCCGTGGTTTAGCCATAACGAAGCTCTGGATGTGCAGGTGGGCATCGGCGGCAAAGTGACGAAAGAGGGGCGCTGGGAACCGGAATTTACCATTACCGGGCAAGCGTGGGATCTTCCAGTGTTGGGTTACCACAACGGTGTGGCACAACCGCTGCGTTTATGGCAGGCGACTCATGCTCATCCGTTCAATCTCACCAAATTTAATGACGGTGACTTCCTGCGTGCCGAACAACAAGGCATCAATGCTGAAAAACTGACCAAAGTTCTCTATCCAAACGACAACCACACTGCGGGTAAAAAGCTGCGCCTGATGCAGCAATACTTCCAGTGTGCCTGTTCGGTGGCGGATATTCTGCGTCGCCATCATCTGGCGGGGCGTAAACTGCACGAACTGGCAGATTACGAAGTCATTCAACTGAACGATACCCACCCGACTATCGCTATTCCAGAACTGCTGCGCGTGCTGATCGATGAGCACCAGATGAGCTGGGATGACGCCTGGGCAATCACCAGCAAAACTTTCGCTTACACCAACCATACTTTGATGCCAGAAGCTCTGGAGTGCTGGGATGAGAAACTGGTAAAAGCCCTGCTGCCGCGCCATATGCAGATAATCAATGAAATCAACAACCGTTTTAAGAAACTGGTGGAAAAAACCTGGCCGGGTGATAAAGCGGTGTGGGCAAAGCTGGCGGTTGTGCATGACAAACAGGTTCGCATGGCCAATATGTGTGTGGTAAGCGGCTTTGCGGTGAACGGTGTGGCGGCGTTGCACTCGGATCTGGTGGTGAAAGACTTGTTCCCGGAATATCACCAGCTGTGGCCGAACAAATTCCATAACGTCACTAACGGCATTACCCCACGTCGCTGGATCAAACAGTGCAACCCGGCACTGGCGGCGCTGCTGGATAAATCACTGAAGAAAGAGTGGGTTAACGATCTGGATCAACTGATCCATCTGGAAAAATTTGCCGATGACGCGAAATTCCGTCAGCAATATCGCGAGATCAAACAGGCGAATAAAGTCCGTCTGGCAGAGTTTGTGAAAGCCCGTACCGGTATTGAGATCAATCCGCAGGCGATTTTCGATATTCAGATCAAACGTCTGCATGAGTACAAACGCCAGCACCTGAATCTGCTGCATATTCTGGCGCTGTATAAAGAAATTCGCGAGAACCCGCAGGCCGACCGAGTACCGCGCGTCTTCCTCTTCGGCGCGAAAGCGGCGCCTGGCTACTACCTGGCGAAGAATATTATCTTTGCGATCAATAAAGTGGCTGACGTGATCAACAACGATCCGCAAGTTGGCGACAAACTGAAGGTGGTGTTCCTGCCGGATTATTGCGTTTCGGCGGCGGAAAAACTGATCCCGGCGGCGGATATCTCCGAGCAGATCTCCACTGCAGGGAAAGAGGCTTCTGGTACTGGCAACATGAAACTGGCGCTCAACGGCGCGTTAACCGTGGGTACGCTGGATGGCGCGAACGTTGAAATTGCCGAAAAAGTCGGTGAAGAAAACATCTTTATTTTTGGTCATACCGTGGAACAAGTGAAGGCAATTCTGGCCAAAGGCTACGACCCGGTGAAATGGCGGAAGAAAGATAAGGTTCTGGACGCCGTGTTGAAAGAGCTGGAAAGCGGTAAATACAGCGATGGTGATAAACATGCCTTCGACCAGATGCTGCACAGTATAGGCAAACAAGGCGGCGATCCGTATCTGGTGATGGCGGATTTCGCAGCCTATGTAGAGGCACAAAAGCAGGTGGATGTGCTGTACCGCGACCAGGAGGCCTGGACTCGCGCGGCGATCCTCAATACCGCCCGCTGCGGTATGTTTAGCTCGGATCGCTCTATTCGCGATTATCAGGCTCGTATCTGGCAGGCAAAACGCTAAGGAAGCTCGATGGAAAGCAAACGTCTGGATAATGCCGCGCTGGCGGCGGGGATCAGCCCCAATTACATCAATGCCCACGGTAAACCGCAGTCGATTAGCGCCGAAACCAAACGGCGTTTGCTTGACGCGATGCATCAACGTACCGCCACGAAAGTGGCGGTAACGCCAGTCCCGAATGTCATGGTTTATACCAGCGGCAAAAAAATGCCGATGGCGGTAGAAGGCAGCGGCGAATATAGCTGGCTGCTGACCACCGAAGAAGGTACTCAGTACAAAGGGCACGTGAGCGGTGGTAAAGCGTTCAATCTACCGACGAAGCTGCCGGAAGGTTATCACACGCTGACGCTTACCCAGGACGAACAGCGCGTGCATTGCCGGGTGATTGTCGCCCCGAAACGTTGTTACGAACCGCAGGCGTTGCTGAATAAACAAAAGCTGTGGGGGGCCTGCGTTCAGCTTTATACGCTGCGCTCGGAAAAAAACTGGGGCATTGGTGATTTTGGCGATCTCAAAGCGATGCTGGTGGATGTGGCAAAACGAGGCGGGTCGTTCATCGGTTTGAACCCGATTCATGCGCTCTATCCGGCAAACCCGGAAAGCGCCAGCCCGTATAGCCCGTCTTCTCGCCGCTGGCTGAATGTGGTTTATATCGACGTTAACGCCGTCGAAGATTTCCATCTTAGCGAAGAGGCACAGGTCTGGTGGCAGATGCCGACCACACAACAGACGCTGCAACAGGCGCGGGATGCCGACTGGGTCGATTACTCCACGGTTACCGCCCTAAAAATGACAGCATTGCGGATGGCGTGGAAAGGTTTCGCGCAACGTGATGATGAACAGATGGCAGCGTTTCGCCAGTTTGTTGCAGAGCAGGGCGATAGCTTGTTCTGGCAGGCAGCGTTTGACGCGCTACATGCACAACAAGTGAAAGAGGACGAAATGCGCTGGGGTTGGCCAGCATGGCCGCAGGCGTACCAGAATGTGGATTCACCAGAAGTGCGTCAGTTCTGCGAAGAACATCGTGATGACGTCGATTTTTATCTCTGGTTGCAGTGGCTGGCTTACAGCCAGTTTGCCGCCTGCTGGGAGATAAGCCAGGGCTATGAAATGCCGATTGGTTTGTACCGTGACCTGGCAGTTGGCGTAGCGGAAGGCGGAGCGGAAACCTGGTGCGACCGCGAGTTATATTGCCTGAAAGCATCGGTTGGCGCGCCGCCGGATATCCTCGGCCCGTTAGGGCAGAACTGGGGATTGCCACCGATGGATCCGCATATCATCACTGCGCGCGCTTATGAACCGTTTATCGAGCTGTTGCGTGCCAATATGCAAAACTGCGGCGCGTTGCGAATTGACCATGTAATGTCGATGCTGCGTTTGTGGTGGATACCGTATGGCGAAACGGCGGATCAGGGGGCATATGTTCACTATCCGGTGGATGATCTGCTCGCTATTCTGGCGCTGGAAAGTAAACGCCATCGCTGCATGGTGATTGGCGAAGATCTTGGCACGGTGCCAGTAGAGATTGTCGGTAAGCTGCGCAGTAGTGGGGTTTACTCCTACAAAGTGCTCTATTTCGAAAGCGATCACGACAAGACGTTCCGCGCACCAAAAGCGTATCCGGAGCAGTCAATGGCGGTCGCGGCAACACACGATCTGCCTACGCTGCGTGGTTACTGGGAGAGCGGGGATTTAACGCTGGGCAAAACGCTGGGGCTGTACCCGGATGAAGTGGTGCTGCGCGGTTTGTATCAGGATCGCGAACTGGCGAAGCAAGGGCTGCTGGATGCGCTGCATAAATATGGCTGTCTGCCAAAACGTGCCGGGCATAAGGCATCACTGATGTCGATGACACCGACGCTTAATCGTGGCTTGCAACGCTATATTGCCGACAGTAATAGTGCCCTGTTAGGGCTACAGCCAGAAGACTGGCTGGATATGGCGGAACCTGTAAATATTCCTGGCACCAGTTACCAGTATAAAAACTGGCGACGTAAGCTTTCCGCAACACTTGAGTCGATGTTTGCTGATGATGAGGTGAACAAGTTGATTAAGGATCTGGACAGGCGGCGCAGAGCGGCAGCGAAGAAATAATTTAGGAAGTGCCTGGTACACGTTACCAGGCTTTTTTTCAAGGAAAAATGATATGGACATGTCAGTCAAGGCAGACCTTGAAGATAAGATAAAAGAAAAATATACGATTGGTGACTATGAATTTGATGAAGTAAATAAATGCTTTTGGGGTGATACAGAAATCGAATTGTATCTCTATGAAGTAGATACAGATATCTGGCGAAGCTGCGATGTATGGTACTTTGATGGCTATGAAAATGGATTATCCGATCATGAGACTGAAGACCTTGTTTTCTTTGGTGATAAGGCTTCTGTAAAGAGTAAAGCCATTAAAAAATTTAATGAAAATCCCCCGGAGTTTATGGGATACAAGATATTTTATAGAAATATAGCCATTGTCTTCGAAACGCGAAGGCATCTGTTATAAGCGGCACAGAGCGGCAGCGAAGAAGAAGTAGAGTGCGGTTGATGCCGGATGCGATGCATCCGGCCATCAGTATTATCAAATCACCATATTCAGCAGCAGGCAGCCTACCAGACCACACACTGAGATAATGGTTTCCAGCATCGACCAGGATTTGATGGTCTCGCCGATAGTCAGGTTAAAGTACTCTTTGAACAGCCAGAAGCCCGGATCGTTCACGTGAGAGAAAATCACACTACCGGAACCAACCGCAATAACCATCAGCTCCGGGCTAACACCTGTCGTTGCAATCAGCGGCGCAGCGATACCACCCGCAGTGATTGCCGCAACGGTTGCAGAACCCAGCGCGATACGCAGCACAGCGGCAATAGACCACGCCATCAGCAGCGGAGAAATGTTGGTTTCATGCATCATGGAAGCAATGTATTTGTCCACGCCGCTGTCTACCAGCACCTGCTTGAACGCACCGCCACCACCGATGATCAACAGCATCATCGCGATGATTTTGATGGAAGAAACCAGCGTGTCGTTAATCTGATCCATTGAACGACCACGGTTCAGACCAAAGGTGAACATCGCAATCAGCACGGCAATCAATGTCGCCATCACCGGGTCACCGAGGAACTCTGCTACCGGCAGGAAAGCGTGACCTTTCGGCAGGATCATTTCAGCGATGGCACGCATCGCCATCAGTACAACCGGCACCAGAGAAGTCCAGACGCTGACGCCAAAGCTCGGCATCTCTTCTTCGCTAAAGGTTTTCGCACTGTACAGACCTTCCGGGATCGGCTTATCAATGCCTTTCAGCACGCGAGCGTAAACCGGACCCGCGAGAATCACGGTCGGGATCGCCAGAATAGTACCGTACAGCAGGGTTTTACCCATATCGGCATTGAAAATGGTGGCAATCGCAGTCGGGCCCGGATGTGGCGGCAGGAAGCCGTGGGTCACAGACAGTGCAGCCGCCATTGGTACACCAACATACAGCAGCGGGATATTGGCAGCAGCAGCGATGGTGAATACCAGCGGCAGCATCAGTACGAAGCCTACTTCATAGAACAGGGCAAAACCGACGGTAAAACCGGTCAATACCACTGCCCACTGGATGTGTTTTTTACCAAATTTGGCAATCAGCGTGGTGGCGATACGTTGCGCGCCGCCACAGTCTGCCAGCATTTTGCCCAGCATTGCGCCAAAGCCCATGATCAGGGCAAGGCTACCGAGCGTCCCGCCGACACCGGCTTTGATAGAGCCAATAACTTTATCCAGCGGCATCCCTTGCATTAATCCAACAGCAAGCGCCACCAGGACGAGAGCGATGAAGCCGTTCATTTTGAAGCGGATCATCAGGAGTAATAACAAGATAACACCGATAGCAACAATGACTAATGGCATGATTTACCTGGCCTTTAATTTGTTATGGGTAACGTCAGGTTTCTGACGACAAATCCTGGTTGTCCCAACTGGGAACAGAGATATAACGGCACCACGGCTGATGACCCCTAAAACGTATTAGTGTAGTCAGATGTTATGAGTGTGTTTGGTGCCCATGAGAATGATACGGGTAACATAATGCGCTTGAGAATCACCAGAGCGGGGTAAATTTAAATTATGAGAGGTTGGTCATATTATCGTGGGGAAACGAAGGGGGACGGAGTAAAGCAGCGCCATAAGAACAACGAAAGCCCGATAAGACGCTTTAGCGTCGCATCGGGCAATCTACAAAAGAGGGGATAACTTAGTAGTAAGAGTGTTCGCCGCGCTGATGTTCGGTGAGATCGCGCACACCTTTCAGCTCCGGGAATTCGTTCAGCAGCTGCTTTTCGATCCCTTCTTTCAGCGTTACGTCGACCATGGAACAACCGTTACAGCCGCCACCAAATTGCAGAATGGCGTACCCGTCTTCGGTGATTTCCATCAGCGAAACGCGACCACCGTGACCGGCAAGCTGCGGGTTAATCTGCGATTGCAGCATATACTCGACGCGCTCCATTAGCGGCGCATCGTCAGCCACTTTACGCATTTTGGCGTTCGGTGCTTTCAGCGTTAGCTGGGAACCCAGCTGGTCGGTAACAAAGTCGATCTCTGCATCTTCCAGGTATGGTGCGCTTAACTCATCAACATACGCGGTCAGCAGGTCAAATTTCAGGGCGGTGTCGGTGGCTTCCACAGCGTCCGGCGGACAATAAGAAACGCCGCATTCAGCGTTAGGTGTACCAGGGTTAATCACAAATACGCGGATTTGTGTCCCTTCTTCCTGGTTTGCCAGCAGTTTGGCAAAGTGCGCTTGTGCAGCATCGGAAATACGGATCATAGTAATGGCCTAATAGTTGACTATTTTAGTTGGTTATAATACGCCCATCATCGAGGCTCTACAAGGTTCGACAAAGGCACCAGACCTGGACAGTCGCCGCACCATTGCGTAAAAGCAACTGCGCAATCTCTGCGACGGTACTTCCGGTGGTAACGACATCATCCACAATCACCATATGGAGACCTTGCACGGGCAATTCAAGGCGAAAGGCATTTTTCAGGTTGCGCTTGCGCAGACGGGCGTTGAGAAAATGCTGGGTTGCAGTGGCTCTTGTTCGTGTGACGGCTTCGCTATCCCATTGGCAGTGCAACCAGCGTGATAACGGCTGACACAGCAAATCGCTCTGATTAAATCCCCGACGCCAGTGGCGATGCCGCCATAACGGGACACTGACGATACGATCCGGCAGATGTAATTCGCTGGTGCGACGGGCGTGTAAGACTTCCAATAGTAACAAACGTGCTAGCGCACTGGCGATTTCACTGCGCCGGGAAAACTTAAGCTGGTGGATGAGCGGACTTAAGGGCGGCGCATAGTTGGCAACAGTGAGCAGTCTTTGCCACGGCGGCGGTTTTTGCAGACAGCGACCACAGGGAAGATGTGAGTGTGTAGAGGGTAATCCACATTGCGGGCATAGCATTTTATCTGTACGTGCGGCGCGGGAGCAGACCGAGCAAATCCCCCAATGACCTAGCGCCAGCGGCATTCGGCATAGCCAGCATAATCCCGGTACTGTTAGCATATGTTCATCCTTGTAAGTCAAAAGAGAACAATAGCGGATGAATAACATCTGGTGGCAGACCAAAGGTCAGGGGAATGTTCATCTTGTGCTGCTGCACGGATGGGGACTGAATGCCGAAGTGTGGCGTTGCATTGACGAGGAACTTAGCTCGCATTTTACGTTACATCTTGTTGATCTGCCTGGCTTCGGGCGCAGTCAGGGATTTGGTGCGATGTCGCTTGCTGACATGGCTGAAGTTGTGCTGCAACAGGCACCGGATAAAGCCATTTGGTTAGGCTGGAGCCTGGGCGGGTTGGTGGCAAGCCAGATTGCATTAGCCTATCCCGAGCGTGTTCAGGCGCTGGTCACCGTGGCGTCGTCACCTTGTTTTAGTGCTCGAGACGAGTGGCCGGGGATAAAACCGGACGTGCTGGCGGGATTTCAGCAGCAACTCAGTGATGATTTTCAGCGTACAGTGGAGCGGTTCCTTGCGTTACAAACCATGGGTACTGAAACGGCGCGCCAGGATGCGCGGGCGCTGAAAAAAACCGTTCTGGCATTACCGATGCCGGAGGTTGAGGTGCTCAATGGTGGGCTGGAAATCCTGAAAACGGTCGATCTTCGTCAGCCGCTGCAGAACGTACCAATGCCGTTTTTGCGATTGTATGGTTATCTCGACGGTCTGGTGCCGCGCAAAGTAGTGCCGATGCTGGATGAACTCTGGCCGCACAGCGAATCATATATCTTCGCCAAAGCGGCCCATGCGCCGTTTATTTCACATCCAGACGAGTTTTGTCAGCAGCTGGTAGCGTTGAAGCAGAGGGTGTAGCAGTATTTGAAATGGCGAGGCAGGTATTTACTGACTCGCCCCAACCAACTCTTCTTCTGAAAGCCCGGTAAAGAGCATGATGTCTGCAAGAGGGACTCCGGATTGCAGCATTCTTTTGGCGGTATCCAGGGCTTCCAGGCGTCGACCCAATAAACAACCAATCAGGTAACTAATAAGATATTCTCTTTCTGCATCTGTCATTAAAACCATCCTTTACGTTATTGATGATTTATTTCAGCAAGGTCTTCAACCGTCAGGCTGGTAAATCGCAGAACGTCCTCAAGAGAGACTCCGGCATCCAGCATGGTTTTGGCAATATTTAGGGCGTTGGTACGTATACCTTTCTGAAACCCTTCCTGCCGTAATCTTTCCGCAATAGTCATTAAACTCTCCTTGTGTTTCGGTGAACGTTCGGCAACGCCGTCGATAAAATCGTTAAAACGTACCGCGTCGCCTGTTTGCAGTATGTAATTAAACAGTCCTTTGATTTGTCTGTCATTAGCGTATCCACTACTTAATAAGCAGGCCATTTGCTCCACCAGCCCCATCAGGTCGCGTTGACGAATATGTTTTTGAATTAACTCCAGCAGCGCCATGCGTCGGTGCTGCATGATTTCATCATCAGGCATGACGGTGACATCAATCAGCGGAAATGCAGAGGCATAAAGCTGCCTTGCCAGTTTGGGATCGGCGAAACAATCCAGCCAACACAGCGAATAGGGATAGGGGCTTTCAATGCCGTGGTAAAACAACAACGGTACGACCATCGGCAACGTTTTGTATCCTGCATCAAGGTGGTTTTGCATTGCGGCAATGGCATAACGCATCATGCGAAATGCGATCAATTTGTTTGAGGTGCTTTGATGTTCAATCAGGCAATAGATGTATCCTGGCCCTTGCTCCGTTTTCACCGACCACAGCACGTCGGAATAGCTTTCACGCAGATCGTCATCGATAAAGCTGCTCGACTCCAGCTGGAGGGTTTTCATATCACAGAGCGCGTGGATTGGCGCCGGTAAATGGAACGCAAGGAAATCACGTGCCGTGTCCGGTTGGCGTAAAAAGAGTTTGAACAGCGCATCGTGTAGGGTGGAACTCTGCTTTTTGCTCATGGCGTTCCTTCACCTGTTTTTTTGAATGCCGTGACTTTACGCGCCACTCCACGGCTATGCATTAGCGAGTTTTCATCCCTGCGAGACACTTTCAGAGGAACTTACGCCACTCTGCAAGAGTTGCATTTTTATGGAAAGCCGCACGCAAAAAAGCCCGGTAGCTAATGCATACCGGGCTTTTCAAAACGAACAATGGAACAAGGTTAACGCAACATCCACCACTCACGCAGACAGGCTTTTCCTTCCGGGCAGCTTTTACAACTGCCAGAGAGGCAGCCATCAGGTTCTTCCTGAATCCGTACCGCTTTGCCCATATTTTCCAGCTGTTGCAGCATAGCGTTAATCATCGGCTGCGGGGTGTTCAGCGTCTGGCTGATCTGGGTCGCTTCCATACGACCCCGTAACGCCAGCAAATCACGCACCTGAATGAGCGAAGCCATTGCCGTGTCCTTAGTGGCAATCGCCAGTGGTGCTGGCTGCGCAGCAACTGCTTACCGTTTTGCGGCTTGCCAGTAGTTCGATATCGACCCGACTACGCGCGCGGCGCAGCAGACCGATAACCACGATGTTAAACAGGACAACCGCCAGAATGCACACCAGGCTGTAAGTTGGGTGCTGGCTGTAGCTGGCGACCTGATAGAACAATGTTGCCAGCGAGTAAGCGATATTTAGCCCCCACAGGATGGAGAAGCCCATCCAGCCACGGCTTGATTCACGGGCAATGGCACCCATCACCGAAATACACGGTACATACAGCAGGACGAATATCAGATAGCTGTAAGCTGCCGCCGCGCTACCGAATTTCTCATCCATCACGCCCATTGCCCCGGTACCCATTTCGCCGTCGCCTTTGCTGGCTTCAATGGGGTTCATCAGTACGCTAAGACTGAAGGTGTCTTTCAGGCTCTGCCAGGTTTCATCTACTGCGCTGAACAGCTCTTCACCAAGGTTAAATTCCGCCGGATTGAACTCTTCGTCCTGAATGTTTTCTGCGGTATAGAGAGTGTTGAGCGTACCGACCACCACTTCTTTCGCCATTGCGCCAGTAAACAGTCCAACCGTTGCCTGCCAGTTATCTTCATGCACGCCAATCGGCTTGAAGACTGGAGTGATCACACGGCTGACAGAGGCCAGCGCCGAGTCGTTGATGTTATCGACGATTTTCCCACTCAGCGAGAAGCTGTTGAAGGCACTCAGGAAAATGCTAACGATGATAATCACTTTACCGGCGCGCAGGACGAAGCCTTTCAAACGCTGCCAGGTCTGGATAATCAGGCTCTTAATGTGTGGTACGTGATAGACCGGCAGCTCCATGACAAACGGCGTCGCTTCACCGCGCATAATGGTGTATTTGAGCATCAGTCCCGTCAGTACCGCCATCACAATACCGATGACATACAGCGAGAACACAGCCAGTGCGCCATTCTGCCCGAAGAACGCGGCAGCAAATACTGCGAAGATTGCCAGACGAGCACCGCAGGACATAAACGGTGCCATCATGATGGTCATCAGGCGTTCACGTGGTGCATCAAGGGTTCGTGCGCCCATTACCGACGGTACGTTACAACCAAAACCGACGATCAACGGCACAAAGGATTTACCCGGCAAGCCTAACGCCTGCATCAGACGATCCATCACAAATGCCGCACGCGCCATATACCCGGAGTCCTCGAGGAAGGAGAGGAACAGGTACATCATGCCGATCTGCGGCACCAGTGGCAGAACGGTGTTAATACCGCCACCCAGGCCCTGGGCGAGGAAGATAGTTAGCCAGTCCGGGAAGTGGAGCGTGTAGCCAATCCACTGAATACCATGCACAAAGAGTGCCACGGAACCGACGTCAAACAGCGGCTGTAGCGCCCCGCCGATGTTGATAGCCAGCAGGAACATCAGATACATCACAAAGAGGAAAATCGGCAGACCAAGGAATCGGTTGAGCACGATTTTATCCACTGCCGTGGTGAAACGGCTGGGTTCTGCCGTCAGAGTATTGCTTACCACATCACAGATGGCAGCAATACACTGGTAACGTGCATCGGCAATGTGCAGCGCCGGATCGTCCATCTCATTACGCAGACGGGCGAGGGCAGCATCCAGATGCTGCGACGCTTCACCGGCGTAGGCGCGGCTGTAGATATCGCCTTCCAGCATTTGCAGACCCAGCCAGCGGCGATGTTTCAGCGGGATGTCCGACGGCATCACTTTCGCCAGTGCATCGGCTTCATTGATTAGCGGCTGCGCGTAATGCACTAGTTCTACATTCTCGTTGGCTTTATAGCGGTCAATCGCCAGTTTCAGAGCTTCAATACCGCGACCACGCGTGGAAACCAGCGGGATCACCGGGCAGCCAAGACGCGCCGACAGCGCATCAATTTCAATGCGAATATTTTGCTTCTCGGCAATGTCGAGCATGTTCAGCGCCACGATGCAGGGAATGCCGAGTTCCAGCAGTTGCAGCGTCAGGTACAGGTTACGCTCAAGGTTAGACGCATCCACCACGTTAATCAGCAGATCGGCGTCGCCACTCAGAATGTAGTGACAAGCGATTTGCTCATCCAGAGAAGTTTGCGATGAGATGGTCGTCAGAGAATAAGTACCAGGCAGGTCAACCAGAGTGACCTGATGATCGGTGGTGGAGAACTGACCCTCTTTACGTTCGACGGTAACGCCAGCCCAGTTCCCTACACGCTGGCGTGCACCGGTGAGCTGGTTAAATAAAGTTGTCTTGCCAGAATTTGGATTACCAATTAAGCCAATGGTTAATTTTTTCATTGTTATTCTCACCGTATTAACAGGAAACCGCTTCCACTTCTAATAAGGCCAGATCTTTTTTGCGTAATACCAGGCTCACACGACGGGTTTCGATATGAATGGGATCGCCGAGTGGAGCGACGCGCACCACATTAAAAGAGGAGCCAGGTAACATGCCTAGAGAAAGCAGTTTTTGGCGATATGCCGGGCTGATTTCACGGGAAAAGCCAGTGATTTTCCACGCAGTATCTGGAGTGTATTGCATAAGGGCCTACTTGTTTCTCATTAACTGGATAACTACCTCATGGGGCGTTTGACAGCGACATGAGACCAGATGATTTGCCAACGAAGGAGAGATTAAATAATCAACAATACAATGATAATGAGAATGGTTTCTATCAGCAATACTTAAAATGTGTGCGAATGTTGGTTTAGATAATAATCTGACTCAATGTTGATGTGGCTCAAGGTTATATCGGAGCAAAAATATAACTCGAATGGCGAATTATTAGGGCTGGTTAATGTTTAATTAAGGTTTTAATTGTTAATGCAGTGATAAATATTAGCAAAAATATATTGTGGATTTAGCTGTGGAATAAAAATGCCGGAGATAATTTCCGGCATTTTTATGTCAGGCAAGGCGCTCGTTGTGAGTTGCCAGATGCAGCGTGAACGCCTTATCTGGCCTACGATTTCGTGCAAATTCGAACCGTAGGCCAGTCGGGGGATTAACGTTTTTTCCCCATTGCCGCTGCCAGCGCATCCATCATCGCGCTATTACCGGCAGGCTGCGCTTCACGACCGCGCGGTTTGGCTGCCGGGCGGTTGTTTTGCGGGCGATCGTTACCGCCGCTGCGACGGGCGTTGGTTTCACCTGGCTGCTCATCCAGACGCATGGTCAGGGCGATACGTTTACGCTGAAGATCCACTTCCAGCACTTTCACCTTCACAATGTCACCCGCTTTCACCACGGTGTGCGGATCTTCCACAAACTTGTTCGACAAAGAAGAGATGTGAACCAGACCGTCCTGATGTACGCCGATATCGACAAACGCGCCAAAGTTGGTGACGTTGGTGACAGCACCTTCGAGGATCATACCCGGTTGCAGGTCGTTCATTGTCTCGACGCCATCGGCAAACTGAGCGGTTTTAAATTCCGGGCGCGGGTCGCGGCCTGGTTTTTCCAGCTCTTTGATAATGTCGGTTACCGTCGGCACACCGAATTTCTCATCGGTAAAGTCAGAGGCTTTCAGGTTACGCAGCTCGCTGCTGTTACCCATCAGATCTTTCAGCGCCTGCTGCGTTGCCGCCAGAATGCGTTCCACCACCGGATAGGCTTCCGGGTGGACGGTAGAAGCATCCAGCGGGTTATCACCATGGTTAATGCGCAAGAAGCCCGCGCACTGCTCGAAGGCTTTCGGCCCCAGACGGCTCACTTTCAGCAGTTGCTGACGGTTCTGGAACTGACCGTTCTCATCGCGCCAGGCCACGATGTTTTGCGCCATCATGCGCGTCAGGCCCGCCACGCGGGTTAACAGCGGAACAGAAGCAGTGTTGAGATCGACGCCAACGGCGTTTACGCAGTCTTCTACTACTGCGTCCAGTTTGCGGGCCAGTTGCGTCTGGCTGACGTCATGCTGATACTGACCCACGCCGATAGATTTCGGATCGATTTTCACCAGCTCTGCCAGCGGATCCTGCAAACGACGGGCAATAGATACCGCGCCACGCAGAGAAACATCCAGATCCGGGAATTCCTGCGCTGCCAGTTCGGAAGCGGAGTAAACGGATGCGCCTGCTTCGCTGACGATCACTTTCTGCGCAGTCACTTGCGGGAACTGCTTTTGCACGTCGAGATAGAAACGCTCGGTTTCGCGGGAAGCCGTGCCGTTACCAATTGCCACCAGCTCAACGTTATGTTTTTCACACAAAGCGGCAACGGTCATCGCCGCTTTTGCGGCTTGTCCGGTGTGCGGATAAATGGTGTCGGTCGCTACCAGTTTGCCGGTTGCATCGACCACCGCAACTTTTACCCCGGTACGCAGACCCGGATCGAGACCCATCGTCGCACGCAATCCGGCTGGGGCTGCCATCAACAGATCGTGCAGGTTACGGGCAAATACGTTGATTGCTTCATCTTCCGCACGTTCGCGCACGGTGCCCATCAGTTCTGTTTCCAGGTGCATCAGTACCTTGATGCGCCACGTCCAGCTCACCACGCCTTTGCGCCAGCTATCCGCCGGGGCATTGTTCAGGCGCAGATTGAGGTGATCCATAATGATTTGTTCGCAATAACTCTCTTTCGGCGGCTCATCGAACTGTGGATCGGCATTCAGCGAAAGCTGAAGTACGCCTTCGTTACGCCCACGGAACATCGCCAGCGCGCGGTGAGAAGGCACCGTGGACAGCGGTTCGTGATGATCGAAATAGTCGCGGAATTTTGCCCCTTCCTCTTCTTTACCGCTCACCACCGTAGAAACCAAATGCGCGTTCTTCCACAGATAATCACGCACTTTTGCCAACAGGGCGGCATCTTCGGCAAAACGTTCCATCAGGATATAGCGCGCGCCGTCCAGCGCGGCTTTGATATCTGCCACGCCTTTATCGGCATCAACATATTGTGCGGCGGCGACTTCCGGCGTATGTGACGGATCGTTCCACAGCAGGTCAGCCAACGGCTCAAGCCCTGCTTCAATGGCGATTTGCCCACGGGTGCGGCGTTTAGGTTTGTAGGGCAGGTAGAGGTCTTCGAGTTCGGTTTTGCTTAAGGTGGCGTTGATGGCATTCGCCAGCTCATCGGTGAGTTTACCTTGCTCAGAAATAGACTTGAGGATCGCCTGACGTCTCTCTTCCAGTTCACGCAGGTAGCTCAGACGCGTTTCCAGATTACGCAACTGCGTGTCATCCAGACCGCCGGTGATTTCCTTACGATAACGTGCGATAAACGGCACGGTATTCCCTTCGTCAAGCAGGCGAACGGCGGCTTCAACCTGTTCCGGGCGCGCCTGAATTTCACCCGCAATAATGCGGCAGAACGAATCATTCATCATGGTTTGAGTTCATCTTTTCGGATCAAAAATCAGGGGATAGTTATACGGACTGGCTGGCAAAAATGCCAGCCAAAGGCTGGAGGTTAAGACTCTTCCTTACGGTTTCACGTACTCGATGGCATTAACATACCAGCTCGCTTCCCCGGCAGGCGTATTCACTACTGCCAAATCGCCCACCTCTTTTTTCAGCAATGCGCGAGCCATCGGGGAATCGATAGAGATGTAATCTTTACGACCAAAAATTTCATCATAGCCGACAATTCGAAAACGGTGAGTCACGCCATCGTCGTTTTCAATCTCTACCCATGCGCCAAAGAAGACCTTGCCTTCCTGCTGCGGGGAATAATCGACGATTTTGAGATTTTCCATGCATTTAGTGAGATAGCGCACGCGACGGTCGATTTCACGCAGGCGCTTTTTATTATACTGATAGTCAGCATTTTCACTGCGGTCGCCCAGACTTGCGGCCCAGGTCACCTTTTTTGTGACCTCCGGGCGTTCTTCACGCCAGAGATAATTTAGCTCTTGTTTGAGTTTTTCATACCCTTCCCGGGTAACCAGGGGCGTTTTCATCTCGTTGATTCCCTTTGTCTGTTTGATAATGCGCACATTGGGTATAACGTGATCATATCAACAGAATCAATAATGTTTCGCCGAATAAATTGTATACTTAAGCTGCTGTTTAATATGCTTTGTAACAATTTAGGCTGAAATTCATACCAGATTTTGCTGGTGACGAACGTAAGCTTTTTTAAGAATACACGCTTACAAATTGTTGCGAACCTTTGGGAGTACAAAGAATGCAAGAGAACTACAAGATTCTGGTGGTCGATGACGACATGCGCCTGCGCGCGCTGCTGGAGCGTTATCTCACCGAACAAGGCTTCCAGGTTCGAAGCGTCGCTAATGCAGAACAGATGGATCGCCTGCTGACTCGTGAATCTTTCCATCTTATGGTACTGGATTTGATGTTACCTGGTGAAGATGGCTTGTCGATTTGCCGACGTCTTCGTAGCCAGAGTAACCCGATGCCGATCATTATGGTGACGGCGAAAGGGGAAGAAGTAGACCGTATCGTTGGCCTGGAGATTGGCGCTGACGACTATATTCCAAAACCGTTTAACCCGCGTGAACTGCTGGCTCGTATTCGTGCAGTGTTGCGCCGTCAGGCGAACGAACTGCCGGGCGCGCCGTCACAGGAAGAAGCAGTAATTGCTTTTGGTAAGTTCAAACTAAACCTCGGTACGCGCGAAATGTTCCGTGAAGATGAGCCGATGCCGCTCACCAGCGGTGAATTTGCGGTACTGAAGGCGCTGGTCAGCCATCCGCGTGAGCCGCTCTCTCGCGATAAGCTGATGAACCTTGCCCGTGGTCGTGAATATTCCGCAATGGAACGCTCCATCGACGTGCAGATCTCACGTCTGCGCCGCATGGTGGAAGAAGATCCGGCGCATCCGCGTTACATTCAGACCGTCTGGGGTCTGGGCTACGTTTTCGTGCCGGACGGTTCTAAAGCATGAGGCGATTGCGCTTCTCGCCACGAAGTTCATTTGCCCGCACGTTATTGCTCATCGTCACCTTGCTGTTCGTCAGCCTGGTGACGACTTATCTGGTGGTGCTGAACTTCGCGATTTTGCCGAGCCTCCAGCAGTTTAATAAAGTCCTCGCGTACGAAGTGCGTATGTTGATGACTGACAAACTGCAACTGGAGGACGGTACGCAGTTGGTTGTGCCTCCCGCTTTTCGTCGGGAGATCTACCGTGAGCTGGGGATCTCTCTCTACTCCAATGAAGCCGCCGAAGAGGCCGGGCTGCGTTGGGCGCAACACTATGAATTCTTAAGCCATCAGATGGCGCAGCAGCTCGGCGGCCCGACGGAAGTTCGCGTCGAGGTCAACAAAAGCTCGCCTGTCGTCTGGCTAAAAACCTGGCTGTCGCCCAATATTTGGGTGCGTGTGCCGCTAACCGAAATTCATCAGGGCGATTTTTCCCCGCTGTTCCGCTATACGCTGGCGATAATGCTGTTAGCGATAGGCGGTGCGTGGCTGTTTATTCGTATTCAGAACCGACCGTTGGTCGATCTCGAACATGCTGCTTTGCAGGTCGGTAAAGGGATTATTCCGCCGCCGCTGCGTGAATATGGCGCTTCGGAGGTGCGTTCGGTTACCCGCGCCTTTAACCACATGGCGGCAGGCGTTAAGCAACTGGCGGATGACCGCACATTACTGATGGCAGGGGTAAGCCATGACCTGCGCACGCCGCTGACGCGTATTCGCCTGGCGACCGAGATGATGAGCGAGCAGGATAGCTATCTGGCAGAATCGATCAATAAAGATATCGAAGAGTGCAACGCCATCATTGAGCAGTTTATCGACTACCTGCGCACCGGGCAGGAGATGCCGATGGAGTTGGCGGATCTTAACGCTGTGCTTGGTGAGGTGATTGCCGCCGAAAGTGGCTATGAGCGGGAAATTGATACCGCGCTTGAGCCGGGCAGCATTGAAGTGAAAATGCACCCGCTGTCAATCAAACGCGCGGTGGCGAATATGGTGGTCAACGCCGCCCGTTACGGCAATGGCTGGATCAAAGTCAGCAGCGGCACGGAGCCGAATCGCGCCTGGTTCCAGGTGGAAGATGACGGCCCAGGTATTGAACCGGAGCAGCGTAAGCACCTATTCCAGCCGTTTGTCCGTGGTGACAGCGCGCGCACTATCAGTGGCACTGGCTTAGGGCTGGCGATTGTGCAGCGGATTATCGATAACCATAACGGGATGCTGGAACTTGGCACCAGCGAGCGGGGCGGGCTTTCCATTCGCGCCTGGCTGCCATTGCCGGTAACGCGGGCGCAGGGTGCGACAAAAGAAGGGTAAATAAAACGGGAGGCGAAGGTGCCTCCCGTTTTGCTTTCTATAAGATACTGGATAGATATTCTCCAGCTTCAAACCATTACAGCTTCGGACCAGCCGCTACCAGCGCAGCACCCGCAGGGGTGTCGGTATATTTATCGAAGTTGTCGATAAACAGTTTCGCCAGCGTTTCAGCTTTTTCCTGCCACTGTTCCGGAGAAGCGTAGGTATTACGCGGATCGAGGATTTTCGTGTCAACGCCTGGCAGTTCGGTCGGGATCGCCAGGTTAAACATTGGCAGAGTGAAGGTTTCTGCGTTATCCAGCGAACCATTCAGAATAGCGTCGATAATGGCGCGGGTATCTTTAATCGAGATACGTTTGCCAGTGCCGTTCCAGCCGGTGTTAACCAGATACGCCTGCGCGCCCGCTGCCTGCATACGTTTCACCAGCACTTCTGCGTACTGCGTCGGGTGCAGCGACAGGAACGCCGCGCCGAAGCAGGCGGAGAAGGTTGGCGTCGGTTCGGTGATGCCGCGTTCAGTACCGGCCAGTTTGGCGGTGAAGCCAGAGAGGAAGTGGTACTGGGTTTGATCGGCAGTCAGACGAGAAACCGGCGGCAGCACACCAAAGGCGTCTGCGGTCAGGAAGATAACTTTAGTTGCGTGGCCTGCTTTGGAGACCGGCTTAACGATATTTTCGATGTGATAGATCGGATAAGAAACGCGAGTGTTCTCGGTTTTTGAACCATCATCAAAGTCGATAGTACCATCTTCACGCACGGTGACGTTTTCCAGCAGCGCATCGCGACGGATGGCGTTGTAGATTTCAGGTTCTGCTTCTTTTGACAGCTTGATGGTTTTCGCGTAGCAGCCGCCTTCGAAGTTAAACACGCCGTCATCATCCCAGCCGTGCTCGTCATCGCCAATCAGGCGACGTTTCGGGTCGGTGGAAAGGGTGGTTTTACCCGTGCCGGAAAGGCCGAAGAACACCGCAACATCACCTTTCTCGCCAACGTTGGCGGAGCAGTGCATGGAGGCAATGCCTTTCAGCGGCAGCAGGTAGTTCATCATCGAGAACATCCCTTTCTTCATTTCGCCGCCGTACCAGGTGCCGCCAATCAGCTGCATACGTTCAGTCAGGTTAAACGCGACGAAGTTTTCAGAGTTCAGGCCCTGTTCTTTCCACTGCGGGTTGGTGCACTTCGCGCCGTTCATGACGATAAAGTCTGGTTTGAAACCTGCCAGCTCTTCATCGCTTGGGCGAATAAACATGTTTTTGACGAAATGCGCCTGCCAGGCCACTTCGGTGATGAACCGGACGGAAAGACGCGTGTCCGGGTTAGCACCACAGAAAGCGTCAACGACAAACAGACGTTTGCCGGAAAGCTGTTTGGTCACCAGGCCTTTCAGATGCTGCCAGGTTTCAGGGGAGAGAGGTTTGTTGTCGTTCTTACCTTTGCCTTTGTCTGCCCACCAGAAGGTATCGCGAGTGGTATCGTCACGGACGATATACTTATCTTTTGGTGAACGACCGGTGAAGATTCCGGTATCGACGGCAACGGCGCCCAGATTAGTTAACACCCCGCGCTCATAACCAGTCAGGCTCGGATCGAGCTCTTCCTGATACAGCAGGTCGTAGCTTGGGTTGTAAACGATATCATGTACGTCACTGATACCATAAGCCTCGAGTTCTTGCGGGGTCAAACCATTGTTAACGCGCATTTCACTGCTCCTTAGCCAATATGTATTGCCTGAATAGTAAAGTCTTTTTGGGGGTGTTAACCGCGACAAGGCTCATAGATTTACGTATCTGGAGAAATTCATATTTGACAAAACTCCGTGATTCCTGTCACGAAACGGTTGGTATTATCGCAGAAATAGCATTTTAGGTGTGGAAAATGTTCCTAAAAGGTTAAAACTTAGTTTATATGGCGAGAATGTTGTGAGTGTAATCGCATTCCTGAGTGAAATTGATGCAAATTCAATGAGTAAAGTATCGATTCACCACGCTAACTTTTTTTGATTACTTTCTGAAAAAAGCAAATTAGTCCTGCCTGGATGCGATAATTACCTCTCCTTTTGATTCTGGATAACCAACATGGAAAACGTTGAGCTTTCACCCGCGACACGCAGGGGAATGGTTGCTACCGGATTACTCCAGGGATTAGTTTGCTACCTGCTGGTCTCCTGGCTTGCCAGTAAAAATAACAGTTGGATAGTTTATGGCGTACCTGCGACCGTGGCGCTTTCATCCGTTTTGTTATTTTCTGTAGTGTCCTTCAAACAGAAGCGACTTTGGGGATGGCTGGCGATAGTGTTGATTGCCACTCTCGGGATGAGCGGCTGGCTGAAGTGGCAAATTGATGGCATGAGTCCCTGGAGAGCGGAAAAGGCGCTTTGGGATTTTGGGTGTTATCTGCTGCTGATGGGAATGATGTTGCTGCCGTGGATACAACAGAGTCTGCGTGAGCGTAATGACAATACCCGCTATAGCTATTTTTACCAGTCGGTATGGCATAATGTACTTATATTATTGGTGATTTTTATCGCCAATGGCCTGACGTGGCTGGTGCTTTTACTGTGGAGTGAGTTATTTAAACTCGTTGGCATCACGTTTTTTAAAACGCTCTTTTTTACAACCGACTGGTTTATTTATCTTACGTCAGGTCTGGTTACCGCACTGGCGGTGATCCTTGCGCGGACACAGTCTCGTTTAATCGACTCCATTCAAAAGTTGTTCACGTTAATCGCCACGGGGTTGCTGCCGTTAGTATCATTGCTAACCCTGATGTTTATTATCACCCTGCCGTTTACGGGCCTGAGCGCGATTTCTCGCCACATCTCCGCTGCCGGGTTGCTTTTGACGCTGGCCTTTTTGCAATTGATCTTAATGGCTATTGTCCGTGATCCGCAAAAAGCGTCACTTCCCTGGACTGGTCCGTTGCGTTGCCTGATTAAAACCGCTCTGCTGGTCGCCCCATTGTATGTGTTAGTCGCCGCCTGGGCGTTATGGCTGCGGGTCGCTCAGTACGGCTGGACTACGGAACGCTTGCATGGTGTGTTGGTTGTGGTGGTGTTACTGGTTTGGTCGCTGGGATATTTTGTCAGTATTGTCTGGCGTAAAGGGCAAAATCCCCTTGTTCTTCAGGGCAAGGTGAATCTTGCGGTTTCGTTGCTGGTGCTGGCGATTCTGGTGCTTCTTAATTCGCCGATGCTGGACAGTATGCGTATTAGCGTGAACAGTCATATGGCGCGTTATCAGAGCGGCAAAAACACGCCAGACCAAGTAAGTATCTACATGCTCGAGCAGAGCGGTCGTTATGGACGTGCGGCGCTTGAGTCACTGAAAAGCGATGCCGAGTATATGAAAGACCCGAAACGCGCATGGAATCTGCTAATGGCGTTTGATGGGGAGCAACATCTTCAGCAGGTATCGGAAAAAGCATTAGCCGATAATGTGTTAATTGCCCCAGGTTCAGGTAAACCGGATGCGACATTCTGGTCGGCCTTAATCAAAGAACGCTATAACGTGATGACCTGTATTGAAAAAGACGCCTGCGTACTGGTCGAGCAAGATCTGAATAGTGATGGCAGGGCAGAGAGGATCCTTTTCGCTTTTAATGATGAAAGATATGTTGTTTATGGCTTTGATCCTGACAAGAAAGAATGGCAAGAGCTTGCGATGAGTTTACTTCCGCGTGAAATAACGAAAGAGAAATTACTCACTGCCGCGAAGGAAGGAAAACTGGGGACGAAGCCTAAAACGTGGCGCAATCTTACGGTGGATGGTGAAACGCTGGATTTGAATCTGAATGAATGACAACGCGTATCTGATTTTTGCCGGATGCGGCGCTTTAGCTGACCTACAATAACTTGCGATTTATACCGTCGGCCTGATAAGCGCAACGCATCAGGCAATTGCGTCATGAAATCCGGCAGAGTTATCTCCGCCGGAAAAACTAATTAATGAACCTGCGGATCTGCCGGCGATGCATTGTTGCGGATCTCGGCAATATCCATCGCATTGAACAGATAGTGGTTACCGCAGTAATCACAATGCATGTCAATTTCGCCATCTTCCGCCAGGATGCTATCCACTTCTTCATCCGGCAGCGTTTTCAGCGCATCGGCGCAACGTTCACGCGAGCAGGTGCATTTGAACTCAACATCCTGCGGATCGTAAACCGTCACCTCTTCTTCGTGATACAAACGCCACAACACTTCGTTTGCCGGTAAGGTCAGCAGTTCTTCGGTTTTGATGGTTTCGGTTAGCGTCGCCAGATGGTCGAAGTCGTCCTGCTGGGCATTTTGCGCAGGCATTACCTGCAACAACATACCGCCCGCAGCCGGTTTGCCATCTACGTCGCCGGTGCGAATAAACAGGCGCGTCGGCAGCTGTTCAGAACGCATAAAGTAATCTTCCAGGCAGGCCGCCAGGGTATCACCTTCCAGACCAACCACGCCCTGATAGCGTTCACCTTCGCTCGGGGTAATGGTGATCACCACGTAACCATTGCCAACCAGCGTTTTCAGGTCAGCATTTTCCGGAATTTCGCCCTGTACGCGCGCCACGCCACGCATCTGCTGGTTGTTGTTACCGTTAATAACCGCCAGATTCATCGGGCCGTCGCCTTGCAGCTGTACGGTGATATCACCATCAAACTTCAGCGTAGCGGTTAACAGGCTGGTCGCAACCAGCAGTTCTGCCAGCACGTTTTTAACGGGCTGCGGGTAATCGTGATTCTCAAGGATCTGTTGCAGGGTTTCCGAAACGGTTACCAGTTCGCCGCGAACGGCAAAGTTTTCAAACAGATAACGATGTAATTGGTCATGTTGCGGCATAATCATCTCTCTTGCAGGTGACAGTTATTCACTGTCGCCGTGTTTAAATCGTAACAGGTCGCGGCGCTCTTTTTTGTCCGGGCGTCGGTCCGGGTGCGGCATGGTTAAGGCATTAAGTTTACGTGCCAGCGCCATTTTTTCGCGTTTCTCTACACTTTGTGCAGTCTCTTCATACAGCAAGGCTGCCTCGCTGGCGGGGCGACGCTGTTCAGTAATCGCCTTCACGATTACCGTTCGCTCGTCATTTCCCTGGCGCAGAGTGAGCGTGGCATTCAGTTCGACGACTTTACTCGGCTTGCTGCGCTGCCCGTTGTAATGCACCTTACCGCCTTCGATCATTTCACGAGCCAGCGCGCGGGTTTTGTAAAAACGGGCGGCCCATAGCCATTTATCCAGTCGAACCTCAACAGCAGGTTTTTCTTTCATGGCGTCTCCTTCACATTAGCGAGGGGATCAGGCGGCGGTAGTCATTCAGTGACGGATGGCGCTGATACTGTTTTTCAGCAATCCCTGAGTCGGGATTAGTGACGCCGAGGCAGTAACGAATACCAAATTGCGCGGCAGCATCGAGAATCGCTTCGCTGTCATCGATAAACAGCGTTCTTTCAGCTTTCAGACCCGTAGCTTCGGCCACCGCATTCCATAACCGCTGATCCTCTTTCGGATAACCAAATGTGTGGGTGGAAAGTAATAAATCAAGGTGCGCGTCGAGACCGGTATGCTCAAGTTTTACCGCCAGGTTATGCGGATGCGCGTTGGTGAGCAAAATTCGCTGCTTACCGCTGGCTTTAAGTGCCTCAAGAAACGGAATGGTATCTTCACGCAGTACGGCGCGCGGTCCCATCTCGGTGGTCATCGCACAGATATCCAGACCCAGTTGCTCACTCCAGTAATCAAGACAGTACCAGTTTAGCGTATGCTGCACGTCGTGATATTGCTGGCGCATATATTCCATCGCTTCCTGTGGCGTGACCCCGTTTTTCGCGCCCCAGGTTTCAGGCACCAGCGTTTGCCAGAAATAGTTATCGAAGGCGAGGTCGAGCAACGTGCCGTCCATATCCAGCAGAACGGTATCTACGTCCTGCCAGGCAATGTTGATATGCATGAGGGAAATCTCCAGAGTGAAGCAATTTGCGCGACAGGGTAGCATAACCTGCCGCGCAAACGTGTTATTCGATAAGGCTTTCTGAAGGGGTGATCAGTTGTGGATTCAGGCAGCTTTCATAATAGGCCTGAATTTCCATCATGCGAGTACGATGACGGTGATAACGACGCCAGGCCTGTACGCCATTATAGATGGCACTGCCCAGCATCGTCAGCAACAGCAATGTCGTGCCCAGATAGCGCCACAGGTCGGAGCGATCCGGGATGGGGTGCAAGCCGATATGCTGCGTACCGTTGGCATCGGTAAAAATATTGGTGACGATACCTTCGGCGTTAAACGGCGTATGCATCAGCATTTGCGCCAGTTTCTGGAAAG
Source organism: Escherichia sp. MOD1-EC5495 (assembly GCF_002965965.1). NCBI lineage: Bacteria > Pseudomonadati > Pseudomonadota > Gammaproteobacteria > Enterobacterales > Enterobacteriaceae > Escherichia > Escherichia sp. MOD1-EC5495. The sequence continues at coordinate 102,922 of NZ_PTRI01000010.1, forward strand.
CGTTCCACTGTTCTTGCGGCGGGTAGTCGTAAAGTGATGCCGAAGGCCAGGGCTGATCAACAAAATCGCTGCCTTCGTCGCTGACAATCAGGAATCCTCCCGGTGCCGGGCTATTCAGTGATTGCGCCGCTCGCGCCGTTTCATGAGTAATGAATGGTGCTGTGGAGGTTTCCACCAGGTTATCGAGTGATTCTGCGCTCACCGGGCGGAGTAACACATTCACGCCGTCGAGTTTTCCAGCGTTAGCGCGTTTTACCAGTGCGTCCCAGTCCTTACTGTTGCCGAGATTCACCAGCGCATTTTTCAACCGAACACAATCATCTTTGGCGGCACAGAGATCGGCGGTTTTCAGCACGATGTCGCCAAAGTCATCAAGCAGTACCATGCCGGATTTCTGAATTGCTGAACGCAATGTGGCGCTGACGCGAGATTCATCATCCGGTTTCGGGTGCAACTGGCGGTTTACTGCCTCGGTCAGTGCCGTGGTCTTGTTGACCAGCTCAGATTCTGGTAATGGCAATGAACGGGCGTCATTCCAGATGATCTGCGAGCAGTCAAATGGTAAAAACGGTGAATTGGTTTTCGCGCTCCAGGTGCCTGACGTGCGGATATTACACATCCCTGTACCGCTAAGACGTAAGGTATCGCCTACACGTACTCCGGCATCTGCCAGTTGTTTAACGCTGGTGGCTTCAATGGTCTGCGCACCTTTCATCCACGAGAGGGTGAATTTCAGCGGCATATCCAGTGGAACCCAGAACAGCAGCATAAACAGCACCAGCAGCGAACCCACTGCGATAATCGTACTGCGTAGCCAGTGTTGCAGCGGGAAGTTTTTAACTTCGTCATGCAGTGAAAGATAGCGTCCCTGACGTACCACGTGCCGATCAAGATAGATATCGATATCCGTTTGCTGCCCCAGATCCTGCGCAATATAAGGCTGCCAGTGTGCGGGATAGACCAGGTCGATAATACCGAGCGAAATATTGTTGATCTGTTCCTGATCGTTTTCGCCAAACAATCCCCAACGACGTGGCGTACCACGCAGACAGTGGATCTCCCGCAGGGATGATTTTGCTGGTGGCGCAAATAGCCCCCACAGACCAGCTCCCAGCAGCAGTAACGCGCCGCCAGCCAGCCACGGGACAAATACATCCGGGGTAATCAGGCAGAAAAAGAACATCAGGAAAGAGGCGACAATCAGCAACGCTTCGCGTAGCCCACGCGGGCGACTAAGCGCATACTCTTCATGCGTTTCTTTGCGAATATTGAGCAGTTCGATTTGCTCGCTTTCTTCACCGCGAATCGACGCCTGCGTTGACGGGACAGGCTGTAACGCATAGCCGCGAGTTTCCTGCATGTACTCTTGCAGCGTATGACCGTTGAGAGAAATAACCAGCGGCAGCGAATCGGTATGGATCAGTTCAACGCTATTTTCATCGTTGATGTACTGCTCCCAGAACGGGGGCAGGTGGACTTCCACCGAATCGAGATAATAACGCCATTTGTTAGGATCGTCGGTCGAAATGCCATAACGCGTGATGGCGTGTGTCAGCATCATGACGTTGTTGCTTTCAGCGTTCAGCGTCAGTGAAACGGGGGCTGCGCTGGCACCCGTCGGGCCAGGAACCTGCAAAACCTGCGTCAGGCTGTCGAGATAATTTTCAACGGCGCTACGTTCTTCAGGCATGAGTTTGCGCGTTTGCGCATCAGCGAAGGCGTTAGTCCAGGGCAGTTGACGCCGTCTGGAGCGCACCTTTATCAGCCATCCCGCAAGTAGTGAGCAGGCCAGCAAAGCAGCTAAAAAAATCACAATGGTGCTCATGCTTTCCCCATCTTACTTAATTTGTCAGGTGTGATTAGTCGCATCCTGGACACAATATAGGATTCTGCGGTTGGCTATCGGCAAGCGTGGAGTTGAACTTGAGCATCATTAAGCGCATCCCAGTGACCGGTGATCATAGCAAACCCTCTGAGGGCGGAATATCAGCAAATTCCTGGAGTTATTTCAACCTATTGACTTTTAATTTGATTTGAGAATGATTATTTATTAAGTTACGTAAATGTAAATAACATGCAATTCACATTGCCGAATGCGTGTCCGATATCGCACAATAACTGCTGATTTCACAGCATAGATTCCACGATGAGCAAATCATTACAAAAACCCACCATTCTGAATGTTGAAACTGTAGCCCGTTCCCGATTGTTTACCATCGAAAGCGTGGATCTGGAGTTCAGCAACGGCGTGCGGCGTGTTTATGAACGAATGCGTCCAACCAACCGGGAAGCCGTGATGATTGTGCCAATTGTGGACGATCACCTGATTTTGATCCGCGAATACGCAGTGGGAACCGAATCCTACGAGTTAGGATTTTCGAAAGGGTTAATTGACCCTGGTGAAAGTGTCTATGAAGCGGCAAACCGCGAACTCAAAGAAGAAGTGGGATTTGGCGCAAGGGATCTGACTTTTTTGAAGAAACTCAGCATGGCACCGTCTTACTTCTCCAGCAAAATGAATATCGTGGTGGCGCAGGATCTTTACCCTGAATCGCTGGAAGGCGACGAACCAGAGCCACTACCGCAGGTGCGCTGGCCGCTGACGCATATGATGGATTTGCTCGAAGATCCTGACTTCAATGAAGCACGTAATGTCAGCGCGTTGTTCCTGGTGCGCGAGTGGTTGAAGGGGCAGGGACGATTGTAAATACGTGGAGCTTGCCTGATGCGCTACGCTTATCAGGCCTACGTGGTTCCTGCAATGTATTGAGTTTCGACGATTTTGTTGGCTGGATAAGGCGTTCATGCCGCATCCAGCATGAACAACGCGCACTTTGTCTGCAAACTGAAAAGGCGCCGAAGCGCCTTTTTAATCAGAACAACTCCTGAGCCTCACCATTATCGATAATGGTTGTCCCTACCTCGCGCACCGCCTGCTGTGTAGGCTGCGTACCTTCGATGAAATACTCTTCGCGGCTGTTACCACCGTTGGCCAGTTGCCCGGTGCTGCGATCAATATTCACCGTCACAATACCTGGCGGCGGCGTCAGCGGTTGTTCCGGTACACCTTCCAGAACGGCTTTCATATAAGCGTCCCATGCTGGCTGGGCGCTCTTTGCACCGCCTTCGTAACCGGAGATCTGATCTTTAATCGCCCCGGAAGCCGTGGTGTGACCGAGATTACGACGGTGATCGTCAAAGCCAATCCATACCGAGGTCACAACGCCCGGACCGTAACCCGAAAACCACGCATCTTTCGAACTGTTGGTCGTCCCGGTTTTCCCGCCGATATCATGACGTTGCAAATCACGACCTGCGCGCCAGCCGGTGCCTTGCCAGCCAGGTTCACCAAAGATATTGGTGTTCAGGGCGCTCTTAATCAGGAATGCCAGCGGTGTGCTGATGACGTGTGGAGCGTATTCTGGCGCGCCAGTTTTTGCTACTAATGCCTGATTAGCCTGCTCCAGCTGCGGCATCGGAACAGAAACATTCTGCTGTTCGCGAGAGATAGCCACGTCTTCAACGTCGCTGTTTTCCAGCACGTTCGATTTTTGCGTATCACCGTAAATCACCGGAATATCACATTCCGGGCAGGCTACTTTCGGTTTCGCTTCGAAAATCACGCCGCCCTGGTCGTTTTCAATTTTGCTGATAAACCAGGGGTCGACCAGGAAGCCACCATTAGCCATCACTGCGTACCCGCGCGCCACCTGCAACGGCGTGAAGGAAGCGGAACCCAGTGCCAGTGACTCAGTGTGGACAATGTTTTGTGCCGGGAAGCCGAAGCGTTGCAAATACTCTGCGGCATAGTCCACGCCCATCGCTCGCATCGCACGTACCATTACCACGTTTTTCGACTGTCCCAGCCCTTGACGTAAACGGATTGGACCGGCGTACTGCGGCGGTGAGTTTTTCGGCTGCCAGTCAGAACCCGCGCCTGCATCCCAGCGGGAAATTGGCACATCGTTCAGCATACTTGCCAGCGTCAGCCCTTTATCCATCGCAGCGGTGTAGAGGAACGGCTTGATATTCGAACCAACCTGACGCAGTGCCTGGGTAGCGCGGTTAAATTTGCTTTGGTTGAAGTCAAAGCCACCGACTAACGCCATAACCGCACCGTTTTGTGGATTGATCGATACCAGCGCCGAGTTCACTTCCGGCACCTGTGCCAGCCACCAGTCATCGCCCACCTGGCGAACCCAGATTTGCTGGCCTGTTTGCACAACATCGGTCACTTTACGCGGCGTCGGTCCCTGCTGAGTATCGGAACGATAAGGCCGTGCCCAGCGAATCCCTTCCATACGCAGCGTCACAGATGTTCCGTCCGCCAACATTGCTGTCGCTTCCTGCGGGTTGGCGCGGGTAACAGCGGCAGGTAGCAGCGGACCATAGGTTGGCAGCGCCTTCAGCGTATCGGTAATCTTTTTGTCATCCCACGCTGATTCACCTACTTTCCACAGCACATTGGCCGGGCCGCGATAGCCGTGACGCATGTCGTAGTCCAGTACGTTATTACGCACGGCTTGCTGTGCGGCCTGCTGCACTTTGCGGGTAATGGTCGTGTAAATGCGATAGCCGTCTTCATAAGCGTTTTCGCCGTAACGGTTATACATCTCCTGACGTACCATTTCGGTGAGATACGGCGCTGAGAAGGCGATCTCCGGTGCGTGATAGTTGGCGTTAATCGCTTCGGTGCGTGTCTCATCAAGCTGCTGTTGGGTGATATACCCTTCGTCCAGCATTCGCGACAGCACGACGTTACGCCGCGCGACGGCTCGATCCATTGAATAGAGCGGGTTGAAGGTGGAAGGGGCTTTAGGCAGCCCGGCAATCACCGCCATTTCGTTCAACGTCAATTGGTCGACGGTTTTACCGAAATAGACTTGTGCCGCAGCACCGACACCATAGGCGCGGTAACCGAGATAAATCTTGTTCAGATAAAGCTCGAGGATCTCGTCTTTCGTCAGCAACTGTTCAATACGAATCGCGAGGAAGACTTCCTTAATTTTACGCATTAGCGTGCGTTCTGGACTCAGGAAGAAGTTTCTCGCCAGTTGTTGGGTAATGGTGCTCGCCCCTTGCGATGCGTGACCGGAGAACAGCGCCACGCTTGCCGCACGGAAGATCCCCACAGGGTCAACGCCGTGATGCTCGTAGAAGCGGCTATCTTCCGTCGCAATAAAGGCTTTCACCATTTCCGGCGGGATTTGATCCAACGTAACCGGAATACGACGTTTTTCACCGTATTGAGCAATTAGCTCGCCATCGGCGCTGTAAATCTGCATCGGAATTTGCAGGCGTACATCTTTTAATGTCGCCACATCCGGCAGTTGTGGCTCGATGTAGCGGTAGAGGCCATAAATCGAGCCTGCTCCCAGCAGAATGCAACAGACTGCAAGGATCAATAAATACTTTACGAACTTCACTGGAAATTTCCCATTTAGTTTCATTTGGGCAGTTTATAAACAAACGCGCGGTAGTATAAAGGCAAGCCAGACGCATTGATATACCCGTCAGAGTGACGGGGGATAAGGAGATCATCACAATGGCATTTAAGACCTGGCAAATTGGTTTGCATTTACAACAGCAAGAAGCGGTGGCGGTTGCTATCGTGCGTGGCGCGAAAGAATGCTTTTTGCAACGCTGGTGGCGTTTGCCGCTGGCGACCGACATTATCAAAGATGGGCGCATTATTGACGCGGAACGGCTGACTAAAACGTTGTTACCGTGGAGTCGTGAACTGCCACACCGTCATCACATTATGTTGGCATTTCCCGCTAGCCGAACGTTACAAAGGGCATTTCCGCGTCCGGCAATGTCCCTGGGCGAACGGGAGCAAATGGCCTGGTTGACAGGTACGATGGCTCGCGAGCTGGATATGGAACCGGACTCCCTGCGCTTTGATTACAGCGAAGATTCGCTAAGTCCCGCCTATAACGTGACCGCTGCGCAAAGCAAAGAGCTGGCAACGCTGCTTAGCCTGGCAGAAAGATTGCGTATTCACGTTAGTGCGATTACCCCAGACGCCTGCGCTTTGCAGCGATTCCTGCCTTTTTTACCTTCTCATCAGCAATGTCTGGCCTGGCGTGATAACGAACAGTGGCTATGGGCGACACGTTATAGCTGGGGGCGCAAACTGGCGGCAGGGATGACAAGCGCGAATGAACTGGCCGCGACGTTAGCCATTAATTCTGAAAGTCTCGCGATATGCGGTGAAGGCGGATTTGACCCCTGGAATGCGGTTTCTGTGCGTCAGCCGCCGCTACCGCCGCCAGGTGGAGATTTCGCTATCGCGCTGGGGCTGGCGCTTGGGGAGGGGTGCTGATGAATCCGCCAATCAATTTTTTGCCATGGCGAGAGCAACGCCGGACGGCCTTTCTTCGCTTCTGGTTGCTGATGTTCGTTGCTCCTCTGCTGCTGGTTGTCGGGATAACGCTAATGCTGCGTTTGACAACCAACGCTGAAGTACGCGTTGACGCTGTTTTGCTTCAGGCGGAACAACAACGCGCCAGCACCCTACAAACCAGTAAACCCCGTTTGCTGGAACGCCAACAATTACGCGAACAGCGTTTGCAACGTCAGCGCCAGCGACAATTTACCCGCGACTGGCAATCTGCGCTGGAGTCACTGGCGGCACTTTTTCCCGAACAGGCCTGGCTGACAACGATAAGCTGGCAGCAAGGAACGTTGGAGGTAAAGGGACTTGCGACGAACATTACTGCGCTAAACGCACTGGAAAAAGCACTCCGCCAGGATGCTTCTTTTCAGCTCAATCAGAGGGGGGCCACGCAGCAGGATGCTCAAGGTCGCTGGCAATTTGAGTATCAGTTAACAAGGACGGTTAGCGATGGACATGCTCTTTGACTGGTGGTTCGCTACATCACTCCGTATACGCCAGTTTTGCTGGGCAGTCTGGTTGCTGATGTTAGCTACGCTCATTTTTCTTTCATCGACACACCATGAAGAGAGTGACGCATTAATTCGACTGCGGGCAAGTAATCACCAGCAATGGACTGCACTTTATCGCCTGGTAGACACCACTCCCATCATTGAAGAAAAGACGTTGCCCTTTTCGCCACTGGATTTTCAGTTGCCCGGCGCGCAACTGCTTTACTGGCATCCATCCGCTCAGGGAGGCGAGTTGGCGTTGAAAACGTTCTGGGAAGCTGTGCCGTCGGCATTTACACGACTGGCAGAGCGCAACGTCAGCGTGAGCCGTTTTTTGTTAAGCGTGGAAGGTGGCGATCTTTTGTTCACGCTACAACTGGAGATGCCGCATGAGGGTTAAACGCGGGTTGTTGGTAGGCATTGCCTTGTGCCTTTTAACCGGTATGCGCGACCCTTTTAAGCCGCCGGAAGATCTATGCCGGGTAAGCGAACTCACCCAGTGGCGTTATCAGGGGATGGTAGGGCGAGGCGAGCGCGTTATTGGCGTAATAAAAGATGGGCAAAAAAAATGGCGACGGGTGGAGCAAAACGATGTGCTGGAGAATGGCTGGACAATTTTACAACTGACGCCAGAAACATTAACGCTGGGAACTGGAAAAAACTGCGAACCGCCACAGTGGTTGTGGCAACGGCAAGGAGATAAAAATGAAGCAATGGATAGCCGCACTACTGTTGATGATGATACCCAGCGTACAGGCGGCAAAGCCGCAAAAAGTGACGCTGATGGTGGATGACGTTCCGGTGGCTCAGGTATTGCAGGCGCTGGCTGAACAGGAGAAGTTAAACCTGGTGGTTTCGCCAGATGTCAGCGGTACGGTGTCGTTACATCTCACTGACGTTCCCTGGAAACAGGCACTACAAACCGTAGTGAAAAGCGCCGGGCTGATAACGCGCCAGGAAGGCAACATTCTTTCAGTGCATTCTGTTGCCTGGCAGAATGACAATATCGCCCGTCAGGAGGCTGAACAGGCGCGGGTGCAGGCAAATCTGCCGCTGGAAAATCGCAATATTACTCTGCAATACGCCGACGCCGGAGAGCTGGCGAAAGCAGGGGAGAAGCTACTTAGCGCCAAAGGCAGTATGACTGTCGATAAACGCACTAATCGCCTTTTGCTGCGTGATAACAAAACGGCGTTAAGTGCGCTGGAACAATGGGTAGCGCAAATGGATTTGCCGGTCGGGCAGGTTGAACTGTCGGCGCACATTGTCACCATTAATGAAAAAAGTTTGCGGGAATTGGGGGTGAAATGGACGCTGGCCGATGCGCAACAAACTGGCGGCGTTGGGCAAGTGACCACGCTCGGTAGCGATCTCTCCGTAGCGACGGCGACAACGCATATCGGTTTTAACATTGGGCGCATCAGCGGGCGTTTACTAGATCTGGAGCTTTCCGCGCTCGAACAAAAACAGCAACTGGATATTATCGCCAGCCCGCGTCTGCTGGCCTCACATCTCCAGCCTGCCAGCATTAAACAGGGGAGCGAGATCCCGTATCAGGTTTCCAGTGGTGAAAGCGGCGCGACGTCGGTGGAATTTAAAGAGGCCGTGCTGGGAATGGAGGTCACGCCCACGGTATTACAAAAAGGTCGCATCCGACTGAAATTACACATCAGCCAGAACGTTCCGGGGCAGGTGCTACAACAAGCTGATGGCGAAGTGCTGGCGATTGATAAGCAGGAGATCGAAACGCAAGTTGAGGTAAAAAGCGGAGAAACGCTGGCACTGGGTGGCATTTTTACCCGTAAAAATAAATCGGGTCAGGATAGCGTACCGCTGTTGGGCGACATCCCCTGGTTCGGGCAATTATTTCGTCATGACGGAAAAGAAGATGAACGACGCGAGTTAGTGGTATTTATCACGCCACGGTTGGTTTCCAGTGAGTAAACTACCGCGAAAACGGCGATGTTTTCATGCTGAACATGTTTCATCTATTTGACGCGCGCAGGTATTTAGCATACAAGGAGTACCGATTTGAGAGTCGGTGCTCTTTGTTACCTGCGTTTTATGATGGTGATTTATCTTTCACGCGGCATTTTGCTGTCTTTTTTAGGCTAATCTTACCCGGTGATTTATCGCCAGAGCGGTGATAGCAAGGCAGTGCACCTGCAGCGACCAGATATGCAGAGGGATGGGCAATTTATTCAGTTGCCAAACCCGCTGGAGTATTGAGATAATTTTCAGTCTGACTCTCGCAATATCTTATGAGGTTTCAGTTCATGTCCTGCGGCGCTCTCTGAGCGAAGCGGGTTTATCATTAACGAATAGTCTTAGTAGTACCGAAAAAATGGCAGAGAAACGCAATATCTTTCTGGTTGGGCCTATGGGTGCCGGAAAAAGCACTATTGGGCGCCAGTTAGCTCAACAACTCAATATGGAATTTTACGATTCCGATCAAGAGATTGAGAAACGAACCGGAGCTGATGTGGGCTGGGTTTTCGATTTAGAAGGCGAAGAAGGCTTCCGCGATCGCGAAGAAAAGGTCATCAATGAGTTGACCGAGAAACAGGGTATTGTGCTGGCTACTGGCGGCGGCTCTGTGAAATCCCGCGAAACGCGTAACCGTCTTTCCGCACGTGGCGTTGTCGTTTATCTTGAAACGACCATCGAAAAGCAACTTGCGCGCACGCAGCGTGATAAAAAACGCCCGTTGCTGCACGTTGAAACACCGCCGCGTGAAGTTCTGGAAGCATTGGCTAATGAACGCAATCCGCTGTATGAAGAGATTGCCGACGTGACCATTCGTACTGATGATCAAAGCGCCAAAGTGGTCGCAAACCAGATTATTCACATGCTGGAAAGCAACTAATTCTGGCTTTATATACACTCGTCTGCGGGTACAGTAATTAAGGTGGATGTCGCGTTATGGAGAGGATAGTCGTCACTCTCGGGGAACGTAGTTACCCAATTACCATCGCATCTGGTTTGTTTAACGAACCAGCTTCATTCTTACCGCTGAAATCGGGTGAGCAGGTGATGTTGGTCACCAACGAAACCCTGGCTCCTCTGTATCTCGATAAGGTTCGCGGCGTACTTGAACAGGCGGGTGTTAACGTCGATAGCGTTATCCTTCCTGACGGCGAGCAGTATAAAAGCCTGGCAGTACTCGACACCGTTTTTACGGCGTTGTTGCAAAAGCCGCACGGTCGCGATACGACGCTGGTGGCGCTTGGCGGCGGCGTAGTAGGCGATCTTACCGGTTTTGCAGCGGCGAGCTATCAGCGCGGCGTTCGCTTCATTCAAGTCCCGACGACATTGCTGTCACAGGTAGACTCTTCCGTTGGCGGCAAAACCGCAGTCAACCATCCCCTCGGTAAAAATATGATTGGCGCTTTTTATCAGCCAGCATCAGTGGTGGTGGATCTCGACTGTCTGAAAACGCTTCCCCCGAGAGAGTTAGCTTCGGGGCTGGCGGAAGTCATCAAATACGGCATTATTCTTGACGGTGAGTTTTTCAACTGGCTGGAAGATAATCTGGATGCGCTGCTCAGTCTGGATGGTACGGCAATGGCGTACTGTATTCGTCGTTGTTGTGAGCTGAAAGCAGAAGTTGTTGCCGCCGACGAGCGCGAATCCGGCTTACGTGCTTTACTGAATCTGGGGCATACCTTTGGTCATGCTATTGAAGCGGAAATGGGGTATGGCAATTGGTTGCACGGTGAAGCGGTCGCGGTGGGTATGGTGATGGCAGCGCGGACGTCGGAACGTCTCAGGCAGTTTAGTTCTGCCGAAACGCAGCGTATTATTACCCTGCTTACGCGGGCTGGATTACCGGTTAATGGGCCGCGCGAAATGTCCGCGCAGGCGTATTTACCGCATATGCTGCGTGACAAGAAAGTCCTTGCGGGAGAGATGCGCTTAATTCTTCCGCTGGCAATTGGTAAGAGTGAAGTTCGCGGCGGTGTATCGCACGAGCTTGTTCTTAACGCTATTGCCGATTGTCAATCAGCGTAACAACAAGAAAGGTCAGGCCGCTTATCAAGTGGTCTATTAGCTTCAGGTTAATTGCAACGTAGTAAGCATTAACCTTTTAGTGGGGTGTTAAATGGATGAATTCAAACCAGAAGACGAGCTGAAACCCGATCCCAGCGATCGTCGTACTGGTCGTTCTCGTCAACCTTCTGAGCGTTCAGAACGTACTGAACGTGGCGAACCGCAGATCAATTTTGATGATATCGAACTTGATGAAACTGACGATCGCCGTCCGACTCGTGCGCAAAAAGAGCGCAATGAGGAACCGGAAATCGAAGAAGAAATTGATGATTCCGAAGATGAAGCTGTGGATGACGAGCGCGTAGAGCGTCGTCCGCGTAAGCGCAAAAAAGCAGCCAGCAAACCGGCTTCTCGTCAGTATATGATGATGGGCGTCGGTATTCTGGTTCTGCTGCTGTTGATCATCGGTATCGGTTCTGCGCTAAAAGCCCCCTCGACCTCTTCCAGCGATCAAACCGCGTCTGGCGAGAAGAGTATTGATCTTGCTGGCAATGCGGCCGATCAGGCGAATGGTGTGCAACCAGCGCCGGGAACCACGTCTGCGGAAAATACCCAGCAGGATGTTTCTCTGCCGCCGATTTCTTCTACGCCGACTCAGGGGCAAACCCCGGCGGCAACGGATGGTCAACAACGTGTTGAAGTGCAGGGTGACCTGAATAACGCGCTGACCCAGCCGCAAAATCAGCAACAGCTGAACAATGTGGCGGTGAACTCTACGCTGCCGACTGAACCCGCGACTGTAGCGCCAGTTCGTAATGGCAACGCATCGCGTGATACGGCGAAAGCGCAAACCGCTGAACGTCCGACCACCACGCGTCCAGCACGTCAGCAGGCGGTGATTGAGCCGAAAAAACCACAAGCAACTGTGAAAACGGAACCGAAGCCGGTAGCACAGACGCCGAAACGTACTGAACCGGCTGCACCTGTGGCGAGCACGAAGGCACCGGCTGCGACTTCTACGCCAGCCGCAACGCCAGCACCAAAAGAGACGGCGACTACGGCTCCAGTACAGACGGCATCCCCGGCGCAAACCACGGCAACACCAGCCGCTGGAGCGAAGACCGCAGGTAATGTTGGTTCGTTGAAATCGGCACCGTCCAGCCATTACACTCTGCAGCTGAGCAGTTCTTCTAACTACGACAACCTGAACGGTTGGGCGAAGAAAGAGAATCTGAAAAACTACGTTGTCTATGAAACGACGCGTAATGGTCAGCCGTGGTATGTACTGGTTTCTGGCGTGTACGCTTCGAAAGAAGAAGCGAAAAAAGCGGTATCTACATTGCCAGCCGATGTTCAGGCCAAAAACCCGTGGGCGAAACCGCTGCGTCAGGTACAGGCCGATCTGAAGTAATCAAGGTTATCTCCCGCAATGGTTTATCGTTGCGGGAGTTGCCTGAAGCGCTGGATGCTGTCGGAGCTTTCTCCACAGCCGGAGAAGGTGTAATTAGTTAGTCAGCATGAAGAAAAATCGCGCTTTTTTGAAGTGGGCAGGGGGCAAATATCCCCTGCTTGATGATATTAAACGGCATTTGCCTAAGGGTGAATGTCTGGTTGAACCTTTTGTGGGTGCCGGGTCGGTGTTTCTCAACACCGACTTTTCTCGTTATATCCTTGCCGATATCAATAGCGACCTGATCAGTCTCTACAACATTGTGAAGATGCGTACTGATGAGTACGTGCAGGCTGCCCGCGAGCTGTTTGTTCCTGAGACAAATTGCGCCGAGGTTTACTATCAGTTCCGCGAAGAGTTCAATAAAAGCCAGGATCCGTTCCGCCGGGCGGTACTGTTTTTATATTTGAACCGCTACGGTTACAACGGTCTGTGTCGTTACAATCTGCGCGGCGAGTTTAACGTGCCGTTTGGTCGCTACAAAAAACCCTATTTCCCGGAAGCTGAGTTGTATCACTTTGCTGAAAAAGCGCAGAATGCCTTTTTCTATTGTGAGTCTTACGCCGATAGCATGGCGCGCGCAGATGATGCATCCGTCGTCTATTGCGATCCGCCTTATGCACCGCTATCTGCGACCGCCAACTTTACGGCGTATCACACAAACAGTTTTACGCTTGAACAACAAGCGCATCTGGCGGAGATCGCCGAAGGTCTGGTTAACCGTCAGATCCCGGTACTGATTTCTAACCATGATACGGCGCTAACGCGCGAGTGGTATCAGCGCGCAAAATTGCATGTCGTCAAAGTTCGACGCAGTATAAGCAGCAACGGCGGCACACGTAAAAAGGTGGACGAACTGCTGGCTTTGTACAAACCAGGAGTCGTTTCACCCGCAAAAAAATAATTCTCAAGGAGAAGCGGATGAAACAGTATTTGATTGCCCCCTCAATTCTGTCGGCTGATTTTGCCCGCCTGGGTGAAGATACCGCAAAGGCCCTGGCAGCTGGCGCTGATGTCGTGCATTTTGACGTCATGGATAACCACTATGTTCCCAACCTGACGATTGGACCAATGGTGCTGAAATCCTTGCGTAATTACGGCATTACCGCCCCTATCGACGTACATCTGATGGTGAAACCAGTTGATCGCATTGTGCCGGATTTCGCTGCCGCAGGTGCTAGCATCATTACCTTTCATCCTGAAGCCTCCGAGCATGTTGACCGCACGCTGCAACTGATTAAAGAAAATGGCTGTAAAGCGGGGCTGGTATTTAACCCGGCAACACCGCTGAGCTATCTGGATTACGTGATGGACAAACTGGATGTGATCCTGCTGATGTCCGTCAATCCTGGTTTCGGCGGTCAGTCTTTCATTCCTCAAACACTGGATAAACTGCGCGAAGTACGTCGTCGTATCGACGAGTCTGGCTTCGACATTCGACTGGAAGTGGACGGTGGCGTGAAGGTGAACAACATTGGCGAAATCGCTGCGGCGGGCGCGGATATGTTTGTCGCTGGCTCCGCTATTTTCGACCAGCCAGACTATAAAAAAGTCATTGATGAAATGCGCAGTGAACTGGCAAAGGTAAGTCATGAATAAGTTTGAAGATATTCGCGGCGTTGCCTTCGATCTCGACGGTACGTTGGTTGACAGTGCTCCCGGTCTGGCTGCTGCGGTAGATATGGCGCTGTATGCGCTGGAGTTGCCCGTTGCAGGCGAAGAACGTGTTATTACCTGGATTGGTAATGGCGCAGATGTGCTGATGGAGCGGGCATTGACCTGGGCGCGTCAGGAACGTGCGACACTGCGTAAAACGATGGGTAAACCGCCCGTTGATGACGACATTCCGGCAGAAGAGCAAGTACGTATTCTGCGTAAACTGTTCGATCGCTACTATGGCGAGGTTGCCGAAGAGGGGACGTTTTTGTTCCCACACGTTGCCGATACGTTGGGCGCGTTGCAGGCTAAAGGCCTGCCGCTAGGCCTGGTTACCAACAAACCGACGCCGTTCGTCGCGCCGCTGCTCGAAGCCTTAGATATTGCCAAATACTTTAGCGTGGTTATCGGCGGCGATGATGTGCAAAACAAAAAACCGCATCCGGACCCGCTGCTACTGGTGGCTGAACGGATGGGTATTTTCCCGCAACAGATGCTGTTTGTCGGCGACTCTCGCAATGATATTCAGGCAGCAAAAGCAGCCGGTTGCCCTTCAGTTGGCTTAACCTACGGATATAACTACGGCGAGGCTATCGATCTCAGCCAGCCTGATGTAATTTATCACTCTATAAATGACCTTCTGCCCGCATTAGGGCTTCCGCAAAGCGAAAATCAGGAATCGAAAAATGACTAAGCCCATCGTTTTTAGTGGCGCACAGCCTTCAGGTGAATTGACCATTGGTAACTACATGGGTGCGCTGCGTCAGTGGGTAAACATGCAGGATGATTACCATTGTATTTACTGCATCGTTGACCAACACGCTATCACCGTGCGCCAGGATGCGCAGAAGCTGCGTAAAGCGACGCTGGATACGCTGGCGTTGTACCTGGCTTGCGGTATCGATCCTGAGAAAAGCACTATTTTTGTTCAGTCCCACGTGCCGGAACATGCGCAGTTAGGCTGGGCACTGAACTGCTATACCTACTTCGGCGAACTGAGCCGCATGACGCAGTTTAAAGATAAATCTGCGCGTTATGCCGAGAACATTAACGCTGGTCTGTTTGACTATCCGGTGCTGATGGCTGCGGACATCCTGCTGTATCAAACCAATCTGGTGCCGGTCGGCGAAGACCAGAAACAGCACCTGGAACTGAGCCGCGATATCGCCCAGCGTTTCAACGCGCTGTATGGCGATATCTTTAAAGTACCGGAGCCGTTTATTCCGAAATCTGGCGCGCGCGTAATGTCGCTGCTGGAGCCGACCAAGAAGATGTCCAAGTCTGACGATAACCGCAATAACGTTATCGGTCTGCTGGAAGATCCGAAATCGGTAGTGAAGAAAATCAAACGTGCGGTCACTGACTCCGACGAGCCGCCGGTAGTTCGCTACGACGTGCAGAACAAGGCGGGCGTTTCTAACCTGCTGGATATCCTTTCTGCGGTAACGGGTCAAAGCATCCCGGAACTGGAAAAACAGTTCGAAGGCAAGATGTATGGTCACCTGAAAGGCGAAGTAGCTGAAGCGGTTTCCGGTATGCTGACTGAATTGCAGGAACGTTATCACCGTTTCCGCAACGATGAAGCCTTCCTGCAACAGGTGATGAAAGACGGCGCAGAAAAAGCCAGCGCACACGCTTCCCGTACACTGAAAGCGGTTTACGAAGCGATTGGTTTTGTGGCGAAGCCGTAATTCACTATTGATACCAAAAACCGGGGAAACCCGGTTTTTTTACGTCCTTATTTGCAATAACCCCAAAAAATGTGAAGCATCTCGCCGTTTCCACATCTCTTTGTTGCGCCTTATCTTCATTTTCATGAAGATATAAATATTCATTTTATTGAAAATTTATTATGCGTCGAACGTTTATCAAAAAAGAAGGCGTCGTCATCACGACGCTGGCTCGTTATTTGTTAGGTGAAAAGTGTGGTAATCGCCTGAAAACTATAGATGAACTGGCAACTGAATGCCGTTCGTCCGTCGGCCTGACGCAGGCCGCGTTAAAAAATCTGGAGTCAAGCGGCGCGATTCGGATTGAACGTCGCGGGCGCAATGGCAGTTATCTGGTAGAGATGGATAACAAAGCACTGTTGACCCATGTTGATATCAATAATGTGGTATGTGCGATGCCCTTGCCCTATACCCGCTTGTACGAAGGTTTAGCGAGCGGGTTAAAAGCTCAGTTTGATGGCATTCCTTTTTACTATGCGCATATGCGTGGTGCGGATATTCGCGTGGAGTGTTTGCTTAACGGTGTCTATGACATGGCCGTAGTTTCGCGACTGGCGGCGGAAAGTTATCTCACGCAAAAAGGCTTATGTCTTGCGCTGGAGTTGGGGCCGCATACCTACGTTGGCGAGCACCAGTTGATTTGCCGTAAAGGGGAGTCAGGTAACGTGAAGCGCGTGGGGCTGGATAACCGTTCGGCAGATCAGAAGATCATGACCGATGTCTTTTTTGGCAGTAGCGATGTGGAGCGAGTCGATCTCTCTTATCACGAGAGTTTACAACGCATTGTTAAAGGCGATGTCGATGCGGTTATCTGGAATGTGGTAGCGGAAAGCGAACTGGCCATGCAGGGATTAGAAGCGACGCCGCTAACAGACGATCCGCGATTTTTACAGGCTACTGAAGCCGTGGTTTTGACGCGAGCCGATGATTACCCGATGCAACAATTGCTGCGTGCGGTTGTTGATAAAAACGCCCTGCTTGCCCATCAACAGCGAGTGGTCAGTGGGGAACAGGAACCCAGTTATTAAACGAAAGGCATCTAAAATGGAAACCAGACTCAACCTGCTTTGCGATGCAGGGGTCATCGATAAGGACATCTGCAAAGGCATGATGCAGGTCGTCAAAGTACTGGAAACAGAATGCCATCTACCAGTGCGCAGTGAGCAAGGAACGATGGCAATGATACATATGGCGAGTGCGCTGATGCGCAGTCGTCGCGGCGAACAGATCCAGCCACTGGATGACGAATTGCTGGCTGAACTGGCGCAATGTAGCCACTGGCCAGCGATCATGCAGTTGCACCAGGTATTATTGCAGAGATTCGCGCTGGAAGTTAACCCGTGTGAAGAAGGCTATTTGCTGGCCAACCTTTATGGATTATGGATGGCCGCTAACGAAGAGGTCTGAAGCCCACAACAAATCCACGTCGCATAACTTAAATATTCAAAAAAATGAATATTTGATTCAAGGAACAGAAGTGAGGCAACAAGATGTTTGTAGAAGCATTGAAACGCCAGAACCCGGCACTGATTTCTGCCGCACTAAACCTGTGGCAGCAGGGCAAGATAGCCCCGGACAGTTGGGTTGTCGACGTGGATCAGGTACTGGAAAACGGTAAGCGGCTGATTGAGACGGCGCGGCTTTACGGTATTGAGCTGTATCTGATGACCAAACAGTTCGGTCGCAATCCGTGGCTGGCGGAAAAACTGCTGGCGCTGGGCTACAGCGGCATTGTGGCGGTGGATTACAAAGAGGCGCGAGTGATGCGCCGCGCAGGTTTGCCGGTGGCGCATCAGGGGCATCTGGTACAAATCCCTTGTCACGAGGTCGCTGATGCCGTTGAACAGGGCACCGACGTCATCACCGTGTTTACCCTTACCAAAGCGCAGGAGGTTTCTGCGGCAGCGGTGAAAGCGGGGCGGATTCAGTCTGTGCTGCTCAAAGTTTATAGCGACGATGATTTTCTCTATCCGGGGCAGGAGAGCGGTTTTGTACAGCATTCGCTGCACGAGGTGGTTGCTGAAATTAAGAAACTGCCGGGGCTGCATTTAGCCGGACTAACCCATTTCCCTTGCCTGCTTTGGGATGAGGCTGCCGGGAAAGTTTTGCCGACACCGAATCTTCACACGCTGATACAGGCACGGGATCAACTGGCGAAATCTGGTATTGCGATTGAGCAACTGAACGCGCCTTCAGCGACCAGCTGCACTTCGCTGCCATTACTGGCGGAATACGGTGTGACTCATGCCGAACCCGGTCATGCACTGACGGGGACGATTCCGGTAAACCAGCAGGGAGACCAGCCTGAACGTATCGCGATGCTTTGGCTGAGCGAAATTTCCCATCACTTCCGTGGCGACAGCTACTGCTACGGCGGCGGTTATTACCGTCGTGGTCATGCGCAACATGCGCTGGTGTTTACGCCAGAGAATCAAAGCGTGACTGAAACATATCTCAAAGCCGTGGATGACAGCAGTATCGACTACACCCTGCCGCTGGCAGGTGAGCATCCGGTAAGCAGTGCAGTGGTGCTCTGTTTTCGCACGCAGATTTTTGTCACCCGTAGCGATGTGGTGCTGGTGTCTGGTATTCAGCGTGGCGCGGCAGAGATTGTGGGTCGTTATGACAGCCTCGGCAACCCTCTGGAGGCGTAATGGCGCGATTTGTGGTGTTAGTGATTGATAGCTTTGGCGTAGGGGCAATGAAAGATGTCACGTTGGTGCGTCCGCAGGATGCCGGGGCAAATACCTGTGGTCACATCCTGAGCCAGTTGCCGCATTTGCAGCTACCAATGCTGGAGAAAATGGGGCTAATCAACGCATTAGGTTATGCGCCTGGAGATATGCAGCCGTCAGACTCCGCAACCTGGGGCGTGGCAGAGCTGCAACATGAAGGTGGCGATACCTTTATGGGGCATCAGGAAATTTTAGGCACGCGCCCGTTACCGCCGCTGCGGATGCCCTTTCGCGATGTGATTGACCGTGTTGAGCAGGCATTAGTTTCCGCAGGCTGGCAGGTGGAGCGCCGTGGCGATGATCTGCAATTTCTGTGGGTCAATCAGGCGGTTGCGATTGGCGATAATCTCGAGGCGGATTTAGGCCAGGTCTATAACATCACCGCCAACCTCTCTGTGATCTCTTTTGACGACGCAATCAAAATTGGTCGTATCGTGCGTGAGCAGGTACAGGTCGGTCGGGTCATTACATTTGGCGGCCTGTTAACCGACAGTCAACGCATTATCGATGCCGCAGAAAGCAAAGAAGGGCGCTTTATTGGTATCAATGCGCCGCGCTCTGGCGCTTATGACAACGGCTTCCAGGTCGTGCATATGGGCTACGGCGTCGATGAGAAAGTACAAGTGCCGCAAAAACTGTATGAAGCGGGCGTGCCAACCGTGCTGGTGGGTAAGGTGGCAGATATCGTCAGCAATCCTTATGGCGTGAGCTGGCAAAACCTGGTGGATAGCCAGCGGATTATGGATATCACCCTCGACGAATTTAACACGCATCCGACGGCGTTTATTTGCATCAATATCCAGGAAACCGACCTCGCTGGTCATGCAGAAGACGTCGCACGTTATGCCGAACGTTTGCAGGTCGTTGACCGTAACCTTGCCCGGCTTGTTGAGGCGATGCAGCCAGATGATTGCCTGGTCGTAATGGCGGATCACGGTAACGATCCGACCATTGGTCACAGCCACCATACCCGTGAAGTGGTGCCAGTGCTGGTTTATCAGCAAGGGCTGGTCCACACGCAACTCGGTGTGCGCACCACGCTTTCTGATGTGGGGGCTACCGTGTGTGAATTTTTCCGTGCGCCACCGCCACAAAATGGTCGCTCTTTTCTTTCCTCCCTCCAGTTTGCAGGAGACACCCTATGAGTTTTGATCCGACGGGTTACACCCTGGCCCATGAGCATCTGCATATTGATCTCTCCGGCTTTAAAAACAACCTGGATTGCCGCCTTGATCAGTATGGGTTCATTTGTCAGGAGATGAACGACCTGATGGCGCAAGGTGTGCGTAATGTGATTGAGATGACCAACCGTTACATGGGGCGCAATGCGCAATTTATGCTCGATGTAATGCGCGAGACGGGGATCAACGTGGTGGCCTGTACCGGTTATTACCAGGACGCGTTTTTCCCGCAACATGTGGCGACCCGCAGCGTGCAGGAACTGGCGCAGGAGATGGTCGATGAAATTGAGCAGGGTATCGATGGCACGGAGCTGAAAGCCGGGATCATCGCGGAGATTGGTTCCAGCGAAGGAAAGATTACGCTGCTGGAAGAGAAAGTGTTTATTGCTGCCGCGTTGGCACATAACCAGACCGGATGCCCGATCTCCACGCATACGTCATTTAGCACGATGGGGCTGGAACAACTGGCTCTGCTGCAAGCCCACGGAGTTGATCTTTCGCGCGTTACTGTCGGGCACTGCGATCTGAAAGACAACCTCGACAATATTTTGAAGATGATCGAACTCGGCGCGTATGTGCAGTTCGACACCATTGGCAAGAACAGTTACTACCCGGACGAAAAGCGCATTGCGATGCTTCATGCACTACGCGACCGTGGATTACTGAACCGCGTCATGCTGTCGATGGATATTACGCGTCGCTCCCATTTAAAAGCCAACGGTGGTTATGGCTATGACTATTTATTTACCACCTTTATTCCACAACTGCGCCAGTCAGGATTCAGCCAGGCCGATGTGGATGTGATGTTACGTGAAAATCCCTCTCAATTTTTCCAATAAGGACAGACTCATGAAAAAGATTGGCGTTGCAGGCTTACAGCGTGAGCAGATTAAAAAAACCATTGAAACGACGGCTCCAGGCTGTTTTGAAGTTTTCATTCACAACGACATGGAAGCGGCAATGAAAGTGAAATCCGGGCAACTGGATTACTACATTGGCGCGTGTAATACCGGTGCGGGTGCGGCATTGTCGATTGCCATTGCGGTGATTGGTTATAACAAAAGCTGCACTATTGCCAAGCCGGGCATCAAAGCGAAAGACGAGCATATCGCCAAAATGATCGCCGAAGGGAAAGTGGCGTTTGGGCTTTCCGTTGAGCACGTTGAACACGCGATTCCGATGCTGATTAACCATCTGAAATAAAAGGCACGACTATGGATCTGTATATTCAGATTATCGTGGTGGCGTGCCTGACCGGTATGACATCGCTTCTGGCGCATCGCTCGGCGGCCGTTTTTCATGACGGTATCCGCCCGATCCTGCCGCAACTGATTGAAGGTTATATGAACCGTCGCGAGGCGGGGAGTATCGCTTTCGGTCTGAGCATTGGTTTTGTGGCCTCGGTGGGGATCTCTTTTACCCTGAAAACCGGGCTGCTAAACGCATGGCTGCTTTTTCTTCCTACCGATATCCTCGGCGTACTGGCGATAAACAGCCTGATGGCGTTTGGTCTTGGCGCGATCTGGGGCGTACTGATCCTCACCTGCCTGTTGCCGGTAAACCAGCTGCTGACCGCACTGCCGGTGGATGTATTAGGCAGTCTGGGGGAATTAAGCTCGCCGGTGGTTTCAGCTTTTGCACTGTTCCCTCTGGTGGCGATTTTCTACCAGTTTGGCTGGAAGCAAAGCCTGATCGCCGCCGTGGTTGTGCTGATGACCCGTGTGGTGGTAGTGCGCTATTTCCCGCATCTCAATCCGGAATCCATCGAAATCTTTATTGGCATGGTGATGCTGCTGGGGATCGCGATAACTCACGACCTGCGTCATCGTGATGAAAATGACATCGATGCCAGCGGGCTTTCGGTGTTTGAAGAACGCACGTCGCGGATTATCAAAAACTTACCGTATATCGCCATCGTGGGAGCATTGATTGCTGCCGTTGCCAGCATGAAGATTTTTGCTGGTAGCGAAGTTTCGATCTTCACACTGGAGAAAGCATATTCCGCAGGCGTAACGCCGGAACAATCGCAAACGCTGATCAACCAGGCGGCTCTGGCAGAATTTATGCGCGGACTGGGGTTTGTGCCGTTGATTGCCACCACGGCGTTAGCCACTGGCGTGTATGCAGTTGCGGGCTTTACCTTTGTTTATGCGGTGGGCTATCTCTCGCCGAATCCGATGATTGCGGCGGTATTAGGCGCAGTGGTTATTTCGGCGGAAGTCCTGTTACTTCGTTCGATCGGCAAATGGCTGGGACGCTACCCGTCAGTGCGTAATGCGTCGGATAACATCCGTAACGCCATGAATATGCTGATGGAAGTGGCGCTGCTGGTCGGTTCGATTTTCGCAGCAATTAAGATGGCGGGTTATACCGGATTCTCTATCGCGGTTGCCATTTACTTCCTCAACGAATCCCTGGGCCGTCCGGTACAGAAAATGGCGGCACCGGTCGTGGCAGTAATGATCACCGGTATTCTGCTGAATGTTCTTTACTGGCTTGGTCTGTTCGTTCCGGCTTAAGGAAGGCACCTATGAAGACGTTTCCTCTGCAAAGCCTGACGCTTAATGAAGCGCAGCAAAAGCAGTTTGCGCTGGTGGATAGCATTTGTCGCCATTTCCCCGGCAGCGAGTTTCTTACTGGCGGTGATTTAGGGTTAACGCCGGGGCTGAATCAACCTCGCATTACCCAGCGTGTGGAACAGGTGCTGGCTGATGCGTTTCACGCACAGGCTGCGGCGCTGGTACAGGGCGCGGGGACTGGAGCGATCCGTGCGGCGTTGGCGGCTTTGCTCAAACCGGGGCAGCGTCTTCTGGTGCATGATGCGCCTGTTTACCCGACGACTCAGGTCATTATTGAGCAGATGGGGCTGACGCTTATTACAGCTGATTTCAATAACCTGTCGGCACTGAATCAGGTCGTCGAAGAGCAACAACCTGATGTGGCGCTGGTGCAGCATACGCGCCAGCAGCCGCAGGATCGCTACATTCTGGCGGATGTGCTGGCAACGTTGCGCTCGGCTGGCGTTCCTGCGTTAACCGATGATAACTATGCGGTAATGAAGGTAGCGCGAATCGGGTGCGAATGCGGGGCGAATGTCTCGACATTTTCCTGCTTCAAGCTGTTTGGGCCAGAGGGTGTTGGCGCGGTGGTAGGCGATGCCGACGTTATTAACCGTATTCGCGCCACGCTTTACTCCGGTGGCAGCCAGATTCAGGGCGCTCAGGCGCTGGAAGTCTTGCGTGGGCTGGTTTTCGCGCCGGTGATGCATGCGGTGCAGGCGGGGGTATCTGAACGGTTGCTGGCTTTACTTAACGGCGGCGCGGTGCCGGAAGTTAAAAGTGCCGTCATTGCCAATGCGCAGTCGAAAGTGTTGATTGTGGAGTTTCATCAGCCAATTGCCACCAGAGTGCTGGAAGAAGCGCAGAAACGCGGTGCGTTGCCTTACCCGGTGGGCGCGGAGTCGAAATATGAGATCCCGCCGCTCTTTTATCGCCTTTCCGGAACGTTTCGCCAGGCGAATCCGCAATTAGAACATTGTGCGATTCGCATTAATCCGAATCGTAGTGGTGAAGAGACGGTGCTGCGGATTTTGCGTGAGAGTATTGCCAGCGTTTAATGTTGTGAACGATATTTTCAAAGGCAAGGTAAAAACAAATACGCCCTCTGATGAAAACAGAGGGCGTCAGACAATTAAACCGGTATTAACCGATTTATGTTAAGAGATTACTGTGCAGTCGGACCGCAGCCACCAATGATTTTAGAAATAGAAATTGCCGGGTGCAGCAGGTAATCGTAAGAGCAGTTCTTGTCACGGTTTTCAATATGACCAGTACATGCAGTTAATGTAGCCAGTACTGCACCTACCAGTGTTACTTTAATAAATTTATTCATTTTCATTCCCTATGTAAAATATATCGAGTAATATTCATTAATTATGTGAATATAAGCAAGCTGCTCGTTAGAAACAATACAGGAATATCTATTACACGTCAGTGTGTGGACTATTAATATTTCGATTATATTTGTAAGCCACTGTAACTGTGGGTAGTTGTTAAAAAACAAATTGGTTAAAAAGTTGTTTTATGTCTGCTGAAGATAAAAATTAATATGATGATTATTGTGAATAAAAAAGGTCGGAAATATCCGACCTTGATTAAAATTTTATTTAATTAATGGTTTGAGAACCAGTTTAATTTGTCGCGCAGACCAACGACCCGGCCAATAATAATCAAAGACGGACTGTTCATTTGCTGCGCCAACTCGCCCAACTGTGCGAGCGTACCGTCAATCACGCGTTGCGTTACTGCCGTACCGTTTTCGACAATCGCCACTGGCATTTCGCCTGGCATTCCGTATTCAATCAATTTTTGCTGAATAGTCGCAGCCTGATTCAGCCCCATATAGAACACCAGCGTCTGTTTTTCTGCTGCCAGGTTTTCCCAGTCCAGCTCACCACCGGTTTTTAAGTGTCCGGTAATTAAGCGTACGCTCTGAGCATAATCGCGATGCGTAAGTGGAATACCCGAATAGGCAGAGCAACCGGAAGCTGCGGTAATACCCGGAACCACCGAGAACGGAATGCCCGCGTTGCACAGTGTTTCCAGCTCTTCGCCACCACGTCCGAAAATAAACGGATCGCCGCCTTTCAGACGCACCACGCGTTTGCCTTTTTGCGCTTCCCGCAACAGGATCTGGTTAATCTCTTCTTGCGGTACGCAGTGGTATCCCGCGCGTTTGCCGACAAAAACGCGATCAGCATCGCGGCGTACCAGATTCATAATATCGTCAGAAACCAGACGGTCGTAGACCACCACATCAGCCTGCTGAATTTGTTGCAGACCTTTCAGCGTCAGTAGCCCGGCATCGCCAGGACCGGCGCCAACCAGCACCACTTCACCGCGATGGTCGAGCGGCTCGTTGATTAACTGTTCGGTCGTTTCAGTAATGGCTTTCTGATCGTTATTTGCCAGCGACTGGGCCAGGCGGTCGTTAACGAACAATTTTTCCCAGAAACGGCGACGCTCGCCCATCGTGGCGAACTTTTGTTTTACCCGACCGCGTAACTGCCCGGCATATTTCGCTACCTGGCCCAGATGCAACGGCAGCAGTGATTCGAGTTTTTCACGCAGCAGGCGCGCCAGAACCGGAGATGTGCCGCCAGAGGAGACCGCTACCATTAGCGGTGAGCGGTCAATAATCGACGGCATAATGAAGCTGGCGGCTTTCGGCGCATCGACCACGTTACAGAAGATGCGGCGAGATTCAGCGGCTTCGCTGACGCGCTGGTTAAGCGCGTCATCATCCGTCGCGGCAATCGCCAGCCAGCAGGTGTCGAGAAGGCTTTCATCAAATGGCCCTTCGACGAGGGTTAACATGCCTGCATCTGCCCATGCGGTGAACTGTGGAATAAACGCCAATGCATTCACCGTTAAGCGAGCGCCTGCGTCTAACAGCAACCTTGCTTTGCGTTCCGCAACATCACCACCGCCGACAATCAGACAGTCGCGATCGCGTAATTGGCAAAATATAGGCAAATGATCCACGTAAAAACCCCTTACTGATTAACCTGCAGCCGTTTCAGTTTGATTAAATTTGTCCGCAACCGGACGATTCGCTTTCGGCGTAGCATACCAATAACCCAATCCCATGAATACGGCGCCCGATAAAGTATTACCCAGCGTCACCCACAGCAGGTTATGACCAATACCCGCCAGCGTGTAGGCTTCGCTGTGGTTGCCGAACCAGGAGAGCGCGAACAGCGTCATGTTAGCGATGGAGTGCTCATAGCCGGACGCGATAAATGCCAGCAGACACCACCAGATAGCGATAAATTTCGCCGCCCCTTCAGTGCGCAGCGCCATCCAGATTGCCAGGCAAACCAGCCAGTTACACAATGCACCTTTGAAGAACAGTACCATTGCCGGTGCAGTGGTTTTTGCCAGCGCGACGGAGTGAACGATGCTGGTATCTACCGGCAGCAGGCTACCGCCGCCCCAGCTATAAAGCATGGCAACGAAGACGGAACCGACCAGGTTACCCAGCCAGGTTTGCGGCAGGATTGCCCACATTTGCCCGTGGCTGATAGTGCCCGCTTTCACCCCAAAGGTGAGGAACATGGTGTGTCCGGTGAACAGTTCAGAACCGGCGATAATCACCAGCGTTAAGGCGATACCAAAGGTCGCGCCCATCACCAGAGGACGTATGGACGGATCGAGCAAATTACCGAGCGTGAAAATCAGGATGATCCCAAGACCCACATACGCGCCCGCCATTGCGGAGCTGACCCAGAAGCCGAGCGGGTTATTTGCCGACAGGCGTGCAATGCGCGCAGCGTTAGCCGCACACTTATTAATAGTGTCTGTAAACATTTGATTATCCTTTAAAAAATAAAAACAAAAAATAAAACAAAAAGTTTAAAAAATGTCCTGCAATATACCGAAGGTTATTACAGGACCATGCAAAAAGGGGAGGCATTGCGCCTCCCGTTAAAACATTAACCGCGCAGTTGTACCACGCCGTCTTTCACTCGCGCTTCGTAATGCTTGACGGAAAACTGTTCGTCTTCCATGCACAAACCGTCGCTTAAGCGAAAACGCTGTTTTTTCAGTGGACTGGCAACCCACAGCTCGCCCTGGTGTTCCGCAATCAGCCCGCGTGACAGCACGCTGGATTCGAAGAACGGATCGATGTTGCTGATCGCAAACACCTGGTCGCTGTGATACGGGCGGAAAATGGCTACCTGCTCGTCACCTAACAGCGCGCAGACGCCGGTTTCAGGCAGGATGTCATCGATTTTGCAGATGTCTTTCCACTGGCTCATGCGTTGTCCTCCACCAGAGTTACCGGGATACGTTCATACGGCGTTGCCGGACGGTGCTGTTCGCGCTCTGGCACCATCTGCACGTTCGGGTCACGCTTATCGCTGTTGATGAAGTGTTTGAAGCGAGTCTGCGCAGACGGCGTATTGACCGTTTCAGTCCACTCACACACTACCGCTTCACGCAGGCGCGCCATCTCTTCTTCCAGATGTGCATTCAGCCCCAGTTTGTCGTCAATGATCACCGCTTTCAGGTAATCAATACCGCCTTCGAGGTTTTCTAACCACGGCGCGGTACGCGTCAGTTTGTCGGCGGTGCGGATGTAGAACATCATGAAACGGTCGAGATATTTGATCAGCGTTTCGCGATCGATATCCGCCGCCAGCAGATCCGCATGACGCGGTTTCATGCCGCCGTTACCGCAAACATACAGGTTCCAGCCTTTTTCGGTGGCGATAATACCCACGTCTTTACCCTGAGCTTCTGAACATTCACGGGTACAGCCGGAGACACCGAACTTCATTTTGTGCGGCGTACGGATGCCTTTGTAGCGGTTTTCCAGTTCCACGCCGAGACCCACGCTGTCGCCAACGCCGTAGCGGCACCAGGTGCTACCCACGCAGGTTTTCGCCATACGCAGTGCTTTCGCATAGGCATGACCGGTTTCGAAGCCTGCTTCAATCAGCTGACGCCAGATCTCCGGCAGATCGTCTTTCTGTGCGCCAAACATTGCCAGACGCTGGGAGCCGGTGATTTTGGTGTAGAGATTAAATTCACGCGCGATACGACCCACTGCCATCAGTCCTTCCGGGGTGATTTCACCGCCCGGAGATCGCGGGATCACCGAGTAGGTGCCGTCTTTCTGGATGTTAGCGAGGAAATTGTCGTTAGAATCCTGCAGCGGAGTATGTTCCGGCTTCAGAATGTATTCGTTCCAGCAGGAGGCCAGCAGCGAGCCTACGGTCGGTTTACAAACTTCACAACCGTAGCCTTTGCCGTGTTTCGCCAGCAGTTCTTCGAAGGTTTTAATGCCTTCAACGCGGATCAAATGGAACAGTTCCTGACGCGAATAAGCAAAGTGTTCGCACAGGTTGTTGTTAACTTCGATACCCTGTTTCGCCAGTTCCGCATTCAGTACCTGAGTGACCAGTGGGATACAGCCGCCGCAGCCAGTACCGGCTTTGGTTTCGGCTTTCAGCGCCGCAACGGTGTGGCAGCCTTTGTTGATAGCAGCAATCAGGTCGCCTTTGGTGACGTCGAAGCAGGAGCAGATTTGTGCGCTGTCCGGCAGTTTATCTACACCGATAGATGGCTTACCGCTACCGGAGTGCGCTGGCAGGATCAGGGAATCCGGGTTTTCTGGCAGTTCGATAGCGTTCAGCACCAGTTGCAGCAGGTTGCCGTAATCGCTGGTATCGCCCACCAGTACCGCACCGAGCAGGGTTTTGTTGTCTTCGCTGACAACCAGGCGTTTGTAGATCTCTTTGCTTTCGTCGAGGTAAACATAGCTACGCGCGCCTGGTGTACGACCATGCGCATCGCCAATACCGCCAACGTCCACGCCCAGCAGTTTCAGCTTGGCGCTAAGGTCAGCGCCTTCAAAGGCGTTTTCGCTACCGAGAATGTGGTCAACGGCGACCTGCGCCATTTTGTAGCCTGGTGCTACCAGACCAAATACACGGTTGTTCCAGCTTGCGCATTCACCGATGGCGTATATATCCGGATCGGAAGTCTGGCAGGAATCATTGATTACGATACCCCCACGCGGAGCAACGTCCAGACCACACTGGGTTGCCAGCTTATCGCGCGGACGGATACCGGTAGAGAAGACGATAAAGTCAACTTCCAGCTCGCTACCGTCGGCAAAACGCATAGTTTTACGCGCTTCAACACCTTCCTGCACAATCTCAAGGGTATTTTTGCTGGTGTGAACGCGTACGCCCATGCTTTCGATTTTGCGACGTAGCTGCTCGCCGCCCATCTGATCAAGCTGTTCCGCCATTAGCATCGGGGCAAATTCGATAACGTGGGTTTCAATGCCTAAGTTTTTCAGTGCGCCAGCGGCTTCCAGACCTAACAGGCCTCCGCCAACAACGGCACCGCGCTTGCTGCGACGGGCGCAGGATTCAATGGCGTTGAGGTCTTCAATGGTGCGATAAACAAAGCAGTCCTGAGTATCAGAACCTTTGATCGGCGGGATCCACGGGTAGGAACCGGTCGCCATGATCAGCTTGTCATAATAAACGGTACGCCCGGCGCTGGAGTGGATCACCTTTTCCTGACGGTTGATGGTGATAGCGCGTTCGCCGACCAGAACTTTGATGCCGTGTTTCTCGTAAAAGCCTTCGCGCACCAGCGACAGCTCTTCGGCGGTGTGGTGAGAGAAGTAAGACGAGAGGTGTACGCGGTCATAAGCGATGCGCGGTTCTTCACAGAAAACGGTAATATCAAAGTTGGCCGCATCAGATTTATCAAGAAGATCTTCGATAAAGCGATGGCCGACCATACCGTTACCGATAATTGCGAGTCTGACTTTGCTCATTTTTGCCTCGATTTCTTTTCTATTACCGCCTACCTTAACGATTCAGCAACCCCACTTATTGATGCAAATCAAATTCATCTTTATATACTCCTTAAGAGGTATATTGCTGATTTGTATAAATATTCTTAAGTCACGGAATTGTCTGACATTTCATGTTTGTGCAAAAAACAGACAAAATAAAAGCATTTATAGAGATGAAGGCTCGTTGCGGGAGATGAGAGGAAAAAGCCGGACGGCAAAAGTGCCGCCCGGCATTGGCAATTAATGAGAGGTCAGGGTGTTGTGCTGACGGTGACGGCTGACAAAACCTAACAGGAAGCACATCACGAATACCACAGCGTACAGACCGTTTGCAGTGAGCAGCGCCGCCTGTGGACCGCTATGCTCTACGATCGGGCCAGTAACCACAAAGGTCAGCATGGTGCCGATGGTTCCACAGGTGAGTACGAAGTTAACCAGTTTTGGCGACGGCACTTTTGTCTGCTGGGAACCCAGAGTGATGATGGTGGTATAGATTGCGCTGGAGAAGAAGCCCAGAGCAAGAATAGACCACGCCATATGCGCTGGTGTTCCGGTGTTAAAGACATACATCAGAATCGCAGCCAGGCCTGCCAGCACGGTCAGAATACGTTGCAGGTCAAAGAAACGCAGAATAAAGCTGAACGCCCACATGCCGACCATGTACGACATCCAGAAGTTGCTCACCAGCGTACCCGCATCGTTCAGGCTCATGCCCAGACCTTTGGCGTACTCTGGCACCCAGGAGATAAAACCTAACTGACCGAGGATGTAGCACAGCGCAGCAATCGAGAGAAACAGCACGCCGATCCCCCACTTTTCTTTCGCTACCGGAGCGTCAGCTTTTGGCGCATGTTTGCCCAGCGCCGGGAACTCACAGCCGAAGGTCAGAATAAAAATAGCGACGTACACAAGCCCGATGCAGGCATAAACCCAGTACCACTCAATGCTGCGCGCCAGCAGAAATGCGGCGATCATCGGGAAAATCATCCCTGCCATACTGAAGAAGGAGTCGGTAAACAGCAGACGGGAACCGCGCTGGCGCCCTTCATACATTTGCGTTACCAGGAATGTACCAATCGACATGGTGATACCGCTGACCACCCCGAGGATGAACATCGCCGCCGAGAACAGCGCCAGGCTGTGGCTGAACATCAAACCGGCAACCGCCAGCACCATCAGGAGAAAGCCAAAACGTAACTGCGTTTTCAGCGGGACAATTTCCATCAGCCAGGCGTTGAGGAAGATAGAGATTAAAATGCCGGCATTGAGGAAGGTGAAGGTGTTACTCATACTGGAAACAGGCAGATTGAAATAATCGGCGATATTTCCCATCACCATCCCGGTGACAATAACCAACGCACCGGTCAGTGCGTAGGAAAGAAAGCTAATCCATGTGAGCTTGATGCGATTGCTGTTAGTCATGATTGGCCTGCGTTAAAAGATAAAATGGCATAGTGGATATGCTGCGAGCGGGGGATTTTAGGTGATTTTGTGATCTGATTAAATATTTAATTGCAAACGGTTGCTAATTTGCAATATTTAAAGTGATTCTGATCACAAAATAAAAGTGATCATCAGGTTACATATATTTCAAGTACGTAAAATTAGGTAAAGGAATGGCCTTGTCATTGAAGGCTATTTAGAATCTCTCCACTTGCTTTTTCTCTGCTCTGTTAAGGAAATCTCATGTTCAAATCGACCCTGGCAGCTTTCGTAGCTGTTTTCGCTCTTTCTGCTCTCTCACCCGTAGCAATGGCAGCGAAAGGGGATCCGCACGTATTGTTAACAACCTCTGCTGGTAATATCGAACTGGAGCTGGATAGCCAGAAAGCACCGGTATCAGTGCAAAACTTTGTCGATTATGTGAACAGTGGTTTTTATAACAACACCACCTTTCACCGCGTTATCCCTGGCTTTATGATTCAGGGCGGTGGATTTACCGAGCAGATGCAGCAGAAAAAACCAAATCCGCCAATCAAAAATGAAGCTGATAACGGTCTGCGCAATACGCGCGGCACTATTGCTATGGCGCGTACTGCGGACAAAGACAGCGCAACCAGTCAGTTCTTTATCAACGTGGCCGACAATGCCTTCCTCGACCACGGTCAGCGTGATTTCGGCTACGCCGTCTTTGGTAAAGTGGTGAAAGGTATGGACGTTGCCGATAAGATTTCCCAGGTGCCGACTCATGACGTTGGTCCATACCAGAATGTGCCGTCAAAGCCAGTAGTTATCCTTTCTGCTAAAGTCCTGCCGTAACGATTTCTCGCGCGGGCAATCTTGCCCGCGCTTCTGCTCTTCCGGCGTAACCCGGATTTGCCGCTTATACTTGTGGCAAACGGACACGTTCAGGGAGGCATTAAGTGAAGAAACTCACCGATAAGCAAAAGTCCCGCCTCTGGGAGCTTCAGCGTAATCGTAATTTTCAGGCCAGCCGTCGTCTCGAAGGTGTTGAGATCCCTTTGGTGACACTGACTGCCGCTGAGGCTTTGGTGCGCCTTGAAGAGCTAAGGAGGCACTATGAGCGATAAATTCGGCGAAGGGCGCGACCCGTATCTCTATCCTGGCCTCGATATCATGCGTAATCGGCTGGATATCCGCCAACAGCAGCGGCTGGAGCAGGCGGCTTACGAAATGACGGCGCTGCGTGCCGCGACCATTGAGCTTGGTCCATTGGTGCGTGGTTTACCGCATTTGCGTGCTATTCATCGCCAGCTGTATCAGGATATTTTCGACTGGGCGGGGCAACTGCGTGAAGTCGATATTTATCAGGGAGATACACCGTTCTGCCACTTTGCCTATATTGAAAAAGAGGGCAATGCCCTGATGCAGGATCTGGAGGAAGAAGGTTATCTGGTCGGTCTTGAGAAAGCGAAGTTCGTCGAGCGGCTGGCGCACTACTATTGTGAAATCAATGTCCTGCATCCATTCCGTGCAGGAAGTGGTCTGGCACAGCGGATCTTCTTCGAGCAACTGGCGATTCATGCGAGTTATCAACTGAGCTGGCAGGGTATCGAAAAAGAGACCTGGAATCAGGCTAATCAGAGTGGGGCTATGGGCGATCTCTCTGCGCTGCAGACGATATTTAGCAAAGTGGTAAGCGAAGCCGGGGAATCTGAGTAAAATAGCGCGGTTCTTTCGTACCGGAGCCGCCATGATCCTGCTTATTGATAACTACGATTCTTTCACCTGGAACCTCTACCAGTACTTTTGTGAACTGGGGGCGGATGTGCTGGTTAAGCGCAACGATGCGTTGACGCTGGCGGATATCGACGCCCTAAAGCCGCAGAAAATTGTCATCTCGCCAGGCCCCTGTACGCCCGATGAAGCCGGGATCTCCCTTGAGGTTATTCGCCACTACGTCGGGCGCTTGCCGATTCTTGGCGTCTGCCTCGGTCATCAGGCAATGGCACAGGCATTTGGCGGCAAAGTTGTGCGCGCCGCAAAGGTTATGCACGGCAAAACCTCGCCGATTACACATAACGGTGAGGGCGTATTTCGGGGGTTGGCAAATCCACTTACCGTGACACGCTACCATTCGCTGGTGGTGGAACCTGGCTCATTACCAGCGTGTTTTGAAGTGACTGCCTGGAGTGAAACCCGCGAGATTATGGGGATTCGCCATCGCCAGTGGGATCTGGAAGGGGTGCAGTTCCATCCGGAAAGTATTCTCAGCGAACAAGGGCATCAACTGCTGGCTAATTTCCTGCATCGCTGATTTCTGATTGCCATTTAGTGATTTTTTATGCATATTTTGTGATTATAATTTCACATTGGTTTATGCGTAACAGGGTGATCATGAGATGGCAACTGAACAAACAGCAATTACACGCGCGACTTTCGATGAAGTGATCCTGCCGATTTATGCACCGGCAGAGTTTATTCCGGTAAAAGGTCAGGGCAGCCGAGTCTGGGATCAACAGGGCAAGGAGTACGTCGATTTCGCGGGTGGCATTGCGGTTACGGCATTAGGCCATTGCCATCCGGCGCTGGTGGAAGCGTTAAAAACCCAGGGGGAAACGCTATGGCATATCAGCAATGTTTTCACCAATGAACCGGCGCTGCGTCTCGGGCGTAAGCTGATCGAGGCAACCTTTGCCGAACGCGTGGTGTTTATGAACTCCGGGACGGAAGCCAACGAAACCGCCTTTAAACTGGCACGTCATTACGCTTGCGTGCGCCATAGCCCGTTCAAAACCAAAATTATTGCCTTCCATAACGCCTTTCATGGACGCTCGCTGTTTACCGTCTCGGTAGGCGGGCAGCCGAAATATTCCGACGGCTTTGGGCCAAAGCCGGCAGACATCATCCACGTTCCCTTTAACGATCTCCACGCAGTGAAAGCAGTGATGGATGATCACACCTGCGCGGTAGTTGTTGAGCCGATTCAGGGCGAGGGCGGCGTGACGGCGGCGACGCCAGAGTTTTTGCGGGGCTTGCGTGAGCTGTGCGATCAGCATCAGGCATTATTGGTGTTTGATGAAGTGCAGTGCGGGATGGGGCGCACCGGTGATCTGTTTGCCTATATGCACTACGGCGTGACGCCGGATATTTTGACCTCAGCGAAAGCGTTAGGCGGCGGCTTCCCGATTAGCGCCATGCTGACCACGGCGGAGATTGCTTCTGCGTTTCATCCTGGTTCTCACGGTTCCACTTACGGCGGTAACCCGCTGGCCTGTGCGGTTGCGGGCGCGGCCTTTGATATCATCAATACCTCTGAAGTGCTGGAAGGCATTCAGGCGAAACGCCAGCGTTTTGTTGATCATTTGCAGAAGATAGATCAGCAGTACGATGTGTTTGGCGATCTTCGCGGTATGGGGTTGTTGATTGGCGCCGAGCTTAAGTCACAGTACAAAGGTCGGGCGCGCGATTTCCTTTATGCGGGCGCAGAGGCTGGCGTAATGGTGCTGAACGCCGGGACAGATGTGATGCGTTTTGCACCATCGCTGGTGGTGGAAAATGCGGATATCGATGAAGGGATGCAGCGTTTTGCCCGCGCGGTGGCGAAGGTGGTTGGGGCGTAATAAGACGTGTCATCGTCGCATCAGGCAAAGCATGTCGGATGCGGCGTAAACGCCTTATCCGACCTACGGTTTGCTTCTGGCAATGATGATATTACGCCTTCGAATCCCGCAACTTGCGACTCAGCCAAATCCCGTGATGCGGTCGCTGCCGCCATGCCATCGACGAAATGGTGTGCATTGTATTCAGATGGCCAATAACGCGTTGTAAATGCTGCTCCAGCGTGCCAGACGCGCCTTCGTGTGGCAGCATCTCTGGCGAGTCTATGATATTGGCGTCACCAGAACTACCCGGTTCATCATATTCCAGGCGCTGCTGACAGCGTTGAATAGCGATTTCACAAGACTGCAAATATTCCTGCGCCAGTTCCGGCGGTAATGTCCGGTGCTCCCGCGCCAGCGTGGTCATGGCATTAATATGCTCAACAATAAACTGACTATGCGTTACCCACAGTTTCATATCTGCCAGATAATGGCTGTTAAACGCCGGTTCCTGCATCGCCTGGTTCAATGAGTTATACAAGGTGTTATGCGCCTGATTAACCCGCATTCGTTGCCAGGCTAGTGGCGTAGGTTGCGGATCTTTACTGAGGATCAGACGAATGGCCTCCTGGTAAGTTTCTAAGGCATCATGGGCGTTCTTGCGCAATAAGCCGCTCTGCCATTGCGGCCACAGCCAAACTGTGCCGCCGAAGGCAATCAGACAGCCGATGATAGTATCGATAAGACGGGGGATGATGTACTGCTCACCATTCAGCCATAACAGTTGCAGGGTATATACAGCGGTAATGGTAAAACCGACCGTCGCCCAGCCGTAGTTTTTGCGCAATATCAGGTAACTGGCGAGCGTGGTGAAAAGCATCAGCGTCAGGGTGTAACCCTCAGGGATTTTAAAGTGCAGCGCAACGCCTGCAATAATTAATCCAACCACGGTTCCCACAGAACGATTCACAATCCGCAGGCGAGTAGCGCCATAACCATTTTGCGTCACCAGCAATACCGTCATTAGTATCCAATAGGATTTCGGCAGATGCAGCGCGGTGCCCATCAGACTGGCAATGCTTAACATCACACTCAGTCGTCCGGCATTACGCAGTGCTGGCGATTTCAGGGAAAGATAGCTTTTCAGCGCCGGGAGTAACGGCATTCGGCGCTGTTTATCTGCCAGTAAGTCACGGGCATAGAGTGGTTTTTGCGTTCGCAGCACGCGGGCGATGCGGCTGAAATGCCAGTAGCAGAATTGCCCCACAGGGTTATCCGGATGTTGGCGGGCGATTTTTTCCAGTGCGCCAATTTGCTTTTCCATCGTAAAACGCGTCGGCAGGCGATGATAAAGAATGTCATCAGCCAGCACGCGCAGGCGAGCGGCGACGGTTTGCGCATTCCAGCGGATAACTTCCTCCGCATGGCTACGCTCGACCAGCTTTTGCACCTCTTCCGGCTGATGCAAACTGACCGAAATGTGTTCCTGTAAATCCAGCGCCTCCTGGAAAATGCGCAGCATCCGCTTGTAATCGGTATTATTTTGCGCGGAAAGCATATGCATTTGCTGATAGCACTGGGTAATTAAATCGACCGCTTTTTGCTGGCGTTCCAGCAGCGGTGGCAACGCTTTTTCAGGATCGGTGTGCTGGGTAAGCAGGCTGTATTTGGCTTCGCAATAATCTGCCAGTTCACGGTACAGCAGGCTAAGGGACTCGCGTAGCGGTTGTTCGCGCCAGAGCCAGAACCAAAACCAGTTAAACAGCCCATACCAGAGTGTACCTAACGCATAGATGAGCAATGGTTCCCAGACGGGCATGTATCCCGCCAGACTTAAGGTAAAAATAGCTGCCAGCAGTGATGCGGGAAGTAATTTTGCGTGTAATGGCCCTAACTCGGCAGTAACGCCAAGTATCAACGTTAACCCCGTCAGCAGAAATGGCAGGGGGATATCTTTTTCCAGCAGTAGTTGTGTTAGCAAGCTGCAGGTGGCAAACAGCGACGCACCAATAATTAAACGTTTGAAAAAACGTTTATGGGGAGTATCAAGCCCCGCAATATTGCAACAGGCGGGGACGAGGGAAAAGAGCAGCCCGAGTCTTAATTCGCCAAGCAATAGACCAACGGCCACGGGCAAACATAGCACCAGCGTTTGTCGTAGTGCATAGTTGATATCGGGATGATAAATCAGTCTGCGCCACATCGGGTTAAACAAAATGGCGCGCTACTCAG
The DNA here is from genome assembly GCF_002965965.1 of Escherichia sp. MOD1-EC5495. Classification (NCBI taxonomy): domain Bacteria; kingdom Pseudomonadati; phylum Pseudomonadota; class Gammaproteobacteria; order Enterobacterales; family Enterobacteriaceae; genus Escherichia; species Escherichia sp. MOD1-EC5495. The sequence goes on from NZ_PTRI01000010.1 coordinate 139,168, forward strand.
TAACGCGCCACTCCGACGGGATTAACGAGTGCCGTAAACGACGATGGTTTTACCGTGTGCGGAGATCAGGTTCTGATCTTCCAGCATCTTCAGAATGCGCCCCACGGTTTCACGAGAACAGCCAACAATCTGACCGATTTCCTGACGGGTAATTTTGATTTGCATACCGTCAGGGTGAGTCATGGCATCCGGTTGTTTTGCCAGATTCAGCAGAGTCTGTGCAATGCGACCCGTTACATCGAGGAACGCCAGGTTACCCACTTTCTCTGAAGTGACTTGCAGACGACGCGCCATCTGTGCGGAGAGACGCATCAGAATATCCGGGTTTACCTGAATTAATTGGCGGAATTTTTTGTAGGAAATTTCAGCCACTTCACAGGCGGTTTTCGCACGTACCCATGCGCTACGTTCCTGGCCTTCTTCAAACAGGCCCAGTTCGCCAATGAAATCACCCTGATTCAGATAAGAGAGGATCATTTCTTTACCCTCCTCGTCTTTGATCAGCACTGCCACAGAGCCTTTAACGATGTAGTACAGCGTTTCCGCTTTTTCACCCTGGTGAATAAGCGTGCTCTTGGATGGGTACTTATGAATGTGGCAATGAGACAAGAACCATTCGAGAGTCGGGTCTGTTTGCGGTTTGCCAAGCACCATGCGCGGTTATCCTCTGTTATAAGCTTTCTCCAGAGCCAGAAAACGCCGCTGTCTCTGGATTGCCGAAATGTGCTTCCCGCTACCTGGGAAGGGGCTATCAACTGAACTGCACGGTAATGTGACGTCCTTTACATACATGCAGTACATCAATGTATTACTGTAGCATCCTGACTGTTTTAGCATAGCTTTCGCGTTGTGTCTCCTGGTGTCTCGCTTCAGCATGACCCAGGTCGCCTTCCGTTGCGCGATTTGGTCAGTACGCGTACTCTGTCAGGAAAATTGACGCAGTGGAGTAGCAAAAATGCAAGCGCGAGTGAAGTGGGTCGAAGGGTTAACCTTTCTGGGCGAGTCCGCCTCTGGTCACCAGATTTTAATGGATGGCAACTCTGGCGATAAAGCGCCAAGTCCGATGGAAATGGTGTTGATGGCGGCAGGTGGCTGTAGCGCAATTGATGTGGTTTCTATCCTGCAAAAAGGGCGTCAGGATGTGGTCGATTGTGAAGTAAAATTGACCTCTGAACGCCGCGAAGAGGCACCACGCCTGTTTACGCACATTAATCTGCATTTTATCGTCACCGGTCGTGACCTGAAAGACGCAGCGGTTGCGCGTGCGGTCGATCTCTCAGCCGAGAAGTATTGCTCAGTCGCGTTGATGCTGGAAAAAGCGGTGAATATTACTCACTCGTATGAAGTGGTTGCCGAGTGATTTAACTATCCCGTGGTGAAGCCGGAGAGTATTTTATCCGGCTTAATAGCAGAGTTACTCGATTTTTTTCCCTTCCATCAGTCGTTGCACCAGCGGCAGCATAATTAACTCCATTGCCAGACCCATTTTGCCGCCCGGCACCACTAATGTATTGATGTGGGAAATGAACGAGCCTTGCAGCATCGCCAGCAGCCAGGGGAAATCGATTCCCTCCAGATTACGAAAATGGATTACCACAAAGCTTTCATCCAGCGATGGGATGCCTTTTGCGGCGAAGGGGTTTGAGGTGTCAACGGTGGGGACGCGCTGGAAGTTAATATGGGTGCGAGAAAACTGCGGTGTGATGTAGTTGATATAGTCTTCCATTGAGCGAACTACCGAGTCCATCACCGCTTCTCGCGAGTGCCCGCGCTCGCCGGTATCGCGAATGAGTTTTTGAATCCACTCCAGGTTAACGATAGGCACTACACCAACCAGTAAATCCACATGCTGCGCGACGTTATGTTGTGGTGTGACCACGCCGCCGTGCAAACCTTCATAAAACAGCACATCGGTGGGTTCTGGCAGCGCCTGCCACGGGGTAAACGTACCAGGCACCTGATTCCACGGTACGGCTTCGTCGTAGGTATGCAGATATTTGCGAGATTTCCCTTTGCCGCTCTGGCCGTATTCAATGAAGGTTTGTTCCAGCAGGCCGAAGTCGTTAGCTTCGGGGCCGAAGTAGCTGATATGCCGTCCTGCATCGCGCGCCTTGCGGATCGCCATGTCCATTTCCGGGCGGGTGTAGCGGTGAAAGCTGTCGCCTTCTACCTCGGCTGAGCGCAGATTTAACTGCGCGAATATTTTACGAAACGCGAGGCTGGTGGTGGTGGTTCCCGCGCCGCTGGACCCTGTTACTGCAATGACCGGATGTTTGGCAGACATAGTAACTCCATGACTTAGCTATCATTATTATCTCGTCCGCCGACGGTTGCAGGCTATTCGCGAAACTGACTGCGCGGCATAATATTGACCGTTTCGTGCAGCTCCGACCATACCAGCACCGCTTCTCCGCACTGTAGCTGGCGTTTGACGTCGGCGACTTTCTGTTCAAGTGTACGCTCATGTTCACCATAATCGGTGCCTTCACGTAACACAAAGCTTTCAATTAAATTTTCCAGCGTTTCGGGGGAGAGGTCTTGCCACGGAATCAACATGATTTCGCCTCCAGATACGTTGTTAACCAGTCAGGAATGCGTGACTCCAGCCACATTTGCGGATGAAGTAATGTACCGCCAATAAAGCCAACATGACCGCCATGTTCCGTCAGTTGATACTCCACCTGCGGGGGGAGACTTTCTGGTTTCGGGATCACCTGATGATCCATAAACGGATCGTCTTTGGCGTGAATAATCAGCGTGGGTTTGGCGATCCGGTTCAGCATCGGCATGGCGCTACACTGACGATAATAGTCGATAGCGTCAGCGTAGCCGTGAATTCTGGCGGTGATTAGATCGTCAAATTCACGGATGCGACGTACCGATTTTAACTGCGCGAGATTAATCGGCAGTGTTCCGGGGTAGGCTGCCAGCTTACGCGCAGCATTGGCTTTTAACAGGTTCAGCAAGTAACGCTGATAAACGCGGGAAAAGCCCTTTTCCATATGATAGCTACAGGCTTCCAGCATAAACGGCGCAGAGACAATCACCGCCGCATCAACCGGGAGATCATTGCCTTCTTTTGCCAGCAAACAGGCCAGCATATTACCGCCGAGCGAATAGCCGACGGCAGCCGTTGGCGCGTGACCAAACTCGCGTTGCAGCCAGCGTAAAAACCAACTGGCGTCTTCGGTTTCGCCCGAATGGTAAATGCGGTGCATCCGGTTTGGTTCACCGCTGCAACCGCGAAAATGCATCACCACGCCCAGCCAGCCGCGCTTTTGCGCTGCCTCGATCAGACCATGCGCATAAGGGCTATTGAGGCTGCCTTCGAGACCGTGGAAGACCACCAGACGTGGTTTATGCTGCGCCTGTGCGGGATCTTCACTCCACGCGAGATCGACAAAATCACCGTCGGGCAACTCCAGTCGCTGCCAGTGCGGGGTGAATTTCACCTGACGACGAAACAGACGCGGCAGCATGGTTTGGAGATGGCAATTGCTGAAACCGCGCATAGGGGTGAATTCAGCACTGCTGCTGAATTCATTGGCATCGGTCGTCGTTATCTGCGCCATCAGTTGCTTTGGCCTTCCAGCAGCATCTGTTCTAGTTGCTCCTGGGCTTCCAGCCACGCCATTTCGCACTCTTCCAGCCCTGATTTGGCGCTGGCTTGTTGTTGCAGGCAGGCGGTCAGTTCTGCTTTACGGCTCTGGTCGTACAGTTCGCTATCGCCGAGTTTCTCTTCCGCCTGCGCCAGCTGTGCGTTCAACTTCTCCATCTCTTTTTCCAGACGGGCGATCTCTTTACGCAGTGGCTGGGTTTGCGCACGCAGCTCCGCTTCCCGACGCTTCTGATCTTTACGTGCCTGGGCGCTGTTAGCGTTATCTTTGGGTGTTTCGTCGGCCTGGTTTTCCTGCTTTTGTACGTTGCTTAACCACTGTTGATAATCTTCCAGGTCGCCGTCGAACGGTTCGACTTTACGATCGTGAACCAGATAGAGATCGTCAGTGGTGGAACGCAGTAAATGGCGGTCGTGCGAAACGACAACCAGCGCGCCTTCAAACTCGATTAACGCTTCGGTTAGTGCCTGGCGCATGTCGAGGTCAAGGTGGTTAGTCGGTTCGTCGAGTAGCAGCAGATTCGGACGCTGCCAGACGATTAAAGCCAGCACCAGGCGCGCTTTTTCCCCACCAGAGAAGCGGCGCGTTTCTTCCGTCACTTTATCGCCCTGGAAACCAAAGCCGCCGAGGTAGTCACGCAGTTTTTGTTCCAGTTCCTGCGGTGCTAAACGTGCCAGATGTTGAATAGGCGATTCGTCGGCGCGCAGGTATTCCAGTTGATGCTGGGCGAAGTAGCCGAGCTTGATCCCTTTAGCCAGACCAATTTCACCGCTGACAGGCGCAAGTTCACCGGCTAACAGTTTGATTAATGTTGATTTACCTGCGCCGTTGCGGCCTAGCAGACCAATGCGCGAGCCGGGGACCAGATTCAGTTTAATCGAGTCGAGAATAATGCGATCGCCATAGCCTGCGCTGACCTTTTCCATCTTCAGTAACGGATTTGGCAGGCTTTCCGGCGCGCGGAAGCTAAAGCGGAACGGATTGTCGACGTGCGCGGGGGCAATCAGCTCCATACGCTCCAGCATCTTAATGCGGCTCTGGGCCTGCTTCGCTTTGGTGGCTTTGGCACGGAAACGATCGATATAACTTTGCAGATGTGCCACGCGTTCCTGCTGGCTTTCATACATCGCTTGTTGCTGCGCCAGACGGGTGGCGCGCTGTACTTCAAACGAACTGTAGTTGCCGGTGTACTCGAACATGCTTTGTTGTTCGATATGAATAATTTTATCGACGATTGGATCGAGGAAGTCACGGTCGTGGGAGATCAGGATCAGCGTGCCCTGATAGCTCTTCAGCCATTTTTCCAGCCAGATAACGGCATCGAGATCGAGGTGGTTCGTCGGTTCGTCGAGCAGCAGCAAGTCTGAACGGCAAATCAGCGCCTGAGCGAGGTTAAGACGCATACGCCAGCCACCGGAGAAATCACTCACCGGGCGCTCCAGTTGTTCGTTGCTGAAACCGAGGCCGTGCAGCAGGCTGGCGGCGCGGGAACGAATACTCCACGCGTCGATAGCATCCAGCTTGCCATGAATGGTGGCGATGGCGTGCCCGTCGTTACGTTCGTTGGCGTCATGCAACTGTGCTTCCAGTTGGCGATATTCGCGGTCGCCATCAATGACATATTCCAGCGCAGGTTGCGGTAGCGCCGGTGTTTCCTGATTCACCCACGCCAGTTGCCAGTTACCAGGAAAGGTGTAGCTGCCGCCGTCGGCGCTGATTTCATGTTTCAGCAGTGCCAGCAGGGTAGATTTACCGCAGCCGTTTTTACCCACAAGACCCACTTTCTGGCCGGGGTTGATGGTGGCGGTGGCATTATCCAGCAGGACGCGCACGCCGCGACGAATTTGTAACGAGGAGAAAACAATCATAAGGCGCCGTATGTTCAGACTATGTTAACTTATCATTATGATAATGTAATGTATGGGCGAGCTGCCGCACCGGGCGCAATGGTAGCCCAAAACAGCGACTATACACAAAAACCATACCGGGAGGGGGATGATGTCTCAGCCAGCGAAAGTTTTGCTGCTGTATGCCCATCCGGAATCTCAGGACTCGGTGGCAAACCGGGTACTGCTTAAACCGGCCACGCAGCTCAGCAATGTTACCGTGCACGATCTTTACGCGCACTATCCCGACTTTTTTATTGATATCCCCCGTGAGCAGGCATTACTGCGCGGGCACGAGGTGATTGTTTTTCAGCATCCTCTTTATACCTATAGCTGCCCGGCGCTACTGAAAGAGTGGCTGGACCGGGTATTAAGCCGTGGTTTTGCCAGTGGGCCGGGAGGAAATCAATTGGCGGGAAAGTACTGGCGCAGCGTGATCACCACCGGTGAGCCGGAAAGTGCTTACCGTTATGACGCACTGAATCGCTACCCGATGAGCGATGTTCTACGCCCCTTTGAACTGGCGGCGGGCATGTGCCGAATGCATTGGTTAAGCCCCATCATTATTTACTGGGCGAGACGGCAAAGCGAGCAGGAGCTGGCGAGTCACGCCAGAGCCTACGGTGACTGGCTGGCAAATCCGCTGCCCCCAGGAGGCCGCTGATGGAAGGTTCCGATTTTTTACTCGCAGGAGTGCTGTTTCTCTTCGCGGCTGGGTATTGGCGCTGTGTTGGGATATTTGCTGGCAGGGATTGCGATTGGCCCGTGGGGGCTTGGGTTTATTAGCGACGTCGATGAGATCCTCCACTTTTCGGAACTCGGCGTGGTATTCCTGATGTTTATCATCGGGCTTGAGTTGAACCCCTCCAAGCTCTGGCAATTGCGGCGCTCGATTTTTGGCGTAGGCGCGGCGCAGGTGCTGTTAAGTGCGGCGTTGCTGGCGGGATTATTGATGCTGACGGATTTCGCCTGGCAGGCGGCGGTGGTCGGTGGCATTGGGCTTGCGATGTCATCAACTGCAATGGCGTTGCAATTGATGCGTGAAAAAGGGATGAATCGTAGTGAATCCGGGCAGCTCGGGTTTTCGGTTCTGCTGTTTCAGGATCTGGCGGTGATCCCTGCGCTGGCGTTAGTGCCGCTGCTGGCGGGATCGGCAGACGAACATTTCGACTGGATGAAGGTCGGCATGAAGGTGCTGGCATTTGTCGGCATGTTGATTGGTGGGCGCTATTTGCTGCGTCCGGTATTCCGCTTTATTGCGGCTTCTGGCGTTCGGGAAGTGTTCACCGCCGCGACGCTGCTGCTGGTGCTGGGTTCTGCGTTGTTTATGGATGCGCTGGGGCTGTCTATGGCGCTCGGTACGTTTATTGCGGGCGTGCTGCTGGCGGAAAGCGAATATCGCCATGAACTGGAAACGGCTATCGATCCGTTTAAGGGCTTGTTGCTCGGGCTATTTTTTATCTCCGTCGGGATGTCGCTTAACCTCGGGGTGCTTTATACCCATCTGCTGTGGGTAGTGATAAGCGTGGTCGTGCTGGTGGCGGTGAAAATTCTCGTGCTGTATCTGTTAGCGCGCCTGTATGGCGTGCGCAGTTCTGAGCGGATGCAGTTTGCTGGCGTTCTGAGTCAGGGCGGTGAGTTTGCCTTTGTGCTCTTTTCTACCGCTTCTTCACAACGCTTATTCCAGGGCGACCAGATGGCGCTGTTGCTGGTGACGGTAACGCTTTCCATGATGACCACGCCGCTGCTGATGAAGCTGGTGGATAAATGGCTATCCCGCCAGTTTAACGGAACGGAAGAAGAAGATGAAAAACCGTGGGTCAACGATGATAAACCGCAGGTCATTGTCGTGGGCTTTGGGCGTTTTGGTCAGGTGATTGGTCGTTTACTGATGGCGAATAAAATGCGCATTACCGTACTGGAGCGGGATATCAGCACCGTACTGGAGCGGGATATCAGCGCCGTTAACCTGATGCGCAAATATGGCTACAAAGTTTATTACGGCGACGCCACGCAGGTAGATCTTTTACGTTCTGCGGGTGCAGAGGCCGCAGAGTCTATCGTCATCACCTGTAACGAGCCGGAAGACACCATGAAGCTGGTGGAAATATGCCAGCAGCACTTCCCGCATTTGCATATTCTTGCGCGAGCGCGCGGACGTGTCGAAGCACATGAGTTATTACAAGCAGGGGTGACACAGTTTTCCCGTGAAACATTCTCCAGTGCGTTAGAGCTGGGGCGCAAGACGTTAGTGTCGCTAGGTATGCATCCACACCAGGCGCAGCGGGCACAACTGCATTTTCGTCGCCTGGATATGCGAATGCTGCGGGAACTCATCCCGATGCACGCTGATACCGTACAAATTTCTCGCGCCAGGGAAGCCCGACGCGAACTGGAAGAGATTTTCCAGCGTGAAATGCAACAAGAACGACGCCAAATGGATGGCTGGGATGAATTTGAGTAGAGGGTGAAGATGGCAATCCGAAAACGTTTTATTGCTGGCGCGAAATGTCCAGCCTGTCAGGCGCAAGACTCAATGGCGATGTGGCGCGAAAATAATATTGATATTGTTGAATGTGTTAAGTGTGGGCATCAGATGCGTGAAGCCGATAAAGAAGCCCGCGATCACGTTCGCAAAGATGAGCAAGTGATTGGGATTTTTCATCCGGACTAGCGATATGCGCCGAGTTTTTTTAAGCTAGTGAGTACACGGCAGCAGAATTCCGATACAATCTGCGCCACTATTCTTCCCATGCTCAGGAGATATCATGAAAGTAGCAAAAGACCTGGTGGTCAGCCTGGCCTATCAGGTACGTACAGAAGACGGTGTGTTGGTTGATGAGTCTCCGGTGAGTGCGCCGCTGGACTACCTGCATGGTCACGGTTCCCTGATCTCTGGCCTGGAAACGGCGCTGGAAGGTCATGAAGTTGGCGACAAATTTGATGTAGCTGTTGGCGCGAACGACGCTTACGGTCAATACGACGAAAACCTGGTGCAGCGCGTTCCTAAAGACGTATTTATGGGCGTTGATGAACTGCAGGTAGGTATGCGTTTCCTGGCTGAAACCGACCAGGGCCCGGTGCCGGTTGAGATCACTGCGGTTGAAGACGATCACGTCGTGGTTGATGGTAACCACATGCTGGCGGGGCAGAACCTGAAATTCAACGTTGAAGTTGTGGCGATTCGCGAAGCGACCGAAGAAGAACTGGCTCATGGTCACGTTCATGGCGCGCACGATCATCACCACGATCACGACCATGACGGTTGCTGCGGTGGTCATGGCCACGATCACGGTCATGAACACGGTGGCGAAGGCTGCTGTGGTGGTAAAGGTAACGGCGGTTGCGGTTGCCACTAATACCGTAAAGGTATCAAAAAAGCGGGACTTACCCGCTTTTTTTTCGCCTTAATAATGCGGCGGTGGCGTTTCTTCAGCCTGCGATGCGATGTTCGACGGCTGGCTGGCTTTTAACTTCTCGGTCAGCAGACGCAGATGATCGCGCAGTTTTGCCATCTCCATTTCATGAGCGGTCACCGTGACGTTCAGTTCTTCAATGGTGATTTCCTGAAAAGCCAGTCGGCTCTCCAGCTCTGCCAGGCGTGCTTCCATTGATAAATCCTGCATGGTTCACCTCTTTGGTCGAATGATCGCTGCGGATTCTACTTAACTTTGCTGCCAGAGACAGCACTCATTTCGCGACATCGAAACTAATTTAAACAAAAAGAGTCTGAAAATAGATGATAATAGGGCGTGTCTGTATGTAGATTTATCCGACAACGCTTTATAGTACCTTTCTGATAATAGTTAACCCTGGGGTGAGATGCCCCGATCCTGGAGATATGGATGAAATCACTGTTTAAAGTAACGCTGCTGGCGACCACAATGGCCGTTGCCCTGCATACACCAATTACTTTTGCTGCCGAAGCGGCGAAACCTGCTACAACTGCTGACAGCAAAGCAGCGTTCAAAAATGACGATCAGAAATCAGCTTACGCACTGGGTGCTTCGCTGGGTCGTTACATGGAAAATTCACTGCAAGAACAAGAAAAGTTGGGCATTAAGCTGGATAAAGATCAGCTGATCGCTGGTGTCCAGGATGCGTTTGCTGATAAGAGCAAACTTTCCGATCAAGAGATCGAACAGACTCTGCAAGCATTTGAAGCTCGTGTGAAGTCTTCTGCCCAGGCGAAGATGGAAAAAGACGCGGCTGATAACGAAGCTAAAGGTAAAGAGTACCGCGAGAAATTTGCCAAAGAGAAAGGTGTGAAAACCTCTTCGACTGGCCTGGTTTATCAGGTAGTAGAAGCCGGTAAAGGCGAAGCACCGAAAGACAGCGATACTGTTGTAGTGAACTACAAGGGTACGCTGATCGACGGTAAAGAGTTCGATAACTCTTACACCCGTGGTGAACCGCTCTCTTTCCGTCTGGACGGCGTGATCCCAGGCTGGACCGAAGGCCTGAAGAACATCAAGAAAGGTGGCAAGATCAAATTGGTTATTCCACCAGAGCTGGCTTACGGTAAAGCGGGCGTTCCGGGGATCCCACCAAACTCTACTCTGGTATTTGACGTAGAGTTGCTGGATGTGAAACCAGCGCCGAAGGCTGATGCGAAGCCAGAAGCCGATGCGAAAGCCGCAGATTCTGCTAAAAAATAAGCATTAAGAACCGCCGCCTGACCAGGCGGCGGTTTTTTTTATTACAGGCCGGATATAATTAGTGCTGGAAAGCGGAACCTCCGCTGTATTAATTTAGTTACCCGCATCATTAATGAGCCTGCCCTGAAAAGTTAACGACAGGCTCCTGAAAAGGAGTGTTTTTTTTCATGTCCAGGTCGCTTTTAACCAACGAAACCAGTGAGTTGGATTTACTGGATCAACGTCCTTTCGACCAGACCGATTTTGATATTCTGAAATCCTACGAAGCTGTGGTGGACGGGTTAGCGATGCTCATTGGCTCCCACTGTGAAATCGTTTTGCACTCTTTGCAGGATTTAAAATGTTCAGCCATTCGTATTGCCAACGGTGAACATACAGGCCGGAAGATTGGTTCGCCGATTACCGATCTGGCGCTGCGTATGCTGCACGATATGACGGGGGCGGATAGCAGCGTTTCTAAATGCTATTTTACTCGCGCCAAAAGCGGTGTCTTAATGAAGTCCCTGACTATCGCCATTCGTAACCGCGAACAGCGTGTAATTGGTCTGCTGTGCATCAATATGAATCTTGATGTTCCCTTCTCGCAGATCATGAGTACCTTTGTGCCGCCAGAAACCCCGGACGTCGGTTCAAGCGTCAACTTTGCGTCTTCTGTTGAAGATCTGGTCACCCAAACGCTGGAGTTCACCATTGAAGAAGTGAATGCCGATCGCAATGTTGCCAATAACGCTAAAAATCGCCAGATCGTGCTGAATCTTTACGAGAAAGGGATCTTCGATATTAAAGACGCGATCAACCAGGTGGCTGACCGTCTGAACATCTCCAAACACACTGTCTATCTCTACATCCGCCAGTTCAAGAGCGGTGATTTCCAGGGGCAAGATAAGTAATGCGTTTTGCCATCGTGGTGACCGGGCCAGCATACGGTACGCAACAGGCGAGTAGTGCCTTTCAGTTTGCGCAGGCGCTGATAGCAGAAGGCCATGAGTTAAACAGCGTCTTTTTCTATCGGGAAGGGGTCTATAACGCTAACCAATTGACCTCTCCGGCAAGTGATGAATTTGACCTTGTGCGCGGCTGGCAACAACTGAATACACAACATGGCGTGGCGCTGAATATTTGCGTGGCGGCAGCATTGCGTCGCGGTATCGTCGATGAAACTGAAGCTGGAAGACTCGGTCTGGCATCTGCAAATCTCCAGCCGGGCTTTACCTTAAGTGGCCTTGGCGCTCTGGCTGAAGCCTCGCTGACCTGTGACAGGGTGGTACAGTTCTGATGAAACGAATTGCGTTTGTTTTTTCTACTGCACCTCATGGTACAGCTGCTGGTCGTGAAGGATTGGATGCTTTATTGGCGACTTCCGCATTAACTGACGAACTCGCCGTCTTCTTTATTGCCGATGGCGTTTTTCAGCTTCTGCCAGGGCAAAAGCCCGATGTGGTGTTGGCGCGTGATTATATCGCAACCTTTAAACTGCTGGGGCTGTATGACATTGAACAGTGCTGGGTTTGTGCGGCTTCACTGCGTGAACGTGGGTTAGATCCCCAGACACCCTTTGTTGTAGAAGTCACTCCGCTCGAAGCAGAAGCATTGCGTCGGGAACTCGGCAACTACGATGTTATTTTGAGATTTTGAGGCGTACATGCTGCATACATTACATCGCTCACCCTGGCTGACGGATTTTCCTGCGCTGCTGCGTCTGCTCAGTGATGGGGATGAACTGCTGTTATTGCAGGATGGCGTCACTGCCGCAGCTGATGGTAACCGCTACCTTGAAAGTTTGCGTAATGCCCCCATTAAGGTCTATGCCCTGAACGAAGACCTCATCGCTCGTGGTTTGGTTGGTCGAATTTCGAACGATATCACTCCCATTGACTATACTGATTTCGTCAGACTTACGGTTAAGCACACCAGCCAGGTCGCCTGGTAACGGTGGGATCGTTGTATATTTCTTGACACCTTTTCGGCATCGCCCTAAAATTCGGCGTCCTCATATTGTGTGAGGACGTTTTATTACGTGTTTACGAAGCAAAAGCTAAAACCAGGAGCTATTTAATGGCAACAGTTAACCAGCTGGTACGCAAACCACGTGCTCGCAAAGTTGCGAAAAGCAACGTGCCTGCGCTGGAAGCATGCCCGCAAAAACGTGGCGTATGTACTCGTGTATATACTACCACTCCAAAAAAACCGAACTCCGCACTGCGTAAAGTATGCCGTGTTCGTCTGACTAACGGTTTCGAAGTGACTTCCTACATCGGTGGTGAAGGTCACAACCTGCAGGAACACTCCGTGATCCTGATCCGTGGCGGTCGTGTTAAAGACCTCCCGGGTGTTCGTTACCACACCGTACGTGGTGCGCTTGACTGCTCCGGCGTTAAAGACCGTAAGCAGGCTCGTTCCAAGTATGGCGTGAAGCGTCCTAAGGCTTAATGGTTCTCCGTTAAGTAAGGCCAAACGTTTTAACTTAAATGTCAAACTAAACTCGTAGAGTTTTGGACAATCCTGAATTAACAACGGAGTATTTCCATGCCACGTCGTCGCGTCATTGGTCAGCGTAAAATTCTGCCGGATCCGAAGTTCGGATCAGAACTGCTGGCTAAATTTGTAAATATCCTGATGGTAGATGGTAAAAAATCTACTGCCGAATCTATCGTATACAGCGCGCTGGAGACCCTGGCTCAGCGTTCTGGTAAATCTGAACTGGAAGCATTCGAAGTAGCTCTCGAAAACGTGCGCCCGACTGTCGAAGTTAAGTCTCGCCGCGTTGGTGGTTCTACTTATCAGGTACCAGTTGAAGTCCGTCCGGTTCGTCGTAATGCTCTGGCAATGCGTTGGATCGTTGAAGCTGCTCGTAAACGCGGTGATAAATCCATGGCTCTGCGCCTGGCGAACGAACTTTCCGATGCTGCAGAAAACAAAGGTACTGCAGTTAAGAAACGTGAAGACGTTCACCGTATGGCCGAAGCCAACAAGGCGTTCGCACACTACCGTTGGTAATCCCTTCGGAGTTTTAGTCACCAGGCGGGCGCTTCCAGTAAGCAGCCCGCTTTGGGCTACTTAAATTGAACGCCTAAAAGATAAACGAGGAAACAAATGGCTCGTACAACACCCATCGCACGCTACCGTAACATCGGTATCAGTGCGCACATCGACGCCGGTAAAACCACTACTACCGAACGTATTCTGTTCTACACCGGTGTAAACCATAAAATCGGTGAAGTTCATGACGGCGCTGCAACCATGGACTGGATGGAGCAGGAGCAGGAACGTGGTATTACTATCACTTCCGCTGCGACTACTGCATTCTGGTCTGGTATGGCTAAGCAGTATGAGCCGCATCGCATCAACATCATCGACACCCCGGGGCACGTTGACTTCACAATCGAAGTAGAACGTTCCATGCGTGTTCTCGATGGTGCGGTAATGGTTTACTGCGCAGTTGGTGGTGTTCAGCCGCAGTCTGAAACCGTATGGCGTCAGGCAAACAAATATAAAGTTCCGCGCATTGCGTTCGTTAACAAAATGGACCGCATGGGTGCGAACTTCCTGAAAGTTGTTAACCAGATCAAAACCCGTCTGGGCGCGAACCCGGTTCCGCTGCAGCTGGCGATTGGTGCTGAAGAACATTTCACCGGTGTTGTTGACCTGGTGAAAATGAAAGCTATCAACTGGAACGACGCTGACCAGGGCGTAACCTTCGAATACGAAGATATCCCGGCAGACATGGTTGAACTGGCTAACGAATGGCACCAGAACCTGATCGAATCCGCAGCTGAAGCTTCTGAAGAGCTGATGGAGAAATACCTGGGTGGTGAAGAACTGACTGAAGCAGAAATCAAAGGTGCTCTGCGTCAGCGCGTTCTGAACAACGAAATCATCCTGGTAACCTGTGGTTCTGCGTTTAAGAACAAAGGTGTTCAGGCGATGCTGGATGCGGTAATTGATTACCTGCCATCCCCGGTTGACGTACCTGCGATCAACGGTATCCTGGACGACGGTAAAGACACTCCGGCTGAGCGTCACGCAAGTGATGACGAGCCGTTCTCTGCACTGGCGTTCAAAATCGCTACCGACCCGTTTGTTGGTAACCTGACCTTCTTCCGTGTGTACTCCGGTGTGGTTAACTCTGGTGATACCGTACTGAACTCCGTGAAAGCTGCACGTGAGCGTTTCGGTCGTATCGTTCAGATGCACGCTAACAAACGTGAAGAGATCAAAGAAGTTCGCGCGGGCGACATCGCTGCTGCAATCGGTCTGAAAGACGTAACCACTGGTGACACCCTGTGTGACCCGGATGCGCCGATCATTCTGGAACGTATGGAATTCCCTGAGCCGGTAATCTCCATCGCAGTTGAACCGAAAACCAAAGCTGACCAGGAAAAAATGGGTCTGGCTCTGGGCCGTCTGGCTAAAGAAGACCCGTCTTTCCGTGTATGGACTGACGAAGAATCTAACCAGACCATTATCGCGGGTATGGGCGAGCTGCACCTCGACATCATCGTTGACCGTATGAAGCGTGAATTCAACGTTGAAGCGAACGTAGGTAAACCGCAGGTTGCTTACCGTGAAACTATCCGCCAGAAAGTTACCGATGTTGAAGGTAAACACGCGAAACAGTCTGGTGGTCGTGGTCAGTATGGTCATGTTGTTATCGACATGTACCCGCTGGAGCCGGGTTCTAACCCGAAAGGCTACGAGTTCATCAACGACATTAAAGGTGGTGTAATCCCTGGCGAATACATCCCGGCCGTTGATAAAGGTATCCAGGAACAGCTGAAAGCAGGCCCGCTGGCAGGCTACCCGGTAGTAGACATGGGTATTCGTCTGCACTTCGGTTCTTACCATGACGTTGACTCCTCTGAACTGGCGTTTAAACTGGCTGCTTCTATCGCCTTTAAAGAAGGCTTTAAGAAAGCGAAACCAGTTCTGCTTGAGCCGATCATGAAGGTTGAAGTAGAAACTCCGGAAGAGAACACCGGTGACGTTATCGGTGACTTGAGCCGTCGTCGTGGTATGCTCAAAGGTCAGGAATCTGAAGTTACTGGCGTTAAGATCCACGCTGAAGTACCGCTGTCTGAAATGTTCGGATATGCAACTCAGCTGCGTTCTCTGACCAAAGGTCGCGCATCATACACTATGGAATTCCTGAAGTATGATGAAGCGCCGAGTAACGTTGCTCAGGCCGTAATTGAAGCCCGTGGTAAATAAGCCTAAGGGTTAATACCAAAGTCCCGTGCTCTCTCCTGAAGGGGAGAGCACTATAGTAAGGAATATAGCCGTGTCTAAAGAAAAATTTGAACGTACAAAACCGCACGTTAACGTTGGTACTATCGGCCACGTTGACCACGGTAAAACTACTCTGACCGCTGCAATCACCACCGTACTGGCTAAAACCTACGGCGGTGCTGCTCGTGCATTCGACCAGATTGATAACGCGCCGGAAGAAAAAGCTCGTGGTATCACCATCAACACTTCTCACGTTG
>NZ_PTRI01000011.1:0-151351 GCF_002965965.1 Escherichia sp. MOD1-EC5495
GCTCGTCGGGCTCATAACCCGAAGGTCGTCGGTTCAAATCCGGCCCCCGCAACCACTTTCCATTAGAGTTCTTTTTCAAATATACTGTGAAGACTTCGGCCTTCGTAGTGGGATTTGAAAAAATCCTTCTGGAAAGTGCTCCAGACCGCATTTGCGGTTATAGGGTTCAGTTATATAAAGCCCCGATTTATCGGGGTTTTTTGTTATCTGACTACAGAATAACTGGGCTTTAGGCCCTTTTTTTATGTCTTGGGGGTGGGCTTGTCCACATTAGAGCAAAAATTAACAGAGATGATTACTGCGCCAGTTGAGGCCCTGGGTTTTGAACTGGTTGGCATCGAGTTTATTCGCGGTCGCACATCCACACTGCGCATCTATATTGATAGTGAAGATGGCATCAATGTTGATGATTGTGCTGATGTGAGCCACCAGGTAAGTGCCGTGTTGGATGTTGAAGATCCCATCACCGTTGCTTATAACCTGGAAGTCTCCTCACCGGGTCTCGATCGCCCACTGTTCACGGCTGAACACTACGCCCGTTTCGTCGGAGAAGAGGTGACTCTGGTTCTCCGTATGGCGGTACAAAACCGTCGTAAATGGCAGGGCGTTATCAAAGCGGTAGACGGTGAAATGATCACAGTTACCGTCGAAGGTAAAGATGAAGTGTTCGCGCTGAGTAATATCCAGAAGGCGAACCTGGTTCCCCACTTTTAATAGTCTGGATGAGGTGAAAACCCCGCGATGAACAAAGAAATTTTGGCTGTAGTTGAAGCCGTCTCCAATGAAAAGGCGCTGCCTCGCGAGAAAATTTTCGAAGCGTTGGAAAGCGCATTGGCTACAGCAACCAAGAAAAAATATGAACAAGAGATCGACGTCCGCGTACAGATCGATCGCAAAAGCGGTGATTTTGACACCTTCCGTCGCTGGCTGATTGTTGATGAAGTCACTCAGCCGACCAAAGAAATCACCCTTGAAGCTGCGCGTTTTGAAGATGAAAGCCTGAACCTGGGCGATTACGTTGAAGATCAGATTGAGTCTGTCACCTTTGACCGCATTACGACCCAGACGGCAAAACAGGTTATCGTGCAGAAAGTTCGTGAAGCCGAACGCGCGATGGTTGTTGATCAGTTCCGTGAACACGAAGGTGAAATCATCACCGGCGTGGTGAAAAAAGTAAACCGCGATAATATCTCTCTGGATCTGGGTAACAATGCTGAAGCTGTCATCCTGCGAGAAGACATGCTGCCGCGTGAAAACTTCCGCCCTGGCGACCGCGTTCGTGGCGTACTTTATTCCGTTCGCCCGGAAGCGCGTGGCGCGCAGCTGTTCGTAACCCGTTCCAAGCCGGAAATGCTGATCGAACTGTTCCGCATTGAAGTGCCGGAAATCGGCGAAGAAGTGATTGAAATTAAAGCTGCAGCTCGCGATCCGGGCTCTCGTGCGAAAATCGCGGTGAAAACCAACGATAAACGTATCGATCCGGTAGGTGCTTGTGTCGGTATGCGCGGTGCCCGTGTTCAGGCAGTTTCCACCGAGCTCGGTGGCGAGCGTATCGATATCGTCCTGTGGGATGATAACCCGGCGCAGTTCGTGATCAACGCGATGGCACCGGCAGACGTTGCTTCTATCGTGGTGGATGAAGATAAACACACCATGGATATCGCCGTTGAAGCTGGTAATCTGGCGCAAGCAATTGGCCGTAACGGTCAGAACGTGCGTCTGGCTTCGCAGCTGAGTGGTTGGGAACTCAACGTAATGACCGTTGACGACCTGCAGGCTAAACATCAGGCGGAAGCACACGCAGCGATCGATACCTTCACCCGTTATCTCGACATTGACGAAGACTTTGCCACTGTCCTGGTAGAAGAAGGCTTCTCGACGCTGGAAGAACTGGCCTATGTGCCGATGAAAGAGCTGTTGGAAATTGAAGGCCTTGATGAGCCGACTGTTGAAGCACTGCGCGAGCGTGCTAAAAATGCACTGGCCACCATTGCACAGGCCCAGGAAGAAAGCCTCGGTGATAACAAACCGGCTGACGATCTGCTGAACCTTGAAGGGATGGATCGTGATTTGGCATTCAAACTGGCCGCCCGTGGCGTTTGTACGCTGGAAGATCTCGCCGAACAGGGCATTGATGATCTGGCTGATATCGAAGGGTTGACCGACGAAAAAGCCGGAGCACTGATTATGGCTGCCCGTAATATTTGCTGGTTCGGTGACGAAGCGTAATAAACTGTAGCAGGAAGGAACAGCATGACAGATGTAACGATTAAAACGCTGGCCGCAGAGCGACAGACCTCCGTGGAACGCCTGGTACAGCAATTTGCTGATGCAGGTATCCGGAAGTCTGCTGACGACTCTGTGACTGCACAAGAGAAACAGACTTTAATTGACCACCTGAATCAGAAAAATTCAGGACCGGACAAATTAACGCTGCAACGTAAAACACGTAGCACCCTTAACATTCCTGGTACCGGTGGAAAAAGCAAATCGGTACAAATCGAAGTCCGCAAGAAACGCACCTTTGTGAAACGCGATCCGCAAGAGGCTGAACGCCTTGCAGCGGAAGAGCAAGCGCAGCGTGAAGCGGAAGAGCAAGCCCGTCGTGAGGCAGAAGAATTGGCCAAACGCGAGGCGCAACAAAAAGCTGAACGTGAGGCCGCAGAACAAGCTAAACGTGAAGCCGCTGAACAAGCGAAACGTGAAGCTGCGGAAAAAGACAAAGTGAGCAATCAACAAGACGATATGACTAAAAACGCCCAGGCTGAAAAAGCCCGCCGTGAGCAGGAAGCTGCAGAGCTCAAGCGTAAAGCTGAAGAAGAAGCGCGTCGTAAACTCGAAGAAGAAGCACGTCGCGTTGCTGAAGAAGCACGTCGTATGGCGGAAGAAAACAAATGGACTGATAGCGCGGAACCGACCGAAGATTCCAGCGATTATCACGTTACAACCTCTCAACATGCTCGCCAGGCAGAAGACGAAAGCGATCGTGAAGTCGAAGGCGGTCGTGGCCGTGGTCGTAACGCGAAAGCCGCTCGTCCGAAGAAAGGCAACAAACATTCAGAATCTAAAGCCGATCGTGAAGAAGCGCGTGCAGCGGTTCGTGGCGGTAAAGGCGGAAAACGCAAAGGTTCTTCACTGCAGCAGGGCTTCCAGAAGCCAGCTCAGGCCGTTAACCGTGACGTGGTGATCGGTGAAACCATCACCGTTGGCGAACTGGCTAACAAGATGGCGGTTAAAGGCTCTCAGGTCATCAAAGCGATGATGAAACTGGGTGCAATGGCAACCATCAACCAGGTCATCGACCAGGAAACCGCACAGCTGGTTGCCGAAGAGATGGGCCACAAAGTTATCCTGCGTCGTGAAAACGAACTGGAAGAGGCGGTAATGAGCGACCGTGATACTGGCGCTGCGGCTGAACCGCGTGCACCGGTCGTGACCATCATGGGTCACGTTGACCACGGTAAAACTTCTCTGCTGGACTACATTCGTTCAACGAAAGTGGCCTCTGGCGAAGCAGGCGGCATTACCCAGCACATCGGTGCATACCACGTTGAAACTGAAAACGGCATGATCACCTTCCTGGACACCCCGGGGCACGCCGCGTTTACTTCAATGCGTGCACGTGGTGCGCAGGCAACGGATATCGTAGTTCTGGTTGTCGCTGCAGATGACGGCGTAATGCCGCAGACCATTGAAGCAATCCAGCACGCGAAAGCGGCGGGTGTGCCGGTTGTGGTTGCTGTGAACAAAATCGATAAGCCAGAAGCCGATCCGGATCGCGTTAAGAACGAACTGTCCCAGTACGGCATTCTGCCGGAAGAGTGGGGCGGTGAAAGCCAATTCGTACACGTATCTGCAAAAGCGGGTACAGGTATCGACGAACTGCTGGATGCGATCCTGCTGCAAGCTGAAGTCCTGGAACTGAAAGCTGTGCGTAACGGGATGGCGAGCGGTGCGGTAATCGAATCCTTCCTCGATAAAGGTCGTGGTCCGGTTGCAACTGTACTGGTACGTGAAGGTACTTTGCACAAGGGCGACATCGTTCTGTGTGGCTTCGAATACGGTCGTGTTCGTGCAATGCGTAACGAACTGGGTCAGGAAGTGCTGGAAGCAGGTCCGTCCATTCCGGTGGAAATCCTTGGTCTGTCCGGTGTTCCGGCTGCGGGTGACGAAGTGACCGTTGTTCGTGACGAGAAAAAAGCACGTGAAGTTGCACTGTACCGTCAGGGTAAATTCCGTGAAGTTAAACTGGCGCGTCAGCAGAAATCTAAACTCGAGAACATGTTCGCCAACATGACCGAAGGCGAAGTTCATGAAGTGAACATCGTACTGAAGGCTGACGTTCAGGGTTCTGTGGAAGCGATTTCCGATTCCTTGCTGAAACTGTCTACTGACGAAGTTAAAGTGAAGATCATCGGTTCTGGCGTAGGTGGTATCACCGAAACCGACGCGACCCTGGCCGCTGCATCCAACGCGATTCTGGTTGGCTTCAACGTTCGTGCTGATGCCTCTGCGCGTAAAGTGATTGAGGCTGAAAGCCTGGATCTGCGTTACTACTCCGTCATCTATAACCTGATTGATGAAGTTAAAGCGGCGATGAGCGGTATGCTGTCTCCGGAACTGAAACAACAGATCATCGGTCTGGCAGAAGTGCGTGACGTGTTCAAATCACCGAAATTCGGCGCCATCGCAGGTTGTATGGTTACCGAAGGTGTGGTTAAACGTCACAACCCGATCCGCGTTCTGCGCGACAACGTGGTGATCTACGAAGGCGAGCTGGAGTCCCTGCGCCGCTTCAAAGATGACGTTAACGAAGTCCGTAACGGTATGGAATGTGGTATCGGCGTTAAGAACTACAACGACGTCCGCACTGGCGATGTGATCGAAGTATTCGAAATCATCGAGATTCAGCGTACGATTGCCTAAGGCTGATTGGGTGTAGGCCGGATAAGGCGTTTGCGCCACATCCGGCAGCCGTTGCCTGATGCGACGCTGGCGCGTCTTATCAGGCCTACGTGAACAGCCCTTCCACCTGAAATTAATTTTAAAAAGGGGCTTATGGCCCCTTTTTTGTCAGGAGAATTTATTATGGCGAAAGAATTTGGTCGCCCGCAGCGCGTAGCGCAGGAAATGCAAAAAGAGATCGCTCTCATCCTGCAACGCGAAATTAAAGATCCTCGTCTGGGCATGATGACCACCGTTTCCGGTGTCGAAATGTCTCGTGACCTGGCGTATGCCAAAGTGTATGTCACTTTCCTCAACGACAAAGATGAAGATGCGGTAAAAGCGGGCATCAAAGCGTTGCAGGAAGCCTCTGGTTTCATCCGCAGCCTGCTGGGCAAAGCGATGCGTCTGCGTATCGTGCCGGAACTGACCTTCTTCTACGACAACTCATTGGTTGAAGGGATGCGTATGTCAAACCTGGTGACCAGCGTGGTCAAACATGACGAAGAACGTCGTGTTAACCCGGACGACAGCAAGGAGGACTAATGAGTCGTCCTCGTCGTCGCGGTCGCGACATTAACGGCGTTTTGTTGCTGGATAAACCGCAGGGCATGTCCAGCAACGATGCGCTGCAAAAAGTGAAACGCATTTATAACGCCAACCGTGCCGGACACACCGGCGCGCTGGATCCGCTGGCGACCGGCATGTTACCGATTTGCCTCGGGGAAGCGACGAAGTTTTCCCAGTATCTGCTGGACTCCGACAAACGCTATCGGGTGATTGCGCGTCTTGGGCAGCGTACCGATACTTCCGACGCTGACGGACAAATCGTTGAGGAGCGTCCGGTAACCTTTAGTGCAGAGCAACTGGCGGCAGCACTGGATACTTTCCGTGGCGATATCGAACAGATCCCTTCGATGTATTCGGCGCTGAAATATCAGGGCAAAAAACTGTACGAGTACGCGCGTCAGGGCATTGAAGTCCCACGCGAAGCGCGTCCGATTACCGTTTATGAATTGCTGTTTATTCGTCATGAAGGCAATGAGCTGGAGCTGGAAATTCATTGCTCAAAAGGCACCTATATCCGCACCATCATTGACGACCTGGGTGAAAAACTCGGCTGTGGCGCGCATGTTATTTACCTGCGCCGTCTGACAGTAAGTAAATATCCAGTCGAACGGATGGTGACCCTGGAACATCTGCGTGAACTGGTTGAGCAAGCTGAACAGCAGGATATTCCGGCTGCGGAGTTACTTGATCCATTACTGATGCCAATGGACAGTCCAGCTTCGGACTATCCGGTGGTGAATCTTCCGTTAACGTCTTCTGTTTACTTCAAAAATGGTAACCCGGTTCGTACATCTGGTGCGCCGCTGGAAGGACTGGTTCGTGTTACAGAAGGTGAGAACGGCAAGTTTATCGGTATGGGCGAAATTGACGATGAAGGCCGCGTCGCGCCTCGTCGGCTGGTGGTTGAATACCCGGCGTAATGTTAACCGTCTTGCGATAACAGGTCGCTACGAGTAGAATACTGCCGCTTAACGTCACGTAAATTGTTTAACACTTTACGTAACGTACACTGGGATCGCTGAATTAGAGATCGGCGTCCTTTCATTCTATATACTTTGGAGTTTTAAAATGTCTCTAAGTACTGAAGCAACAGCTAAAATCGTTTCTGAGTTTGGTCGTGGTGAAAACGACACCGGTTCTACCGAAGTTCAGGTAGCACTGCTGACTGCACAGATCAACCACCTGCAGGGTCACTTTGCAGAGCACAAAAAAGATCACCACAGCCGTCGTGGTCTGCTGCGCATGGTTTCTCAGCGTCGTAAACTGCTCGACTACCTGAAACGTAAAGATGTAGCACGTTACACCCAGCTCATCGAGCGCCTGGGTCTGCGTCGCTAATTCTTGCGAGTTTCAGAAAAGGGGCCTGAGTGGCCCCTTTTTTCAAGCTAACGGCAGCAATTCACTGGAAACTAATGTATTGTTGCTATGAATGATCTTCCGTTGCAGAGGTTCGCGCGGCTAATGAGAGGCTTTACCCACATCAGGCTGGGTTAGGGTTGTCATTAGTCGCGAGGATGCGCAGAAGATCGGGTATTAACACCAGTGCCGTTAAGGTGCTGTCTAAGAAAGAGAAAGGATATTACATTGCTTAATCCGATCGTTCGTAAATTCCAGTACGGCCAACACACCGTAACTCTGGAAACAGGCATGATGGCGCGTCAAGCCACTGCCGCTGTTATGGTTAGCATGGATGACACTGCGGTATTTGTTACCGTTGTTGGCCAGAAAAAAGCCAAACCAGGTCAGGACTTCTTCCCACTGACCGTTAACTATCAGGAGCGTACCTACGCTGCTGGTCGTATCCCGGGTAGCTTCTTCCGTCGTGAAGGCCGCCCAAGCGAAGGCGAAACCCTGATCGCGCGTCTGATTGACCGCCCGATTCGCCCGCTGTTCCCGGAAGGCTTCGTCAACGAAGTTCAGGTTATCGCCACCGTAGTTTCTGTTAACCCGCAGGTTAACCCGGATATCGTCGCGATGATTGGCGCTTCTGCAGCACTGTCTCTGTCTGGTATTCCGTTCAATGGTCCGATTGGTGCTGCCCGTGTGGGTTACATCAATGATCAGTACGTACTGAACCCGACCCAGGACGAACTGAAAGAGAGCAAACTGGATCTGGTTGTTGCGGGTACTGAAGCCGCTGTACTGATGGTTGAATCTGAAGCTGAACTGCTGAGCGAAGACCAGATGCTGGGCGCAGTGGTGTTCGGTCATGAACAACAGCAGGTTGTTATTCAGAACATCAATGAACTGGTGAAAGAAGCCGGTAAACCGCGTTGGGACTGGCAGCCAGAGCCGGTAAACGAAGAGCTGAACGCACGCGTTGCTGCACTGGCTGAAGCTCGTCTGAGCGATGCTTACCGCATCACCGACAAACAAGAGCGTTATGCACAGGTTGACGTGATCAAATCTGAAACCATCGCGACGCTGCTTGCTGAAGACGAAACCCTGGACGAAAACGAACTGGGTGAAATTCTGCACGCTATCGAGAAAAACGTTGTTCGTAGCCGCGTACTGGCAGGCGAACCGCGTATCGACGGCCGTGAAAAAGATATGATCCGTGGTCTTGATGTCCGTACTGGCGTGCTGCCGCGTACTCACGGTTCTGCGCTGTTCACCCGTGGTGAAACTCAGGCGCTGGTTACCGCAACGTTGGGTACTGCACGTGACGCGCAGGTTCTTGATGAACTGATGGGCGAACGTACTGACACCTTCCTGTTCCACTACAACTTCCCTCCGTACTCCGTAGGCGAAACTGGCATGGTCGGTTCTCCGAAGCGTCGTGAAATTGGTCACGGTCGTCTGGCGAAGCGCGGCGTGCTGGCAGTAATGCCGGATATGGACAAATTCCCGTACACCGTACGTGTTGTATCTGAAATCACCGAATCCAACGGTTCCTCTTCTATGGCTTCCGTGTGCGGCGCTTCTCTGGCGCTGATGGACGCAGGTGTGCCGATCAAAGCCGCCGTTGCGGGTATCGCAATGGGTCTGGTGAAAGAAGGCGACAACTACGTTGTACTGTCTGACATTCTGGGTGACGAAGACCATCTGGGCGATATGGACTTCAAAGTTGCGGGTTCCCGCGACGGTATCTCTGCACTGCAGATGGATATCAAAATTGAAGGTATCACCAAAGAGATCATGCAGGTTGCGCTGAACCAGGCTAAAGGTGCGCGTTTGCATATCCTTGGCGTAATGGAACAGGCGATCAACGCGCCGCGCGGTGATATCTCTGAGTTCGCTCCGCGTATCCATACCATCAAGATCAACCCGGACAAGATCAAAGACGTTATCGGTAAAGGCGGTTCAGTTATCCGTGCCCTGACCGAAGAAACCGGCACCACCATCGAAATCGAAGATGACGGTACTGTGAAGATCGCAGCGACCGACGGCGAGAAAGCAAAACACGCCATTCGTCGTATCGAAGAGATCACGGCGGAAATCGAAGTGGGCCGCGTCTACAATGGTAAAGTGACCCGTATCGTTGACTTTGGCGCATTTGTTGCCATCGGCGGCGGTAAAGAAGGTCTGGTACACATCTCTCAAATCGCTGACAAACGCGTTGAGAAAGTGACCGATTACCTGCAGATGGGTCAGGAAGTACCGGTGAAAGTTCTGGAAGTTGATCGCCAGGGCCGTATCCGTCTGAGCATTAAAGAAGCGACTGAGCAGTCTCAACCTGCTGCGGCACCGGAAGCTCCGGCTGCTGAACAGGGCGAGTAAGGTTGCCATTTGCCCTCCGCTGCGGCGGGGGGCTTTTAACCAGGCAGGACGCCTTGTTAGCAACCGGGAACAGGACGTTCATTCAACCGTGGTCTTCGGGAGTGGGAAATGAAGCCTTTTTTGCGCTGGTGTTTCGTTGCGACAGCACTTACGCTTGCAGGATGCAGTAATACTTCCTGGCGTAAAAGTGAAGTCCTCGCAGTACCATTGCAACCGACTTTACAGCAGGAAGTGATTCTGGCACGTATGGAACAGATCCTTGCCAGTCGGGCTTTAACCGATGACGAACGCGCACAGCTTTTATATGAGCGCGGAGTGTTGTATGATAGTCTCGGTCTGAGGGCATTAGCGCGTAACGATTTTTCGCAGGCGCTGGCAATCCGACCGGATATGCCTGAAGTATTCAATTACTTAGGCATATATTTAACGCAGGCAGGCAATTTTGATGCTGCCTATGAAGCGTTTGATTCTGTACTTGAGCTTGATCCAACTTACAACTACGCGCACTTGAATCGCGGGATCGCATTATATTACGGCGGTCGTGACAAGTTAGCGCAAGATGATCTGCTGGCGTTTTATCAAGACGATCCCAATGATCCTTTCCGTAGTCTGTGGCTTTATCTCGCCGAGCAGAAGCTCGATGAGAAGCAGGCTAAAGAAGTGTTGAAACAGCACTTCGAAAAATCGGACAAGGAGCAGTGGGGATGGAACATTGTCGAGTTCTACCTGGGCAACATTAGCGAACAAACGTTAATGGAAAGGCTCAAGGCGGACGCAACGGATAACACCTCGCTCGCTGAGCATCTCAGTGAAACCAACTTCTATTTAGGTAAGTACTACCTAAGTCTGGGGGATTTGGACAGCGCCACGGCACTGTTCAAACTGGCGGTTGCCAACAACGTTCATAACTTTGTTGAGCACCGATACGCATTGTTGGAATTATCGCTCCTGGGCCAGGACCAAGATGACCTGGCAGAATCGGACCAGCAATAGCTGACGTACACATCAGCCCGTAATCTTATTTGATTGCCATCACCTTAACGGGTGAGGGCGTTGTTGTTCGTTAATACACCTACTTTGAGCCGGTTCACACTTTTCAATGAAAATTGCTGATCAATTTCATGATGAGTTATGTAGACTGGCCGCCATTAATTTTGAGGCACACGTACTACATGGCTGAATTCGAAACCACTTTTGCAGATCTGGGCCTGAAGGCTCCTATCCTTGAAGCCCTTAACGATCTGGGTTACGAAAAACCATCTCCAATTCAGGCAGAGTGTATTCCACATCTGCTGAATGGCCGCGACGTACTGGGTATGGCCCAGACGGGGAGCGGAAAAACTGCAGCATTCTCTTTACCTCTGCTGCAGAATCTTGATCCTGAGCTGAAAGCACCACAGATTCTGGTGCTGGCACCGACCCGCGAACTGGCGGTACAGGTTGCTGAAGCAATGACGGATTTCTCTAAACACATGCGCGGCGTAAACGTGGTTGCCCTGTACGGCGGTCAGCGTTATGACGTGCAATTACGCGCCCTGCGTCAGGGGCCGCAGATCGTTGTCGGTACTCCGGGCCGTCTGCTTGACCACCTGAAACGTGGCACTCTGGATCTCTCTAAACTGAGCGGTCTGGTTCTGGATGAAGCTGACGAAATGCTGCGCATGGGCTTCATTGAAGATGTTGAAACCATTATGGCGCAGATCCCGGAAGGTCATCAGACCGCTCTGTTCTCTGCCACCATGCCGGAAGCGATTCGTCGCATTACCCGCCGCTTTATGAAAGAGCCGCAGGAAGTGCGCATTCAGTCCAGCGTGACTACCCGTCCTGACATCAGCCAGAGCTACTGGACTGTCTGGGGTATGCGTAAAAACGAAGCACTGGTACGTTTCCTGGAAGCAGAAGATTTTGATGCGGCGATTATCTTCGTTCGTACCAAAAACGCGACTCTGGAAGTGGCTGAAGCCCTTGAGCGTAACGGCTACAATAGCGCCGCGCTGAACGGTGACATGAACCAGGCGCTGCGTGAGCAGACTCTGGAACGCCTGAAAGATGGTCGTCTGGATATCCTGATTGCAACCGACGTTGCGGCTCGTGGCCTGGACGTTGAGCGTATCAGCCTGGTAGTTAACTACGATATCCCGATGGATTCTGAGTCTTACGTTCACCGTATCGGTCGTACCGGTCGTGCGGGTCGTGCTGGCCGCGCGCTGCTGTTCGTTGAGAACCGCGAGCGTCGTCTGCTGCGCAACATTGAACGTACTATGAAGCTGACCATTCCAGAAGTAGAACTGCCGAACGCAGAACTGCTGGGCAAACGCCGTCTGGAAAAATTTGCCGCTAAAGTACAGCAGCAGCTGGAAAGCAGCGATCTGGATCAATACCGTGCACTGCTGAGCAAAATTCAGCCGACCGCAGAAGGTGAAGAACTGGATCTCGAAACTCTGGCAGCCGCACTGCTGAAAATGGCACAGGGTGAACGTACTCTGATTGTTCCGCCAGATGCGCCGATGCGTCCGAAACGTGAATTCCGTGACCGTGATGACCGTGGTCCGCGCGATCGTAACGACCGTGGCCCGCGTGGCGACCGTGAAGATCGTCCGCGTCGTGAACGTCGTGATGTTGGCGACATGCAGCTGTACCGCATTGAAGTGGGTCGTGATGATGGCGTTGAAGTTCGTCATATCGTTGGCGCGATTGCTAACGAAGGCGACATCAGCAGCCGTTACATTGGTAACATCAAGCTGTTTGCTTCTCACTCCACCATCGAACTGCCGAAAGGTATGCCGGGTGAAGTGCTGCAACACTTTACGCGCACTCGCATTCTCAACAAACCGATGAACATGCAGTTGCTGGGCGATGCACAGCCGCATACTGGCGGTGAGCGTCGTGGCGGTGGTCGTGGTGTCGGTGGCGAGCGTCGTGAAGGCGGTCGTAACTTCAGCGGTGAACGCCGTGAAGGTGGTCGTGGTGATGGTCGTCGTTTTAGCGGCGAACGTCGTGAAGGCCGCGCACCGCGTCGTGATGACTCTACCGGTCGTCGTCGTTTCGGTGGTGATGCGTAATACACGCTGACCATCGAACACAATCTGTAAAATAATATATACAGCCCCGATTTTAACAATCGGGGCTTTTTTTCTGTCTTTTGTACTCGCGTACTGGTACAGTGCAACACATAACAACGCAGTCGCACTATTTTTCACTGGAGAGAAGCCCTTATGGCAACACTAACCACCACCCAAACGTCACCGTCGCTACTTGGCGGCGTGGTGATTATCGGCGGCACCATTATTGGCGCAGGAATGTTTTCTCTGCCTGTGGTCATGTCCGGTGCGTGGTTCTTCTGGTCAATGGCGGCGCTAATCTTCACCTGGTTTTGTATGTTGCATTCCGGTTTGATGATTCTGGAAGCTAACCTGAATTATCGAATCGGTTCGAGCTTTGACACCATCACCAAAGACTTGCTGGGCAAAGGCTGGAACGTGGTCAATGGCATTTCCATTGCCTTTGTGCTCTATATCCTGACTTACGCTTATATCTCTGCCAGCGGTTCGATTTTGCATCATACCTTCGCAGAGATGTCGCTAAATGTCCCGGCACGGGCGGCGGGTTTTGGTTTTGCACTGTTGGTGGCGTTTGTGGTGTGGTTGAGCACTAAAGCCGTCAGCCGAATGACGGCTTTAGTGCTGGGGGCGAAGGTCATTACCTTTTTCCTCACTTTCGGCAGCCTGCTGGGGCATGTACAGCCTGCGACATTGCTCAACGTCGCCGAAAGCAATGCGTCTTATGCGCCTTATCTGCTGATGACGCTGCCGTTCTGCCTGGCGTCGTTTGGTTATCACGGTAACGTGCCGAGCCTGATGAAATATTATGGCAAAGATCCGAAAACCATCGTCAAATGTCTGGTGTACGGTACGTTGATGGCGCTGGCGCTGTATACCATCTGGTTGCTGGCGACGATGGGTAACATCCCGCGTCCGGAGTTTATCGGCATCGCCGAGAAGGGCGGTAATATTGATGTGCTGGTACAGGCGTTAAGCGGTGTACTGAACAGTCGTAGTCTGGATCTGCTGTTGGTGGTGTTCTCAAACTTTGCGGTAGCGAGTTCGTTCCTTGGCGTTACGCTTGGTCTGTTCGACTATCTGGCAGATCTGTTTGGTTTCGACGACTCGGCTCTGGGTCGCTTTAAAACGGTACTGTTGACCTTTGCACCGCCTGTTGTTGGTGGCCTGCTGTTCCCGAACGGATTCCTGTATGCCATTGGTTATGCTGGCTTAGCGGCTACCATCTGGGCGGCAATTGTTCCGGCGCTGCTGGCTCGCGCATCGCGTAAACGCTTCGGTAGCCCGAAATTCCGCGTCTGGGGCGGTAAGCCGATGATTGTCCTGATTCTGGTGTTTGGCATTGGCAATGCTCTGATCCATATTTTATCGAGCTTTAATTTGCTGGCGGTGTATCAGTAAGGGTGAGGTCTGATGCCCTCACCCTAACCCTCTCCCACAGGGAGAGGGGACTGCCCGGCGCGGAAAATGCACTTACCCCAACAACTCTTCCTTCACATCCATCGCCAGCTCAAACGAATGCAGCCGCGCCTGGTGGTCAAAAATCTGTCCGTTAACCATAATCTCATCGGCGTCGGTTTCGCGCAGGATTGACTGCAAGCCATGACGCACTTTCGCTTTATCACCTACCAACGACATACTCAGCGCCTGCTGCACGCCATACTGCTCGGACGGTGACCAGAACTGATCCATATTTTCAATCGGCGGCGGCAGTTGCCCGGTTTCGCCACGGCGCAGCTTCACGAAGGCTTGCTGCATCGAGGTAAACAGGAATTCGGCGTCGCGGTTGCTGTCGGCGGCGATAATATTGATGCACACCATCGCGTATGGTTTCTCCAGCCGTGCCGACGGTTTGAAGTTGCTGCGATAAAGATGTAGCGCCTGGAACAACATATCCGGCGCGAAGTGTGAGGCAAACGCAAACGGCAGACCAAGCTGCGCCGCCAGTTGTGCGCTGTAAAGGCTGGAGCCTAACAACCACACCGGGATTTTCTCGCCATAGCCAGGCACCGGGCGCACATGCGGATTTGGATCGCGGGCGTCAAACCAGTCCACCAGCTCTGCAACATCACGGGGGAAATTATCAATATCACCGCTCATATGTCGACGTAGCGCCATCATTGTCCGTTGATCGCTACCCGGTGCACGACCCAGCCCTAAATCGATTCGCCCCGGATAGAGCGTATTGAGCGTGCCAAACTGTTCGGCAATCACCAACGGTGAGTGGTTAGGTAACATCACGCCGCCGGAACCCAGATGCAGCGTGGTGGTGTTCGCCGCCAGATAGCCAATTAACACCGATGTGGCAGCACTGGCAATGCCGGTCATATTGTGGTGTTCCGCCAGCCAGTAGCGATGATAGCCGCGCTTTTCAGCCAGACGGGCGAGGTCGAGAGAGTGGGAGAACGCTTCTCGTGCTGAAGAACCTTCGGGGATGGGAGCCAGATCGAGTAGCGAAAAAGGAATAGTTTTATCAGTCATAACAGCTCACTTTGTTACCGATTAATCTTTAATACTGCATTAAAGAATAGTTAAAGTTGTTAACAAAGTGAGCTATTTACTTACGCTTGCAACTCCAGTCCTGCCAGCCGTCGCCAGTAGCCGTTACAATCGCTGTTTGCCGTCAACGGCAGTGGCGCAGCGCCATTTTCATTGGCGCGGAAGGCGTCGAGCATAGCGAAAGTGTCAGCACCCTGCGGCGACAGACGAACCACATCAACCAGCCCCTGCATGGATGCCAGCTCGTTACCGAGGTTGTACACGTAGCCGCTCATAGTCTGAATACCGTTGAGTACAAACACTTGCTGATTCTCCTGCGACAGCACGTTGCGCCCGTTCGGATATTTAATGCAGCAGGTTTCACACTCATCTTTCGGGCGGTCTTCCGAACGCGCGGTAAAACAGCGGGCGGAATAGGCCAGCGGCAGATGACCGTAGCTCAAGACTTCCACTTCAAACTGGTTGCGAATGCCCAGTTCATCGCACTGATTGAGCAGATTCACCAGCCAGTCGCGGGAAAGTTCCACCGGCATACACCAGCGCATCATGCCCTGTTTGAGTAATATTTTCAGCGTCACTGCGTTGTAGCAGTTCAGCGCGTGCCCGGCGACGAACGGCAGTTTGCGTTCAGCGCACATATTCACCACGCCGAGATCGCTGGCTTCAATCAGAAATTCGCCGTTCTCAACATAACGTTTCAGCTCGCCAAGTTCGGAGGATGCCTGAACCAGCGCCAGCGTGGAGAGCACAATCTGCTTGCCGCTACCTGCGAGCGATTTTGCCATTTCCAGCCAGTCGCCAACTTTGGTTGCCCGACGCTTGCTGCACACGGCTTCACCGAGATAAATCACATCGGCGCTACTGGCAGCGGCCTGCTGATAAAAATCTTCCAGCGTCTCTTTTGGCCAGTACCACAGCACCGGCCCTAAGGAATATTTCATTGCTCTTCTCACTGCCATTTACGGTGATACGCGCCAAGCGTGGTTTGCGTGCCTTCGGACATCGACCCGAGCGTCTCCATCCACGCGCTTTGCGGTACGAAGTTTTGCGGATCGGCTTTACAACGGTCGATAGCCTGACGCCAGACTTTCGCCACCTGGCTGACATACGCCGGGCTACGCTGGCGACCTTCAATTTTCACCGAAGCAATATTTGCCGCCATTAACTCTGGCAGTAGTTCCAGGGTATTGAGGCTGGTTGGTTCTTCCAGCGCGTGATAGCGTTCGCCGTCTACCAGATAACGCCCTTTACACAGCGTCGGATAACCTGCGTTTTCGCCGTCCTGATAACGGTCGATCAGCACTTCGTTAAGACGGGATTCCAGCCCCTGCGGCGTTTGTTGCCAGCGCACGAAGCGAGCCGGAGAACACGCACCGACGGTGTTGGGCGACTCACCTGTCAGATACGACGACAGATAGCAGCGCCCTTCCGACATAATGCACAGGCTGCCGAAAGCGAACACTTCCAGCGGTACAGGGGTAACCCGTGCCAGTTGTTTCACCTGATGAATCGACAACACGCGCGGCAGTACCACGCGGGCAACGTCAAAATGGCGATGATAAAAGTTAATCGCCTCTTCATTGGTCGCCGAAGCTTGCACCGATACGTGGCGCTCAATATGCGGATAACGCTCGGCGGCGTACTCCAGCATGGCGAGATCGGCGAGGATCAGCGCGTCGGCACCCAATTGCGCCGCCATGTCCACGGCGCGCTGCCAGCGGGCATAGCCGTCCGGGTGCGCAAAAGTGTTAATTGCGATGTGAAGTTTGCGGCGATGTTGATGGACAAAACTCACCGCTTCCTGCAATTTTTTCTCGGTAAAGTTAAGGCCGGCGAAGTGGCGGGCATTGGTATCATCTTTTAGCCCGATATAAACAGCATCTGCGCCGTTTTCGATGGCCGCCTTAAGCGCCGGGAGATTTCCGGCAGGGCAGAGCAGCTCCATAATTTTTCCTGAAGGTTGCGCTATCAAAGCGCAAAAATGTTAACGAACTGGGATTTTAGTTAACCTTGCTGCGACAATTTTTGATTTAAGGCAGTTAAAGTTGTATTGGTGGTATCAGCAATTTCATATGGAATTGTTGATTTATACCGCTATGTTATTTTCCTGATATGGCAAAATAGGACGATTGTTGAAACAGGGAGTAAAACTCGTGTTGGATAAACTGCGTTCCCGTATTGTGCATTTGGGGCCATCTCTGTTGAGTGTACCGGTAAAACTGACGCCATTTGCGCTAAAACGCCAGGTTCTTGAGCAGGTCTTAAGCTGGCAATTTCGCCAGGCGCTGGACGACGGCGAGCTGGAGTTCCTTGAAGGTCGCTGGTTAAGTATTCATGTGCGTGATATTGATCTGCAGTGGTTTACCTCGGTGGTGAATGGCAAACTGGTGGTCAGCCAGAACGCGCAAGCTGATGTGAGTTTTAGTGCCGACGCCAGCGATCTGCTGATGATTGCGGCGCGTAAACAAGATCCGGATACGCTTTTTTTCCAGCGTCGGCTGGTGATTGAAGGCGATACGGAGCTGGGGCTGTATGTGAAAAACCTGATGGACGCCATTGAGCTGGAGCAAATGCCGAAAGCCTTACGCATGATGCTGCTGCAACTGGCGGATTTTGTTGAGGCGGGAATGAAAACCACGCCTGAAACCAAACAGACATCGGTAGGTGAACCATGCTAATTCGAGTAGAAATTCCCATTGATGCGCCGGGTATTGATGCCCTGCTGCGTCGTTCATTCGAAAGCGATGCGGAAGCGAAGCTGGTTCACGATCTGCGTGAAGATGGCTTTCTGACGCTGGGGCTGGTGGCGACAGATGACGAAGGTCAGGTCATTGGCTATGTGGCATTTAGTCCGGTTGATGTGCAGGGCGAAGACCTGCAATGGGTTGGCATGGCGCCGCTGGCGGTTGATGAAAAATACCGTGGACAGGGGCTGGCACGCCAACTGGTCTATGAAGGACTAGATTCGCTTAATGAGTTTGGCTATGCCGCAGTGGTGACGCTGGGCGATCCGGCGCTGTACAGTCGTTTCGGCTTTGAGCTGGCTGCGCATCACGATCTGCGTTGTCGCTGGCCGGGCACTGAAAGCGCCTTCCAGGTACATCGTTTAGCGGATGACGCGCTGAATGGCGTAACTGGTCTGGTTGAGTACCACGAGCATTTCAATCGCTTTTAATCTCCGGGGTTTGCAGACTCCTTAATAACTCTGCAAACCCTACGCCTTCCGCTACCAGACGCTCTTTTTGCCGTTTGGTTAACTGCTTAACGCGATATTCCGCCCGTAGTGCCAGCGAACGGTCGCCTACTGGCGCGGAAAACGCCAGCGTTAGTTCTCCTTTCCCACGCAGTGCTTTCGCGCCTTTGCCGCTCTGGTGCTGCTGATAGCGGCGTTCGACATCCGTGGTGATCCCGGTGTAAAGCTTATTATCGGCGGTACGAATCAAATAGAGATACCAGGGTGTCATCGTTTGTGTCACATGTTAAGGTCAGGCCACCAGTATAAAAGAGAACAAAAATGGAAACACTCACCGCTATTAGCCATTGGCTGGCAAAACAACATGTTGTCACCTGGTGTGTGCAGCAGGAAGGGGAACTATGGTGCGCCAATGCCTTTTATCTCTTTGATTCGCAAAAGGTTGCTCTTTACATTCTCACGGAAGATAAAACGCGTCATGCACAGATGAGCGGGTCGCAGGCTCCGGTTGCCGGTACGGTAAACGGTCAGCCGAAAACGGTGGCGTTAATCCGTGGCGTACAGTTTAAAGGCGAGATCCGCAGGCTGGAAGGTGAGGAAAGCGACCTTGCGCGCAAGGCGTATAATCGTCGCTTTCCGGTTGCCAGAATGATGTCGGCACCGGTTTGGGAAATCCGGCTCGATGAAATCAAATTCACCGACAACACGCTGGGCTTTGGTAAAAAACTGGTCTGGCTACGCGGCTCAGGCACCGAGCAGGCGTAACGCCTCGCGGTTAAATGCTGGCAGATCGTCTGGCGTTCGGCTGGTAACCAGCTGATCTTTATCGACCACCACTTCCTGATCGTAAAATTCCGCTCCTGCGTTTTTAACATCAATAATGATCGGTTTAACGGCGGTCAGCTTACGACCGCGAATAACATCGGCGCTAATCAGCAGTTGCGGGCCGTGGCAGATAGCGAAGACCGGTTTACCGCTATTCACAAAATCTCGTGTGAAGGTGACAAAACGATTATCACCACGCAGATAATCTGGTGAATGGCCACCTGGAAGCAGCAGGGCATCAAACTCTGCTGGCGTCACTTCATCGATGGATTTATCAATGGTGACGCTGGCTTCCTCTTTTTTCCCTTTCACCGTTTTACCCGCTTGCTTTTCAATAGTGACAACTTCGTGCCCGGCTTTACGAAATGCGTCTGCGGGTGAAGTAAATTCTGAATCCTCAAATTCATCAGTGATTAAAACAGCAATCTTTTTACTCATGCTTCCTCCGCGTTGTTGCATTGGATGAGGCGAATTTCCCACAATCGGGGATAATTACCTCGTAGACTATTAAGCCTGGTGCATGTACCGGGGAGTGCAAGGCGGACAATTCTGTAAAGGAGCGAAGATGAGTCAGGTACTGATTACAGGCGCAACGGGGCTGGTGGGCGGTCACCTGCTGCGGATGTTGATTAACGAACCGAAAGTAAACGCCATAGTCGCGCCGACGCGACGCCCGTTGGGCGATATGCCAGGCGTGTTCAATCCCCATGATCCACAACTGACCGACGCGCTGGCGCAGGTTACCGATCCCATCGACATTGTGTTTTGTTGTCTCGGCACCACGCGGCGGGAAGCGGGTAGCAAAGAGGCATTTATTCATGCCGATTACACGCTGGTCGTGGACACCGCGTTAACCGGACGGCGGCTGGGTGCACAGCATATGCTAGTGGTCAGTGCGATGGGCGCAAACGCGCATTCGCCGTTTTTCTATAACCGCGTCAAAGGGGAGATGGAAGAAGCGTTAATCGCCCAGAACTGGCCGAAACTGACCATTGCGCGTCCGTCGATGTTGCTGGGCGATCGTAGCAAGCAGAGGATGAACGAAACGCTTTTTGCGCCGCTGTTTCGTTTGCTGCCTGGCAACTGGAAATCCATTGATGCACGGGATGTGGCGCGGGTCATGCTGGCTGAAGCCATGCGGCCTGAACATGAAGGGGTGACTATTTTAAGCTCTTCAGAACTACGCAAAAGAGCTGAATAATTATTCCCAAGGATTGATAGTGAGCGTAATATTCACGCGCTCAATTATCATAACTTATTCCTGGGGAATGCTATGACTGGTCAGTCTTCATCTCAGGCGGCAACGCCCATTCAGTGGTGGAAACCCGCGCTTTTCTTTCTCGTTGTCATTGCTGGTCTCTGGTATGTGAAATGGCAACCCTACTACGGCAAAGCGTTTACTGCTGCCGAAACCCACAGTATCGGTAAATCTATCCTTGCGCAGGCGGATGCTAATCCGTGGCAGGCGGCGTTGGATTACGCGATGATCTATTTCCTCGCGGTATGGAAAGCGGCGGTGCTGGGGGTGATCCTCGGTTCGTTGATTCAGGTGCTGATCCCGCGTGACTGGTTGCTGCGTACGCTTGGGCAATCGCGCTTTCGCGGCACGCTGCTGGGAACGCTGTTTTCGCTACCAGGTATGATGTGTACCTGCTGTGCGGCACCGGTCGCGGCGGGAATGCGTCGCCAGCAAGTGTCGATGGGCGGTGCGCTGGCATTCTGGATGGGGAATCCGTTGTTAAACCCGGCGACGCTGGTGTTTATGGGGTTTGTCCTCGGCTGGGGTTTTGCGGCGATTCGTCTGGTGGCGGGGCTGGTGATGGTGTTGCTGATTGCGACGCTGGTGCAAAAATGGGTGCATGAGACACCGCAAACCCATGCTCCAGTTGAAATTGACATGCCGGAAGCGCAGGGCGGATTTTTTACCCGCTGGGGAAGGGCGCTGTGGACTCTGTTCTGGAGTACGATCCCGGTTTATATCCTGGCGGTGCTGGCGTTGGGTGCCGCTCGCGTCTGGTTATTCCCCCATGCCGATGGTGCTGTCGATAACAGCCTGATGTGGGTGATTGCGATGGCGGTAGCGGGATGCTTGTTTGTCATTCCCACGGCAGCAGAAATTCCGATTGTACAAACGATGATGCTGGCAGGTATGGGAACCGCTCCGGCGCTGGCATTGTTGATGACGCTCCCGGCGGTGAGTTTGCCGTCACTGATTATGTTGCGTAAAGCATTTCCGGCAAAAGCATTATGGCTGACCGGAGCGATGGTGGCGGTGTCAGGCGTGATTGTCGGTAGTCTGGCGCTGTTGGCCTGAAACATGTCGGATGCGGCGTAAACGCCTTATCCGACCTACGGTTTGTGTCGTTGTCGGCCTGATAAGACGCGGCAAGCGTCGCATCAGGCATTACAAGGGACAGTTATTTAATAAACGTAAACGCCGTGGTCACCCGCTTCACGCCGCTCACCCGGCTGGCAATATCTGCCGCCGCTTTTGCTTCACGTTCAGTCACCAGCCCCATCAGGAACACTTCGCCGTTTTCGGTGGTCACTTTCACGTTGGACGATTTCACCAGGTCGCTGGTTAACAGTTGCGAACGCACTTTGGTGGTGATCCACGTATCGTTAGACGCTTCGCCCAGACCAATCGGCTGACCCTGACGAATCTCGTTATACACTTCGTTGGCACCGTCTACGCCCATAGCAATCTGTTTGGCGCGAGCCGAAAGTTCAGCGTTTGGTGACTGCCCAACCAGCAGCACTTTGCCCTGATAGGCCGTTACATTAATGCGCGCTTCTTTCTTAATCTGTTCGTCTTTTGACAATGCGCTGTTCACGCGCACTTCCAGAGTACCATCGTCCACCTGGGTGCCGACACTGCGGGGGTCGGTCGCCGCTTTAGTACCCACAGCGGCAGTACCTACTACGGCAGCAGCAACACAACCTTGCAACAGCAGCGCGGAAATAAGGACTGCGATTGGCGATAATGCCTTCATGTATTCTCCTTAATCATCCTGGTGAGGGAAAAGCGTGTTATCGATCAGATCGCACAGGCAATTTACCGTCAGCATATGCATTTCCTGAATGCGAGCACTACGATGCGAGGGAATGCGGATCTCCACGTCCTGTGGCCCTAACAAACCTGCAAGTTCACCGCCGTCATAGCCGGTTAATGCCACAATGGTCATATCACGCGTAACGGCGGCTTCAACAGCTTTTACGATATCGCGGCTATTGCCACGAGTAGAAATAGCTAACAACACATCTCCCGCATGTCCCAGCGCCCGCACCTGTTTTGCATACACTTCATCATGTAAGCGATCGTTGGCAATCGCCGTTAAGACAACATTATCGGTATTTAGTGCAATGGCAGGTAGGCTGGGCCGCTCCGTCTCGAAACGGTTGATCATGCTGGCAGCAAAATGCTGTGCATTGGCAGCGGAGGTTCCATTACCACAACAGAGGATTTTGTTGCCATTGAGCAGAGACTGAACCAGCGTCATGGCTGCACGGGAGATGGCATCCGGAAGCGCCTCTGCCGCTGCAATTTGAGTTTGAATGCTTTCAGTGAAGCAAGCTTTGATTCTTTCTTGCACGCTAATCCTTAAACCTTAATTATGAGTGGTCATTAAAGGCGTCCTTAATCCACTCAACCTCATTCCCGGTGAAGGCTATCACATCGAACCGGCAATCCACAGTATCAAAACTCCCATTATGACGTGCGAGCCACAAGCGGGCAGTCTGTAATAATTTGTGTTGTTTGCTGCGGGTCACACTGGCTGCTGCGCCACCATATAGGGCAGAGCGGCGGTAGCGCACCTCAACAAAAACGGTGGTCTGGCCTTCATGCATTATCAGATCAATCTCGCCGCCACGCTCGTTCACGTTAGCGGCGACAAAGCGCAGTCCTTTGCCTTCCAGCCAGCGACGCGCTTGTGCCTCCCACGCATCGCCGGTCTGTTTAGTGGTTAACTGGCGGGGACTACCTGACCTTGTTGGTACTGTAGCCATGATAACTTCCTGTTAATCACGCAATCCGGGTTAGCCGTCAGACTTCCGGTATTACCGTTGATTTCAAAACCCTGAACCTGGCGCATTTGCGAGAAATGATTCGCCAGTGACCAGGCATCGACGCCCATCGCATACATGCGCGCCAGCGAATAATCATTATTTACCGCACTGAGCGCCTGCTGCATTAACGGCAGATTACCGCCTGCCAGCATCGGGATTTCGCTGTACTGCAAGCCTTCCATCTCCAGTCGGAAATCCGGACCAGCAGAGCCTCCTGCGCTGCGGGAGCTGGCGTACAACGTTGCACCGCTGTGACTGCCGTTACGCATGGCGATCATCGGTTTGATGAAGGCGATTTCGGCTGGCGTTGCCACAATGTACACCGCATCGACACGGCCGCCATTATCGGTGAACTGGTCTCCGGTCGGCGTGGTTTGCAGGGTTGGATTGTTGGTCGTCATGCCGGAGTCGGTTGTCGCTCTGGGTGTAATCGGGCTACCTGTTAAAGCGATACCTGCACGGCCGTTAACACCCGCGTGTAATTCGCTGGTGGAACCAAATTTTTGTTGCAAAACGGTGCCGCCGCCGAGTTTCTGCCACTCTTGCGCAAACGCATTGGCTACGCGATCGCCCAACGAACTGCGTGGAATCAGTACCAGCGGTGCTTGTTTACCCTGGTCACGAATATGACGCGCTGCATCGCGCGCTTCATCTTCTGGCGATAGCGCGAAGTAACAGATATTGGCGCGGTTTTCGATATTTTCCGGCTGATTGAGTGCCAGCACGTTCAGCGGGGTGTTGCTCTTGAGCAACTCCTCAACGTTATTTTTTAGCAGTGGACCGACTACAATACTCGCGCCATCCTGCTGAACCTGGTTGAGGATCTGGCTAAGTGGTTGTGATGAGGTATCGTAGATTTTCAGTTCTGCGGATGGATTCGCCGGAGAGCTTACCGCTGCGGTGCTTGCCGGAGGGGCGCTTACAGGCACCGGCTGTGCGGCGGTTTCTTCACCTGTCAGATCGCTAACAGACGCTTGTGCCGGGCTGGCAACGCCGTCTACGGTTTGCGGCTGGGGGTGTTCTGCTACGTCAGCGGCAGGCGCGGCTGCTACCTGAGCCGCTACTGGCTGGGTGCCGATATTTTTCGCCGCTTCAAAGCCTTGCTGAATAGTGCGACCAAACACTGCGGCCTGACCATTCAACGGTAACAGCAGGGCGATTTTGTTGGTTGACGCTGGTTTAAACGCTTTTACGTTTACCAATTGCGTTGGCAGCATTTTCGCACCCGGATTATTCGGATAACGTTTCTGCCAGTCAGCGATCCCGGCTTTCATCATCTCGGGGTCATTGCGGTTATCAAACCAGACGCGTTGCAGATCCAGCCAGCCTTGCAGGATGTTTTCGTCGGCGTTGATCACCAGCGTATTCGCCTGCTGCTGGGTCATGGCGGAGAGCGCCTGCCAGGTGGCATCGATATTCTGCTGTTTTTCTTGCGCACCGAGTAACGGTTCCTGAGCAATTAATGCGCGCAATAAATCAATGGAAGGACGTCCCTGACTGGCATCGATTTTTGCCTGCCAGTAACGCGCCTGCTGGTTTTGCTCTAAATCTGCCGGAGTAATTTTAGCCAGCAAGGTCTGCGCGCCAGCAAAATCTTTTTGTGTCAGCTTAATCTCTACCGCCAGCAGAGATTTTTCACGACGCTGGATATCGTTCAGTTCTTGCGGCAGCTGGTTAAACAGTTCAACCGCCTGCCCGGTTTTACCTTCTTTCACCAGTGCACGAATGGTGAGTAATTGCCAGTTGATCCTGGTATCATCAGAGCTTTGCTGCATCTGCTGAAGATAAAAGGCAGAATCGGCCTGCGCCGTGCCCTGCATATAGGCAGTGGACTGATCGGGGGTATGGGTGCCACAACCGGCGAAAATCAGGGCTGCCAGAACAACAGGCAGACAACGCGCGGCTTTCAAACGAGAAAATGTTGAGGGTACCATAATGTATCCAGTGATATTTTTTTTACGCAATTCTCAATATTAAATCGGCAATACGGACGACACAATGAAACAACACCAATCGGCGGATAATTCTCAAGGTCAGCTCTACATTGTACCGACGCCAATCGGCAATCTGGCGGATATCACCCAGCGTGCGCTGGAGGTATTACAGGCCGTTGATCTGATTGCCGCCGAGGATACGCGTCATACCGGTTTACTGCTGCAACATTTTGGGATAAACGCCCGACTGTTCGCCCTGCACGACCATAACGAACAACAGAAAGCCGAAACGCTGCTGGCGAAGCTGCAAGAGGGACAAAACATTGCGCTGGTTTCTGATGCCGGAACGCCGCTGATTAACGACCCTGGTTACCATCTGGTGCGTACCTGCCGTGAAGCGGGGATTCGCGTGGTGCCGCTACCGGGACCGTGTGCTGCCATTACTGCATTAAGTGCCGCTGGTTTACCATCCGACCGTTTTTGTTATGAAGGCTTTCTGCCCGCTAAATCGAAAGGCCGCCGTGATGCGCTAAAAGCGATTGAAGCGGAACCGCGCACGCTGATTTTTTATGAATCAACCCACCGTCTGTTAGATAGCCTGGAAGATATCGTCGCGGTGCTGGGTGAGTCCCGCTACGTGGTGCTGGCGCGAGAACTGACCAAAACCTGGGAAACTATTCACGGCGCGCCCGTTGGTGAGCTGTTGGCGTGGGTAAAAGAAGATGAAAACCGCCGCAAAGGTGAGATGGTACTGATTGTCGAAGGACATAAAGCGCAGGAAGAGGACTTGCCTGCCGATGCGCTGCGCACGCTGGCGCTGTTACAGGCAGAACTGCCGCTGAAAAAAGCGGCGGCGCTGGCAGCAGAAATTCACGGCGTGAAGAAAAATGCGCTGTATAAGTATGCGCTGGAGCAGCAAGGGGAGTAATTACAGGCGTTGCAGCAGGAATAAGAGCTGCAACGCCTGTTCCTGGCGAGTTAACGACGACACATCTCATCAATTACGCATGTGAAATGGTTATGCAGCCATAAAAACGACGCCGGGATAGTGGTGGAGACTTTAGCCGTGAGAAAACGTTCTGTCGCATCCTGCTTTCCTTCGCCAGTCACCAGTAACAAAACTTCGCGGGCATTGAGAATATCCTTCAAGCCTAAGGTGATCCCGTGAGTCACGGGACGACCAGCGGTTTTTAACATCTCATGCTGCTGGGTTTTCGCATCAAGTTGGCTGATATGGCAGGCCGGTTGCAGGCTTTCTCCCGGTTCGTTCAGCCCAAGATGACCGTTTTTCCCTAGTCCGAGAACGCACAAATCGAGACCGCCTTTGCGCGCAATCAGATTCGTTACCCGCTCGCACTCTCTCTCGTTTATCTCTTCGGAGCGAAAGCTGATGAGCTGGTCTTCACGTAACCCCAGCGGCTGCACGATATGCTGTTTCTCGGCGTAGATGCTATCGATCTGGAGCGCGGCGTCAGTACGCATAATGAAGATGAAGCTCGTTTAAACCGCCGGATGTGCGAAGTTGCGGAACGGATTATCGTGGTCACCGATTCCAGTAAGTTCAATCGTTCCAGTTTACATAAGATCATTGATACTCAACGTATCGACATGATCATTGTTGATGAAGGCATTCCTGCGGATAGTCTGGAAGGACTGCGAAAGGCTGGGGTTGAAGTGATTCTGGTCGGGGATCACGCGTCTTCGCTGTGACTCAATATGCCCGATAAACGTGTGCTATCGGGCATAATATGAATTGAATTATCAGGTCACCGGTGCCGGGTTAAATACTGCCAGTTGGTTATGCAGTCCCCATTGATCCGAGAAGGTTTTCTTCTTCCCGCTGGCGACGTCAAGAATAAAGTGGAACAGCTTCCAGCCCACCTCTTCAATGGTCTCTTCGCCGGTGGCGATAGTGCCCGCATTAATATCCATCAAATCAAACCAGCGG
Source organism: Escherichia sp. MOD1-EC5495 (assembly GCF_002965965.1). Classification (NCBI taxonomy): domain Bacteria; kingdom Pseudomonadati; phylum Pseudomonadota; class Gammaproteobacteria; order Enterobacterales; family Enterobacteriaceae; genus Escherichia; species Escherichia sp. MOD1-EC5495. The sequence goes on from NZ_PTRI01000011.1 coordinate 26,761, forward strand.
TTCGCCAGTTCGGTGCGGGTTGCCATTTTAATGACCGGCACTGCCATCAGACCGTATGGTGTGCCGCGACCGGTGGTAAATACTTGCACGGTAATCCCTGAAGCCACCTGTTGGGTGCCACAGACGAAATCGCTGGCTGGCGTCGCGGCGTAAATTAATCCGCGTTTGGTCGGGCGCTGTCCGGGTGACAGCACTTCAACAATCGCGCTTTTACCTGATTTGGCAATGGAGCCGAGTGCCTTTTCCACCACGTTTGCCAGACCGCCTTTCTTGTTGCCCGGCGAAGGGTTGGCGCTGCGGTCGGTTTTTCCCATATCAAGATAGTTGTCGTACCACTCCATCTCATCCAGCAGGCGCTTGCCGACCTCTTCATTAATAGCGCGCGGTGTCAGCAGATGGATCGCGTCACGCACTTCCGTTACTTCTGAGAACATCACCGTTGCGCCGCAGCGCACCAGTAGATCAGATGCATAGCCCACTGCCGGGTTTGCCGTTACACCAGAAAACGCATCGCTGCCGCCGCACTGCATACCGACAACCAGTTCTGAAGCCGGACAGGTTTCTCGCTGCCGTTGATTTAATTTGTGCAGGTGGTGCTCGGCAACCTGCAAAATATCCTCGACCATTGACTGAAAACCGACATGCTTTTCATCCTGCAAGCTGACAATACTGGCGTTCTCCAGCGGAATACTTTGTACATCATCCGTGCCGATCAGCAGGCGCTCAGGCTGCAATTTCTCGCAACCCAGACCGATCACCATCACCTCGCCGCCAAAGTTTGGGTTCAGCGAAATGTTGTGAATGGTACGAATAGGTACCACCGCCGCCGGAGCGTTAATCGCCACGCCACAACCGTACAGGTGATTCAGCCCCACCACACCATCGACGTTCGGGTATTTCGGCAGCAGGTCGCGTTCAATAATTTTCACCACATAATCGACAACACCTGCCACACAATGCACGCTGGTGGTGATGCCGAGCAGGTTTTTGGTACCCACGCTGCCATCGGCATTGCGATAGCCTTCAAAGGTATAACCTTCAAGCGGCGGTAAGGGGGCCGGCACTTTAGTTGCCAGTGGCAGCGTGTGTAACGGCGGCGCTTCCGGCAGTACGACCATTGATTCGTCGATCCAACTTCCGCGTGGGATTGCGCGCACGGCATAACCAATCACTTCACCGTAACGAATAATTTCGCTATTCGCAGGGATATCAACTAATGCGACTTTATGCCCCTGGGGTATATGTTCAATTAATTCCAGTCCGTCCGGGAAACGTGTTCCTGCTTTCAGGCCATTATCATTAACAATAATTGCCACATTATCTGTGTCGTGAACTTTTATATAAAACGCAGTCGGCGTTTCTTGCCTGATTTCGATGTTGGCCATTATCCCGTTTTCTCCGGTCGCTGGTAATAATAAATTTATGTTGAGTGATTCTGATGACAGAAATAATTTCATCTGTGAGATGGAATAAGAGTGTCAGGAGATGAAAAGTCAGTATGTGATCAACATCACTAATTATCGTGATAGCAGGGCGACAGGGGCCGGCAAAGCGTAAATATGTGCATTGGCACGCAGCGTGATAGGCATATGCTCAAAATAATATTTATATCAGGCAATCATAATGAGCATTTGCACAATGCCTATTATTTCTGGTCTGATTATACTCATTGTCGAAAACAGATTTATTATTGAACAGGGTCAATATTCGTTAAGAGAATATTTAATAAATAGCACTGACCTTTTTGCTATCGACGGAATATAAACATAATTAGTGGGATTGCTGAATAAGGAACGCATGTGCCTTTTTAATCTTACTGCCTATTTTTATTGTCATCGAAGAGATTGCCCTCTTTCAATACTGCACCGGGAAGCCTGACTGGCGACATTAAACGTATGGAATTGCAGAAATAAGCAAAGGTATAAGCGATGAATAACGATATTTTCCCAAATAAGTTCAAAGCCGCGTTGGCAGCGAAACAGGTACAGATTGGCTGCTGGTCAGCACTTTCTAACCCAATTAGCACTGAAGTTCTTGGTTTAGCTGGCTTTGACTGGCTGGTGCTGGATGGCGAACATGCGCCAAACGATATCTCCACGTTCATTCCTCAGTTGATGGCTCTGAAGGGGAGCGTCAGCGCGCCAGTGGTGCGTGTACCGACCAACGAACCGGTAATTATTAAGCGTCTGCTGGATATCGGTTTTTATAACTTCCTGATCCCCTTTGTCGAAACGAAAGAAGAAGCAGTGCAGGCGGTGGCATCTACCCGTTATCCACCAGAAGGTATTCGCGGCGTTTCTGTTTCTCACCGCGCCAATATGTTTGGCACCGTGGTGGATTACTTCGCTCAGTCGAATAAGAACATCACCATTCTGGTGCAAATCGAAAGCCAGCAAGGCGTTGATAACGTTGATGCTATCGCCGCAACTGAAGGCGTTGACGGTATCTTCGTTGGCCCCAGCGATCTGGCGGCGGCATTAGGTCATCTCGGCAATGCGTCACATCCGGATGTGCAAAAAGCGATTCAACATATTTTTAATCGCGCCAGAGCCAACGGCAAACCCTGCGGCATCCTTGCCCCTGTCGAGGCCGATGCGCGTCGTTATCTGGAATGGGGCGCTACGTTTGTGGCCGTCGGCAGCGATCTCGGCGTATTCCGTTCCGCCACGCAGAAATTGGCAGATACCTTTAAAAAATAACCACCACCGCAACAAGAGAGATGATTGATATGACTATGAAAGTTGGTTTTATTGGCCTGGGTATTATGGGTAAACCAATGAGTAAAAACCTCCTGAAAGCAGGTTACTCGCTGGTGGTTGCTGACCGTAACCCTGAAGCCATTGCTGAAGTGATTGCCGCAGGCGCAGAAACAGCGTCTACGGCTAAAGCTGTCGCTGAACAGTGCGACGTCATCATAACCATGCTGCCAAACTCCCCTCATGTGAAAGAAGTGGCGCTGGGTGAAAATGGCATCATTGAAGGCGCGAAGCCAGGTACGGTATTGATCGATATGAGTTCAATCGCTCCGCTGGCAAGCCGTGAAATCAGCGAAGCACTGAAAGCGAAAGGTATTGATATGCTGGACGCCCCGGTGAGCGGCGGTGAACCGAAAGCCATCGACGGTACGCTGTCTGTGATGGTGGGCGGTGACAAGGTTATTTTCGACAAATACTATGATTTGATGAAAGCGATGGCGGGTTCCGTGGTGCATACCGGGGAGATCGGTGCAGGTAACGTCACTAAACTGGCAAATCAGGTCATTGTGGCGCTGAATATTGCCGCGATGTCAGAAGCGTTAACGCTGGCAACCAAAGCGGGCGTAAACCCGGAGCTGGTTTATCAGGCAATTCGCGGTGGGCTGGCTGGCAGTACCGTTCTTGATGCTAAAGCGCCGATGGTCATGGACAGAAACTTCAAGCCAGGCTTCCGTATTGATCTGCATATTAAAGATCTGGCGAATGCGCTGGATACCTCTCACGGCGTTGGTGCGCAATTGCCGCTAACTGCTGCGGTTATGGAGATGATGCAGGCACTGCGTGCCGATGGTTTGGGAACGGCGGATCATAGCGCCCTGGCGTGCTACTACGAAAAACTGGCAAAAGTCGAAGTTACTCGTTAATGGCGTCGCGCCCGGATGGCGTATTGCAATCCGGGTCTGGAATCCAGGCCGAATAAGAGAAACGCCCTCCGGCGTCATGTGGTAACAGGCACAGGTATGAAAATCGTAATCGCCCCAGACTCTTATAAAGAAAGTTTATCTGCCAGCGAGGTTGCGCAGGCGATAGAAAAAGGATTTCGGGAAATTTTTCCTGATGCACAGTACGTTTCGGTTCCGGTTGCTGATGGCGGCGAAGGAACGGTGGAAGCGATGATTGCAGCCACCCAGGGTTTCGAACGTCACGCCTGGGTTACAGGGCCACTGGGCGAAAAGGTGAATGCCAGTTGGGGGATCTCTGGCGATGGTAAAACCGCGTTTATTGAAATGGCGGCGGCCAGTGGGCTGGCGTTAGTACCGTCGGAAAAGCGTGATCCGTTGGTGACGACTTCTCGCGGCACGGGGGAGTTAATTTTACAGGCGTTGGAGAGTGGCGCGACCAGCATTATTATTGGCATCGGTGGCAGTGCCACCAACGACGGCGGCGCGGGGATGATGCAGGCGCTGGGGGCGAAGTTAAGCGATGTCAACGGTAATGAAATCGGTTTTGGCGGCGGCAGTCTTAATACCCTGAATGATATTGATATTTCCGGCCTCGATCCGCGTTTAAAAGATTGCGCTATTCGCGTCGCCTGCGATGTCACTAATCCGCTGGTGGGCGATAACGGTGCTTCGCGTATCTTTGGCCCGCAAAAAGGGGCTAATGAAGCCACGGTTATCGAGCTGGACAAGAATCTCTCTCACTATGCTGATGTCATCAAAAAATCGCTGCATGTTGATGTGAAAAACGTTCCAGGTGCAGGGGCTGCAGGCGGTATGGGAGCGGCGCTAATGGCGTTTCTTGGAGCAGAGCTAAAGAGCGGCATTGAAATTGTGACGACGGCGCTCAATCTGGAAGAACATATTCATGATTGCTCGTTGGTGATCACCGGAGAAGGTCGCATCGATAGCCAGAGCATTCACGGCAAAGTGCCGATTGGCGTAGCGAACGTCGCGAAGAAATACAATAAACCGGTAATTGGTATTGCGGGTAGTCTGACGAAGGATGTCGGCGTTGTGCATCAGCATGGCATCGATGCCGTATTCAGCGTGTTGAACAGTATTGTTACGCTGGATGAAGCTTTCAGCGGGGCTTATGACAATATTTACCGTGCTTCGCGCAATATCGCCGCGACGCTGGCGATTGGAATGCGCGACGCGGGGTGACAAGGGCGCGCAAACCCTCTATACTGCGCGCCGAAGCTGACCAGACAGTCGCCGCTTCGTCGTCGTCCTCTTCGGGGGAGACGGGCGGAGGGGAGGAAAGTCCGGGCTCCATAGGGCAGGGTGCCAGGTAACGCCTGGGGGGGAAACCCACGACCAGTGCAACAGAGAGCAAACCGCCGATGGCTCACGCAAGTGGGATCAGGTAAGGGTGAAAGGGTGCGGTAAGAGCGCACCGCGCGGCTGGTAACAGTCCGTGGCACGGTAAACTCCACCCGGAGCAAGGCCAAATAGGGGTTCATAAGGTACGGCCCGTACTGAACCCGGGTAGGCTGCTTGAGCCAGTGAGCGATTGCTGGCCTAGATGAATGACTGTCCACGACAGAACCCGGCTTATCGGTCAGTTTCACCTATTTTAACGAAAACCCGCCAGTGCAGACTGGCGGGTTTTTGCTTTTGGAGCGAGCGGTAAGATGAATGACTGTCCACGACGCTATACCTGAAAGAAAGCGGCTTATCGGTCAGTTTCACCTGTTTTAACGAAAACCCGCCAGTGCAAAACTGGCGGGTTTTTGCTTTTGGAGCAGGCGGTAAGATGAATGACTGTCCACGACGCTATACCCGAAAGAAAGCGGCTTATCGGTCAGTTTCACCTATTTTAACGAAAACCCGCCAGTGCAGACTGGCGGGTTTTTGCTTTTGGAGCGAGCGGTAAGATGAATGACTGTCCACGACACTATACCCAAAAGAAAGCGGCCTGTTGGTTCAATATAAACACTCTTTTTAGCCACCCTGTGCTCTCTTCTGATAGCTTACTTGCGAATTGCAATTATTAGTTTTGTGATCCTCAACACAAAATGCTGTTCCGCAACCGGAATGCGACAATAAATCATGGAAAACGATTGCATTCACAAAATGACGTTCTGCAAAAGAGACAATGATTGACGTTAATCAATTGTTCGAGATGATCAATATCTGTATTCGAAATTTTAAAATATTGATAAAATAAATGTTCTATCTCCAACAAATGGCGAAAAAAAATGTGACGTACCGCATTATTTATCTGTGGAAATGATTTATTTATAATAAAATTTGATAACTTGCTCATTAAATTTAACTTAAAATTCGTCTGCGAAATACACGATAATTGCTTGAAATATCGTCTAAGAGCATTTTTTAATAACAAAAATTAAGTGCGCCGTTATCGCCATAAAATATGGTTATCCCCCCTTGTTTTTTTGATAAAAGTCAGCCTTTGTGTTGATTTTATTTATATAACTAATTGATATTAAATGATTATATGCCTTTAAGGATATGCCTGGAAAACTATTGAAAGTTAATTTGTGAGTGGTCGCACATATCCTATTCATTGCATTTTGATACACTTCATACCGTCAATGAGGTAATTAACGCGGGTTGTTATGAGCACTATTCTTCTTCCTAAAACGCAACACTTGGTAGTCTTTCAGGAAGTCATCAGAAGTGGCTCTATTGGCTCGGCTGCAAAAGAATTAGGGTTAACTCAACCAGCGGTCAGTAAAATCATTAACGATATCGAAGATTATTTTGGCGTGGAATTAGTGGTGCGGAAAAATACCGGTGTAACGCTGACGCTAGCTGGTCAATTGTTGCTCTCACGCTCCGAATCCATTACCCGCGAAATGAAAAATATGGTTAATGAGATTAGCGGTATGTCCTCTGATGCAGTCGTGGAGGTCTCATTTGGTTTTCCATCGCTGATTGGCTTTACCTTTATGTCCGGGATGATCAACAAATTCAAAGAGGTGTTCCCGAAAGCGCAGGTCTCAATGTATGAAGCGCAATTGTCCTCATTCTTACCGGCTATCCGCGACGGGCGTCTGGATTTTGCGATAGGTACGTTAAGTGCAGAAATGAAGCTTCAGGATTTGCATGTCGAGCCGCTGTTCGAGTCAGAGTTTGTGCTGGTTGCCAGTAAGTCCCGAACATCCACCGGCACCACCACGCTGGAGTCTTTGAAGAACGAACAGTGGGTGTTGCCGCAAACGAATATGGGATACTACAGCGAACTACTCACCACGTTACAAAGGAATGGCATCAGTATTGAAAACATCGTTAAAACCGACTCAGTCGTGACAATTTATAATCTTGTTCTCAATGCTGATTTCTTAACCGTGATTCCCTGCGATATGACTTCACCTTTTGGTTCTAATCAATTTATTACCATTCCGGTTGAGGAAACATTACCGGTAGCGCAATATGCCGCAGTATGGTCGAAAAATTATCGTATTAAAAAAGCAGCATCGGTTTTGGTGGAATTAGCCAAAGAATATTCATCTTATAATGGGTGTAGACGAAAGCAATTAATAGAAGCTTGTTAGTTATTTGTTTTTTATTTAAACATAAATAATCCACCTGCCTTTTTGCAGGTGCTGGTTACGGTTACCTACATATTTAATTCAGGCTAAGAGGTTTTATAATGCATATTACATACGATCTGCCGGTTGCTATTGATGACATTATTGAAGCAAAACAACGTCTGGCTGGGCGAATTTATAAAACAGGAATGCCTCGATCTAACTATTTTAGTGAACGTTGCAAAGGTGAAATATTCCTTAAGTTTGAAAACATGCAGCGTACCGGTTCATTTAAAATTCGTGGCGCATTTAATAAATTAAGCTCCTTAACTGATGCTGAGAAACGTAAAGGTGTAGTGGCCTGTTCAGCAGGGAACCACGCGCAAGGGGTTTCGCTTTCCTGTGCGATGTTGGGTATTGATGGTAAAGTTGTAATGCCGAAAGGCGCGCCAAAATCCAAAGTTGCAGCAACGTGTGACTACTCTGCTGAAGTGGTACTGCACGGCGATAACTTCAACGACACCATCGCCAAAGTGAGCGAAATTGTCGAAACGGAAGGTCGCATCTTTATTCCACCTTATGATGATCCGAAAGTGATTGCCGGTCAGGGGACCATTGGGCTGGAAATTATGGAAGATCTTTATGATGTCGATAACGTCATTGTGCCAATTGGCGGTGGCGGTTTAATTGCCGGTATTGCGGTGGCAATTAAATCTATTAACCCTACCATTCGTGTTATTGGTGTGCAGTCAGAAAACGTTCACGGCATGGCGGCTTCTTTCCACTCCGGAGAAATAACCACGCACCGAACTACCGGCACCCTGGCGGATGGTTGTGATGTCGCCCGCCCGGGTAATTTAACTTACGAAATCGTTCGTGAATTAGTCGATGACATCGTGCTGGTCAGCGAAGACGAAATCAGAAACAGTATGGTTGCCTTAATTCAGCGTAATAAAGTCATCACCGAAGGCGCTGGCGCTCTGGCATGTGCTGCATTATTAAGCGGTAAATTAGACCAATATATTCAAAACAGAAAAACCGTCAGTATTATTTCCGGCGGTAATATCGATCTTTCCCGCGTCTCTCAAATCACCGGTTTCGTTGACGCTTAATTAATTCGTTGAGGATAGGATATGAGTACTTCAGATAGCATTGTATCCAGCCAGACAAAACAATCGTCCTGGCGTAAATCAGATACCACATGGACGTTAGGCTTGTTTGGTACGGCAATCGGCGCCGGGGTGCTGTTCTTCCCTATCCGCGCAGGTTTTGGCGGACTGATCCCGATTCTTCTGATGTTGGTATTGGCATACCCGATTGCGTTTTATTGCCACCGGGCGCTGGCGCGTCTGTGTCTCTCTGGCTCTAACCCTTCCGGCAACATTACGGAAACGGTAGAAGAGCACTTTGGTAAAACCGGCGGTGTGGTCATCACTTTCCTGTATTTCTTCGCGATTTGCCCACTGTTGTGGATTTATGGCGTTACCATCACCAACACCTTTATGACCTTCTGGGAAAACCAGCTCGGCTTTGCGCCGCTGAACCGTGGCTTCGTGGCGCTGTTCCTGCTGCTGCTGATGGCGTTCGTCATCTGGTTTGGTAAGGATCTGATGGTTAAAGTGATGAGCTACCTGGTATGGCCTTTTATCGCCAGCCTGGTGCTGATTTCTCTGTCGCTGATCCCTTACTGGAACTCTGCGGTTATCGATCAAGTTGACCTTGGCGCGCTGTCGTTAACTGGTCATGACGGTATCCTGATCACCGTCTGGCTGGGGATTTCTATCATGGTCTTCTCCTTCAACTTCTCGCCAATCGTCTCTTCTTTCGTGGTTTCTAAGCGTGAAGAGTATGAGAAAGACTTTGGTCGTGACTTCACTGAGCAGAAATGTTCACAAATCATCTCTCGCGCCAGTATGCTGATGGTTGCAGTGGTCATGTTCTTTGCCTTCAGCTGCCTGTTTACGCTGTCTCCGGCGAACATGGCGGAAGCAAAAGCGCAGAACATTCCGGTGCTCTCTTACCTGGCTAACCACTTTGCATCCATGACCGGCACCAAAACGACGTTCGCTATTATTCTGGAATATGCGGCGTCCATCATCGCGCTGGTTGCTATCTTCAAATCTTTCTTCGGTCACTATCTGGGGACGCTGGAAGGTCTGAACGGCCTGGTTCTGAAGTTTGGTTATAAAGGCGACAAAACCAAAGTTTCTGCGGGCAAACTGAACACTATCAGCATGATCTTCATCATGGGTTCAACCTGGGTTGTTGCCTACGCCAACCCGAACATCCTGGATCTGATTGAAGCCATGGGCGCGCCGATTATCGCATCCTTGCTGTGCCTGTTGCCGATGTACGCCATCCGTAAAGCGCCGTCTCTGGCGAAATACCGTGGTCGTCTGGATAACGTGTTTGTTACCGTGATTGGTCTGCTGACCATCCTGAACATCGTATACAAACTGTTTTAATCCATAACTCAGGATGAGAAAAGAGATGAATGAATTTCCGGTTGTTTTGGTTATTAACTGTGGTTCGTCTTCGATTAAGTTTTCCGTGCTTGATGCCAGCGACTGTGAAGTATTAATGTCAGGTATTGCCGACGGTATTAACTCGGAAAATGCATTCTTATCCGTAAATGGGGGAGAGCCAGCACCGCTGGCTCACCACAGCTACGAAGGTGCATTGAAAGCAATCGCATTTGAACTGGAAAAACGAAATTTAAATGGCAGTGTGGCTTTAATTGGCCACCGCATCGCCCACGGCGGGAGTATTTTTACCGAGTCCGCCATTATTACCGATGAAGTCATTGATAATATCCGTCGCGTTTCTCCACTGGCTCCGCTGCATAATTACGCCAATTTAAGTGGCATTGAATCGGCGCAGCAATTATTTCCTGGCGTAACTCAGGTGGCGGTATTTGATACCAGTTTCCACCAGACGATGGCACCAGAGGCTTATTTATACGGCCTGCCGTGGAAATATTATGAAGAGTTAGGTGTGCGCCGTTATGGTTTCCACGGCACGTCACATCGCTATGTTTCCCAGCGAGCGCATTCTCTGCTGAACCTTGTGGAAGATGACTCCGGGCTGGTTGTGGCGCATCTTGGCAATGGCGCGTCAATCTGCGCGGTTCGTAACGGTCAGAGCGTAGATACCTCAATGGGAATGACGCCGCTGGAAGGCTTGATGATGGGGACGCGCAGTGGTGATGTCGACTTCGGCGCGATGTCCTGGGTTGCCAGCCAAACCAATCAGAGCCTGGGCGATCTGGAACGCGTAGTGAATAAAGAGTCGGGATTATTAGGTATTTCCGGTCTGTCTTCAGATTTACGCGTTCTGGAAAAAGCCTGGCATGAAGGTCACGAACGCGCACAACTGGCAATTAAAACTTTTGTTCATCGAATTGCCCGTCATATTGCCGGACATGCCGCCTCATTACATCGTCTGGATGGCATTATATTTACCGGTGGAATAGGGGAGAACTCAAGTTTAATTCGTCGTCTGGTCATGGAACATTTAGCCGTATTAGGCGTTGAGATTGATGTGGAAATGAATAATCAATCTAATTCCTACGGTGAACGAATTATTTCCAGTGAAAATGCGCGCGTAATTTGCGCCGTTATTCCGACTAATGAAGAAAAAATGATTGCCTTAGATGCAATTCATTTAGGCAAAGTTAACGCCCCCGCAGAGTTTGCATAATTTAGTTGAAGTATTGTAGAGAGATTATTTTTCATGAAGGTAGATATTGATACCGGCGATAAGCTGTACGCCGACGCATGGCTTGGCTTTAAAGGTACGGACTGGAAAAACGAAATTAATGTCCGCGATTTTATTCAACAAAACTATACACCGTATGAAGGTGATGAATCTTTCCTTGCTGAAGCAACGCCAGCGACCACGGAATTGTGGGAAAAAGTAATGGAAGGCATTCGTATCGAAAATGCGACCCACGCGCCGGTTGATTTCGATACTAATATTGCCACTACCATTACCGCCCATGATGCTGGTTATATTAATCAGCCGCTGGAAAAAATTGTTGGTCTGCAAACCGATGCGCCGTTAAAGCGCGCGCTGCATCCGTTCGGTGGCATTAATATGATTAAAAGTTCATTCCACGCCTATGGCCGTGAAATGGACAGCGAATTTGAGTACATCTTTACCGATCTGCGTAAAACCCATAATCAGGGCGTATTTGATGTTTACTCACCGGATATGCTGCGCTGCCGTAAGTCTGGTGTCCTGACCGGTTTACCAGACGGTTATGGTCGTGGGCGTATCATCGGTGACTATCGCCGCGTGGCGCTGTACGGCATCAGTTATCTGGTACGTGAACGCGAACTGCAATTTGCCGATCTCCAGTCTCGTCTGGAAAAAGGTGAAGATCTGGAAGCCACCATCCGTCTGCGTGAAGAGCTGGCAGAACATCGTCATGCGCTGTTGCAGATTCAGGAAATGGCGGCTAAATACGGCTTCGACATCTCCCGTCCGGCACAGAATGCGCAGGAAGCGGTGCAGTGGCTCTACTTCGCTTACCTGGCGGCGGTGAAATCGCAGAACGGCGGCGCAATGTCTCTTGGTCGTACCGCATCGTTCCTCGATATCTACATTGAGCGCGACTTTAAAGCCGGCGTGCTTAATGAGCAGCAGGCGCAGGAACTGATCGACCACTTCATCATGAAGATCCGCATGGTGCGCTTCCTGCGTACACCGGAATTTGATTCGCTGTTCTCCGGCGACCCTATCTGGGCGACGGAAGTGATCGGCGGGATGGGGCTGGATGGTCGCACTCTGGTGACTAAAAACTCCTTCCGCTATCTGCATACCCTGCACACCATGGGACCAGCGCCGGAACCGAACCTGACCATTCTGTGGTCAGAAGCATTGCCGATTGCCTTCAAAAAATATGCGGCGCAAGTGTCTATTGTCACCTCTTCTTTGCAGTATGAAAACGACGATCTGATGCGCACTGACTTCAATAGCGACGATTACGCAATTGCCTGCTGTGTCAGCCCAATGGTGATTGGTAAGCAGATGCAGTTCTTCGGCGCACGCGCTAACCTGGCGAAAACGCTGCTGTACGCAATCAACGGCGGGGTGGACGAGAAACTGAAGATTCAGGTCGGCCCGAAAACGGCACCATTGATGGACGACGTGCTGGATTACAACAAAGTAATGGACAGCCTCGACCATTTCATGGACTGGCTGGCGGTGCAGTACATCAGCGCGCTGAACATCATCCACTACATGCACGACAAGTACAGCTACGAAGCCTCGCTGATGGCGCTGCACGATCGTGATGTCTATCGCACCATGGCTTGCGGCATCGCGGGTCTGTCGGTGGCGACGGATTCACTTTCCGCCATTAAATATGCCCGTGTGAAACCCATCCGTGACGAAAACGGTCTGGCGGTGGACTTTGAAATCGATGGCGAATATCCACAGTACGGCAACAACGACGAGCGCGTAGACAGCATCGCTTGTGACCTGGTTGAACGCTTTATGAAGAAAATTAAAGCCCTGCCAACCTATCGTAACGCCGTGCCGACGCAGTCGATTCTGACTATCACTTCTAACGTGGTGTACGGACAGAAAACCGGTAATACGCCGGACGGTCGCCGCGCGGGTACGCCGTTTGCGCCGGGCGCTAACCCGATGCACGGTCGTGACCGCAAAGGTGCGGTAGCCTCGCTGACTTCCGTGGCAAAACTGCCGTTTACTTACGCCAAAGACGGTATTTCGTACACTTTCTCGATCGTCCCTGCGGCGCTGGGTAAAGAAGATCCGGTACGCAAAACCAACCTTGTTGGCCTGCTGGATGGTTACTTCCACCACGAAGCGGACATCGAAGGCGGTCAACATCTCAACGTTAACGTTATGAATCGGGAAATGTTGTTGGATGCCATTGAGCACCCGGAAAAATACCCGAACCTGACAATCCGTGTCTCAGGCTACGCCGTGCGCTTTAACGCGCTGACTCGCGAACAGCAACAGGATGTGATTTCACGTACCTTTACCCAGGCGCTCTGACGCCGGAGGATGTATGAAAAAGATTATCGAAACGCAACGTGCCCCAGGCGCAATCGGCCCTTATGTTCAGGGCGTTGATTTAGGCAGCATGGTCTTCACCTCCGGGCAAATTCCGGTTTGCCCGCAGACCGGCGAGATCCCGGCTGATGTGAAAGATCAGGCGCGTTTAAGCCTTGAAAACGTCAAAGCGATCGTGGTTGCTGCTGGGCTGAGCGTGGGCGATATCATCAAGATGACGGTATTCATCACCGATCTGAATGACTTTGCCACCATCAATGAAGTCTATAAGCAATTCTTCGATGAGCATCAGGCGACCTACCCGACCCGTAGCTGCGTGCAGGTCGCGCGTTTGCCGAAAGATGTGAAGCTGGAAATTGAAGCTATCGCAGTACGTAGCGTGTAAAGCCCGGAGCGGGGCGACCGTAGAGTCGTCCCGCTCCTCTTCACAGAACGGCAATCCGAGAGTGTGGTTATGATTAGTGCATTCGATATTTTCAAAATTGGTATTGGTCCCTCCAGTTCGCATACCGTGGGGCCAATGAATGCTGGAAAAAGTTTTATCGACCGACTGGTGAGTAGTGGCTTATTAACTGCAACAAGTCATATTGTGGTCGATCTTTACGGGTCGTTGTCACTGACGGGCAAAGGCCATGCCACGGATATCGCCATCATTATGGGACTGGCAGGAAACAGCCCGCAGGATGTTGTTATTGATGAGATCCCTGCATTTATTGAACTTGTGACGCGCAGTGGGCGACTGCCGGTGGCTTCTGGTGCGCATATTGTTGATTTTCCTGTAGCAAAGAACATTATCTTCCATCCCGAAATGTTGCCTCGTCATGAGAACGGGATGCGGATTACTGCCTGGAACGGGCAGGAAGAGCTATTAAGCAAAACCTATTACTCTGTCGGCGGCGGGTTTATCGTTGAAGAAGAACACTTCGGCATGTCGCACGATGTCGAAACACCCGTACCTTATGACTTCCACTCGGCAGGCGAACTGCTGAAAATGTGTGATTACAACGGCCTGTCTATTTCTGGCCTGATGATGCATAACGAGCTGGCGCTGCGCAGCAAAGCGGAAATTGATGCAGGGTTTGCTCGTATCTGGCAGGTGATGCACGACGGTATTGAACGCGGCATGAATACCGAAGGCGTATTGCCAGGTCCACTCAATGTCCCACGCCGGGCGGTGGCGTTGCGCCGTTTGCTGGTCTCTAGTGACAATATCTCTAACGATCCAATGAACGTCATCGACTGGATCAATATGTTTGCGCTGGCGGTCAGCGAAGAAAACGCCGCTGGCGGACGTGTAGTGACAGCACCAACTAATGGCGCTTGCGGTATTATTCCGGCAGTGCTGGCCTATTACGATAAATTCCGCCGTCCGCTCAATGAGCGATCCATCGCCCGTTTTCTGCTGGCGGCTGGCGCTATCGGCGCGCTGTATAAAATGAATGCCTCCATCTCTGGTGCAGAAGTGGGGTGTCAGGGCGAAATTGGCGTGGCCTGTTCGATGGCTGCGGCAGGGTTAACCGAACTGTTGGGCGGCAGCCCGGCGCAGGTATGCAATGCGGCGGAAATCGCTATGGAGCATAACCTTGGGTTGACCTGCGATCCGGTTGCCGGACAGGTGCAAATTCCGTGTATTGAACGTAATGCTATCAACGCTGTGAAAGCGGTAAACGCCGCGCGAATGGCGATGCGTCGCACCTCGGCACCGCGTGTTTCGCTCGATAAAGTGATCGAGACGATGTATGAAACCGGCAAAGATATGAACGATAAATACCGCGAAACTTCACGCGGAGGACTGGCCATAAAAGTAGTCTGCGGCTGATATTTCATCCGCATTTATCTTTGGGTGCACAAAATGTGCACCCTTTTTTATTGTGATCTGCCGCAAATAGAGAATAACTGTTTCTCTTTGGTTGATTTGGTAGAAAATTATTATCCATAACTGCTATTTCAAAGTCTTGATTGTGAAGATTTTCTCTAACCTCACGCGTATCATTTCTTCATTCTAATAACTCGCCTGCAAAAAAACGTAGACCGCGTATCGCCTTGATGCGGCTCGAAAAAATAAAAAGCCCTACAAAATATTGAGCGAGAAATTATGGAAATTGCAACGAATAAAGGCGTCATTGCAGACGCTTCGACCCCGGCGGGTCGTGCTGGAATGAGTGAAAGTGAATGGCGTGAAGCAATCAAATTCGACAGTACCGACACCGGCTGGGTAATTATGAGTATTGGGATGGCGATTGGCGCGGGGATTGTTTTTCTCCCGGTGCAGGTCGGTTTGATGGGATTGTGGGTATTTTTGCTCTCATCAGTGATTGGTTACCCGGCAATGTATCTGTTTCAGCGGTTGTTTATTAATACGCTGGCAGAATCACCGGAGTGTAAAGATTACCCGAGCGTCATCAGCGGTTATTTAGGCAAAAACTGGGGCATCCTGTTGGGGGCGCTCTATTTCGTGATGTTGGTGATCTGGATGTTCGTGTATTCCACCGCCATCACCAACGATAGCGCCTCCTATTTACATACTTTTGGCGTGACGGAAAGCGTGCTATCAGATAATCCGTTTTATGGACTGGTACTGATTTGCATTCTGGTCGCCATCTCCTCACGCGGCGAGAAACTGTTATTCAAGATTTCGACTGGCATGGTACTGACCAAACTGCTGGTAGTCGCTGCGCTGGGCGTGTCGATGGTGGGAATGTGGCATCTATATAACGTGGGTTCGCTGCCGCCGCTGGGGCTGCTGGTGAAAAACGCCATTATTACGCTGCCGTTTACCCTGACGTCGATTCTGTTTATCCAGACATTAAGCCCGATGGTGATTTCCTATCGCTCGCGGGAAAAATCGATTGAAGTAGCGCGGCATAAAGCGTTGCGGGCAATGAACATCGCGTTCGGCATTCTGTTTGTCACTGTCTTTTTCTACGCCGTGTCGTTCACGCTGGCGATGGGACATGACGAAGCGGTAAAAGCCTACGAGCAGAATATTTCCGCGCTGGCGATTGCCGCACAGTTTATTAGTGGTGACGGTGCTGCGTGGGTAAAAGTGGTTAGTGTCATTCTCAATATCTTTGCCGTAATGACCGCGTTTTTTGGCGTCTATTTAGGCTTCCGTGAAGCAACGCAAGGGATCGTAATGAACATCCTGCGCCGCAAGATACCTGCTGAGAAGATTAACGAAAATCTCGTCCAGCGCGGCATCATGATTTTCGCCATTTTACTGGCCTGGAGCGCCATCGTACTGAACGCGCCGGTGTTGAGCTTCACCTCTATCTGTAGCCCGATTTTCGGCATGGTAGGGTGCCTGATCCCGGCGTGGCTGGTTTACAAAGTACCGGCATTGCACAAATACAAAGGGATGTCTCTGTACCTGATTATCGTCACCGGTTTGTTGCTTTGCGTTTCTCCGTTCCTGGCATTTTCTTGATTTACCTGAAATTTTAAGGTTTTTATTATGTTTGATTCGACTTTAAATCCGTTATGGCAGCGTTACATCCTCGCCGTTCAGGAGGAAGTAAAACCGGCGCTGGGATGTACTGAACCTATTTCACTGGCGCTGGCAGCGGCGGTTGCTGCGGCAGAACTGGAAGGTCCGGTTGAACGTGTAGAAGCCTGGGTTTCGCCAAACCTGATGAAGAACGGTCTGGGCGTCACCGTTCCCGGCACGGGAATGGTGGGGCTGCCGATTGCGGCGGCGCTGGGAGCGTTAGGCGGAAATGCCAAAGCCGGGCTGGAAGTGCTGAAAGACGCAACTGCGCAGGCGATTGCCGATGCCAAAGCATTGCTGGCGGCGGGGAAAGTCTCGGTTAAGATCCAGGAACCTTGCGACGAGATCCTCTTCTCACGCGCCAAAGTCTGGAACGGCGAGAAGTGGGCGTGTGTCACCATTGTCGGTGGACATACCAACATTGTGCATATTGAGACGCACAATGGCGTGGTATTTGCCCAGCAGGCATGTGTGACAGAGGGCGAGCAAGAGTCGCCGCTGGCGGTGCTCTCCAGAACGACGCTCGCCGAGATCCTGAAGTTCGTCAATGAAGTCCCGTTTGAGGCGATCCGCTTTATTCTCGATTCTGCGAAGCTAAACTGCGCATTATCGCAGGAAGGCTTGAGTGGCAACTGGGGACTGCATATTGGCGCAACGCTGGAAAAACAGTGTGCACGCGGTTTGTTGGCGAAGGATCTCTCCTCGTCGATTGTGATTCGTACCAGCGCGGCATCCGATGCGCGTATGGGCGGCGCAACGCTTCCGGCGATGAGTAACTCCGGTTCTGGTAACCAGGGGATCACCGCGACAATGCCCGTGGTGGTGGTCGCGGAACACTTCGGGGCGGATGATGAACGGCTGGCGCGTGCGCTGATGCTTTCGCATTTGAGCGCGATTTACATCCATAATCAGTTGCCGCGTTTGTCCGCGCTGTGTGCTGCAACGACGGCAGCAATGGGGGCTGCCGCCGGGATGGCGTGGCTGGTGGATGGGCGTTATGAAACGATCTCTATGGCTATCAGCAGTATGATCGGCGATGTCAGCGGCATGATTTGCGATGGTGCGTCGAACAGTTGCGCGATGAAGGTTTCGACCAGTGCTTCGGCTGCGTGGAAAGCGGTGCTAATGGCGCTGGATGATACCGCTGTGACCGGCAATGAAGGCATTGTGGCGCATGATGTTGAGCAGTCGATTGCCAACCTGTGTGCGCTGGCAAGCCATTCGATGCAGCAAACGGATCGGCAGATTATCGAGATTATGGCGAGCAAGGCCAGATAAGCGGCGGGTCTTGGGTATCGTGCCGGATGCCTGAAGCCGGATGCGATGCTGGCGCATCTTATCCGGCCTACGGGGTGCACAATTTATTGATGTTATTGGGTTTTGTAGGCCGGATAAGGCGTTTACGCCGCATCCGGCAACCTGTCTTTATGCGGCGGCTTCATCCTCGGCTAACCGCGTTTCGGCGTCGGCGACTATCGCTTCCAGCTCGCTCAACATCTCTTCATAGCCAAAGTTTTTAGTTGCGCGAGTAGTTTCTTTCGCCACAACGGGCTTCACTGACTGGCGTT
The DNA here is from genome assembly GCF_002965965.1 of Escherichia sp. MOD1-EC5495. Taxonomy (NCBI): domain Bacteria; kingdom Pseudomonadati; phylum Pseudomonadota; class Gammaproteobacteria; order Enterobacterales; family Enterobacteriaceae; genus Escherichia; species Escherichia sp. MOD1-EC5495. The sequence goes on from NZ_PTRI01000011.1 coordinate 45,055, forward strand.
TCTTCGCCGATTTTTTACTCATCATCTTCTCCCTGTAAAAACAACTAGACAGGTAAATCTATCAGTAAAGCGCGCAGCGGGGAATCAGCAACCAGCGTAATGTTAGCCTCGTCACGAATAAATGCACCATCACCGCAGGTCAGTGCCGCTTTCTCTTCATGATGCGTAATCGCATGAAATTGGCCGTGAATCGATTGTAAATAGGCGCGCGGGCCGTGCAGTTGAAAGTTCGCACTTTCGCCCTTAGCGAGCACAATATGATGTAGCCACACTTGCTGGCGCAGTTGCAGGCTGCCCTTTGTGCCATCGGGTGAGGCGATTAATTGCTGCTTGCCCATATTAAGCGCCAGTTTTTGAATCAGCGGATTCTCTCGCTGCGGGCAGGCATCCAGCCAAAGCTGCATCCGCGTTAACGGTTTGTCTTTGCTGATGTTATGTTCGCTATAACTCACGCCCGGCTGAGTAGAAAGCAATAAGGCTTCGCCGGCGCTGGCCTGAACATGATTGCCTTCACTGTCGCGGTATTCCGCTTCTCCATCCAGAATCACATTCAAAATATCGACTTTTGGGTAGGTTCGCGGCTGAAAGGCGGCACCTGGAGCCAGCACTTCCTGGTTGAGCACGCGCAGGGAGGCGTAGCCTAACAATTTCGGGTCGAAGTAGTGTCCAAAGGAAAAAGTATACCGGGCCTGTAACCATCCGTAGTCTGCTTGTCCACACTGCCTGGCAGTTCGGGTAGTAATCATAATTATTGACCTCTCTTTACTTCCTTTTATGGTAAGGGGCTGGACGCTACATTGTTAGCCAGATATTCTGCCCGGTATGTTCAAATTTCCTGAATGAGAACGACATGGCCAAAGAAAGGGCATTAACGCTGGAAGCACTGCGTGTTATGGACGCGATCGATCGCCGTGGCAGTTTTGCGGCGGCAGCAGATGAGCTGGGACGCGTGCCTTCTGCGCTTAGCTACACCATGCAAAAACTGGAAGAAGAGCTGGATGTGGTGCTGTTTGACCGTTCGGGTCATCGGACAAAATTCACCAATGTCGGGCGTATGTTGCTGGAGCGGGGACGCGTTCTGCTGGAGGCAGCAGATAAGCTGACTACCGATGCCGAAGCCCTCGCGCGCGGCTGGGAGACGCATCTTACCATTGTGACCGAGGCGCTGGTGCCGACGGCTGCCTTTTTTCCGTTGATCGACAAACTGGCGGTGAAGGCTAACACCCAACTGGCAATCATCACCGAAGTGCTGGCGGGCGCGTGGGAGCGGCTGGAGCAGGGGCGAGCGGATATCGTTATCGCGCCGGATATGCATTTTCGTTCCTCGTCGGAGATCAACTCGCGCAAGCTCTATACCTTAATGAACGTCTACGTTGCCGCGCCTGATCACCCGATTCATCAGGAGCCGGAACCGCTTTCTGAAGTGACGCGCGTGAAATATCGCGGAATTGCGGTAGCGGATACCGCTCGTGAGCGCCCGGTATTGACGGTGCAGTTGCTGGACAAACAGCCGCGTCTAACGGTCAGTACCATTGAAGATAAACGCCAGGCGTTACTGGCTGGGCTTGGCGTGGCAACTATGCCATATCCGATGGTGGAAAAAGACATTGCTGAAGGCCGGCTGCGTGTCGTCAGCCCGGAATCGACCAGCGAGATCGATATTATTATGGCCTGGCGTCGCGACAGTATGGGAGAAGCAAAATCCTGGTGTCTGCGGGAAATTCCAAAGTTGTTCTCCGGAAAATAAACGATTAAGCACCTTTCACAAGGTGCTTAATTATTATTCCTGTTCCAGTTTCGGGTCTGGTCCAAAGCGGTTTTCACCCGGTGTACCCGCCTGGCAGTTAAAGACGATGATAATCAGCCAGCCGATAAACGGGATCAAGAACAGCAGTGCCCACCACGCCGAGCGGTCGGTGTCGTGCAGGCGGCGGAACTGAACCGCCCACCACGGTAAAAAAACCAGAATACCGTAGATTGTCGTCAGGATGCCTTCGCCACCGGCGCGTTGCCAGCCTAACATTTTATCCAGCAGCCCCAGCACGAACGTAAAGATAATGTTGACCAGAATAAACATCCAGTACTCTTTGCGCCGCGCACGACCCCGGAATCCGACATAATTTTTTAGTACTTTCAGATACCAGTCCATTTTTGCCTCAATTTTGCTCAATCACTTGTTTTTAAAGCAGCAAATTAAGAATAGACATGAATGAAATGGCAGTAAATATCACCATGGTGAATTAATTAGGTGCAATGAACGGAACTTCAGACTGATGGCAAGCGTAAAATCGCCAGATGCGCTACGCTTATCTGGTCTACGCGGCCTCTGCAATATATTGAATGTACAATATTTTTAGGTCAGATAAGCCGTTCACGCCGCATCCGACATGAACAACACGCACTTAGCCAACAATCAGAGGCACCACGAAGGGTGCCTTTGTCTAGCCGAAGCGAACGTCCCGCCCGTGTGGTTCATCGAGATCCTGCCACGGACCAATCGAAATAATCCCCGTAGGGTTGATGGTCTTATGGCTGCGGAAGTAGTGATTACGGATGTGATCGAAATTGACAGTTTCGGCAATCCCCGGCATCTGGTAGATATCGCGCAGGAAGCCGTACAGGTTCAGGTAATCGCTGATACGGTGCTTATCACATTTGAAGTGGGTGACATACACCGGATCAAAACGCACCAGCGTGGTCCACAGGCGAATATCAGCTTCGGTTAACTGGTTACCGGTCAGATAGCGATGCTGACCTAAGATTTGCTCCAGTCGCGCCAGCGATTCAAACACTTTCACCACCGCCTCGTCGTAGGCTTCCTGGCTGGTAGCAAAACCGGCTTTATACACGCCATTGTTGACGGTGTCGTAAATCCAGCCGTTAAGTTCGTCAATTTTCGTTTGCAGGGCTGGTGGGTAGTAATCACCAGCTTTCGCGCCCAGTGCATCAAACGCAGTATTGAACATGCGGATGATTTCCGCCGATTCGTTGCTGACAATGGTGTGGTTCTTTTTGTCCCATAGCACGGGAACAGTGACACGTCCGCTATAGTGCGGATCGGCGTGGAGATAAAGCTGATACAGAAACTCATGTTGATAGAGCGTATCGCCGGTTGCACCCGGGAAACTGTCATCGAAGGTCCAGCCATTTTCCAGCATCAGCGGATTCACCACGGAAACGGAGATAAACGGTTCCAGGCCTTTGAGTTTACGCATAATTAGCGTGCGGTGTGCCCACGGGCAGGCGAGTGAAACATAGAGATGATAACGGTCTTTTTCTGCGGCAAAACCACCTTTGCCGGTTGGTCCTGGTGCGCCGTCAGCGGTGAGCCAGTTACGAAATGCGGAAGCTGAACGTTGAAATTTACCGCCGGTGGATTTGGTGTCGTACCAGGTGTCATGCCAGACGCCGTCAATCAGTTGACCCATTTTTCTCTCCTCCAATAGCAAAAACGAGGAGTGTTTCTCCTCGTTTTTTTATCGTTAAGTATAGCGTGTGCTTACCACTTTTTATTCAGCAGGCGGTCGATGCTGAATGCGCCCGGACCCGTAATCGCCAGCAGCAGGAATCCGCCAGAAATGGTCAGGTTTTTCATAAACATCAGCGAGTTCATGCCTTCTGCAAAATTGCTGTGAAATAAAAATGCAGTCAGCAGTGTAAAGCCAGCGGTAAACAGCGCCGTGGTGCGAGTCAGGAAACCAAACAGAATTGCCAGACCACCACCAAATTCAAGCAAAATCACCAGCGGCAGCATAAAGCCCGGGACGCCCATCGCTTCCATGTATTGTTGCGTACCAGCGTAGCCAGTAATCTTTCCCCAGCCGGCCGTAATAAACAGAATCGGCATTAAAATACGCGCTACCAGTACACCAACATCTTCTAATTTTTTCATCTTACTCTCCACTGCGCCGCTCAGGCTGCTGATTGTTTTTTTGTGCATTGACGCGGTATTAGCGTCGTTGCTGTCGATGGAGAGAAGCATAAACGTAGTGAATGGTGATTGTTAGCAAGGAAAACTGTCAAATTTTTTCAAAAATTTTGAGGGATAAGGCCGGAATGACTCCGGCCAGAAAGGCGTTAACCGCGAAGCTGTTGCTGTTTGAGGGTGGTTTTAACCAGACGCCAGGCACTCCATACTCCAAAACTGCGCCTGGCCCAGCGGACCAGCATATTCGGATGGCGAATTGTCCAGATAGCCATCACGCTACTGCCAACCAGCGCCCATGAGCGCAGACTCAACAGTATATTCCAGCGACGATCGTAAGCGCCTGTTGCTTCCAGCCAGTCTCGACGACTGGCGGAAAGATCCAGCCGTTGTTGCTGGATCTGGCTAAGTAGCTGTGCCTTGCGGCGTTCACGTTCGACTTTACCGCTCACGGGACTCCTCCTCGAGCAGTTGCCGATCGTTCGCCAGTTCATGGCGCGTATGACGCAACAGTGTCGATTTCCGTGACTTGCGTAACGTCCAGATACCGCCAATCAGTGCCAGTAGCAACAACACCACGGTGGTGGCAATCATCGCATTCAGGCGATATTGCGGATCAACCGCCCAGATAATCAGCACCATCAGGCTCATAAGACCAAATGCAGCGAAAAGCATCGTCAGGCCCAGCATCAGTAACAGTTGAAAGAGATTGGCTTTTTCCTCTTCCAGCTCCACCACCGCCAGCCGCAGACGTGTCTCCACCATTTCGACCATGATGGTGACAATTCGCTGCCCGATGCCCAGAACGCTTTTACCGGGCCCTTGCGCGTGATGAGTGTCCGCCATAATTAACGACGCGACAGCAGAACGCCGAGCACTACACCGATTGCAGCGCCAATGCCCACACCCGTCCACGGATTTTCACGCACGTACTCATCGGCACGCGCCGCCGCTTCACGAGTCTGTTTGGCAATTGCCTCGCCAGTTTCACCCAGGCGATAGCGGCTCTGTTTTAGCGCCTGCTCCGCTTTACTGCGAATCTTACTCAACTCTTCTTTCGACTTATCTCCTGAGGCGCTTAGTACTTCTTCCAGCGTATCAGACAGGGATTTCAACTCTGCACGCAGATGTTCCGTAGTGTGTTCTTTCGACATAGTTTTCTCCAGGTGAGTAAGTAGTGACTATTGTGAATTAGTAGTCGCGCGCTTCCAGCTTTTTCAGCTCTTCCTGCGCTTCTGCCAGTTTCCGTTCGCGTTTGGCAATCTTATCCGCATCGCCTTTTTGTTTCGCTTCGGCTAAATCTTGCTTGCGTTCCGCCACCTCATCTTTCTGCTTAGCGATTTTCTTCTGATGATCGGCGCGCAGCTGGCTATCTGAACAGTTGGCCCGGACTTCACTCAGGGCTTTATTCAGACCGTCAATACGATTCTGGTTTTGGTGTTTTTCGGCATAGCTGATCTCCTTAAGGATATTTTGCTCCTTTTCCTGACACAGGGTAGTGGCATAACTACCGGCACTAAGAGCAAAAAGAGAAACAGCTAAAGCGATGCGGTATTTCATTCTTGAACCTTCCATTGTGACTCGAACCTATTACAAAGGAACGATTGTCCAGACAACGAAGCGGTGGTGTTAACCACCGCCTCATTAATCATAGACAGTAACGGTGAAATCACCAAAGTGAGTGATATGTTTCGGATAACAGGAAGTTATCCGAAGCGATGAGAATTATCCCGCAGCCGGGTCAGCCACTGCATGGCCTGACTGTTATCGTCCTGCTGCGCAATGATGTAGCCATGGGGCAATGTTCTGTCGAGGACTGCTTTTGCGGCGGCACTCTGATCGCTGGAGTCAAATGTAATTAACAGAGTGTCGTTCTTGGGGGTAATGCTTTTGAAAGGAATGCCGTGAGCGTCAAGGTGATGCCAGATGGAAAAACCGTCTGGCATCGTCATGCCTTGATGAACGGCACGGATCGCCAGCGTCGAATCTTGCTGACGAACCGCAGACCAGGCCAGCAGCAGCGTGCCGACCAGCAATAAAGCAGCGCCGGACCAGACTAGCTGGCGAAGCGACATGCGAGGTATTTGCATCCCTTACCCCCGATTTCCATATTTCTTTTTCCATAACACGACCAGAGAACCTGCCAGGCCAAATACCAGCAGTACCACCGGGAGCAGCATCAGGCATGACATTAGCTGATCCTCGTACTTCAAAAATACCGGCGTTTTGCCGAGCATGTAACCCAGAGTTGTCAGGATCAACACCCACAGCAGACCGCTCATCCAGTTGAAGAACTGAAAGCGAGCGTTATTCAGCCCTGATAACCCGGCAATGGTCGGCAGCAGTGTTCTGACAAATGCAATAAAGCGACCAATTAATAGCGCCGATAAACCGTGTTTGTGAAAAAGATGGTGTGCGCGTTGGTGATAGTGTGCGGGTAAATGGGAAAGCCAGTTTTGCACAGTGCGGGTATTGCCCAGCCATCGCCCCTGTATGTAACTGACCCAGCAGCCAAGGCTGGCGGCAACGGTCAGTAACAGAATCGTTTGTGGATAACCCATCGCGCCTTTAGCAATCAATACGCCGACCAACACCAGTAAGCTGTCGCCCGGTAAAAAGGCCGCCGGAAGCAAGCCGTTTTCAAGGAACAAAATTACAAACAAGACAAAATACAACATGCCAATCATCGATGGATTGGCCAGCGTTTCAAAATCCTGCGCCCACAGGGCCTGCAGTAATTGGGTCAAAAGTTCCATTCATTATTCCTGGTGAATCGGTTAACGCCACGCCGGTTTTAAATGATGTACTCCCGCCAGATTATTGCTGTTTTTGTATGGATTGCGGGTCGAGACACCAACACGGCCTGAACTATTCCCTGTTAAAACGTGAGATAAGAAAACATTTAATAGCATAAATTCAAATTGAATCTAATTGTAACAAAGGTCAACGTTGTTCGTTATCAAAATTACATGTCCGTGGAGTCTGATTTTGCTGATTGCAGGGGAGGGTGGCGAGAGGATTTACACAGGCTGACACTTTATACTTTTTGCTTACTGACAAAGCGTACAGGCGCGCGTCAGCGCCTGTCGGATGGGCGTTTTATTTGCTGCCGCTGGCGGCCGTATCCAGATGCACAACCGGGTTTTCTGCGAACAGGTAACGGTCGGCGTTGAACTCGAAATCGTCGCTGGTTTCGTTAAATAACATTATCTTGGTGTTTTCCAGGTGCTGCCACATTGCCAGTTTGGCTGCATGAGGATCTTTGCGAATCAGCGCCTTAAGGATTTGATCGTGGTCATCACACCAGTTATCGACGGTACGGGAATCAATGTGTTCGTGGAGCTTTTTCCAGTACGGGTTATGGCTACGCTGGGTCCACATTTTCTCAACGATGGCCGCCAGCGCGGAGTTTTGAGTCGCTAATGCTACCTGAATGTGGAACTGCAAATCCCACTCGGAATCGCGGAAGCATTGTTCGCCGCGAGCCTGCTCCTGGATGGCCATCAATTTCATGATGTCCTGCTTGGTCACCTGGGTTGCGGCAAACTCGGCAATATTGCTTTCGATAAGCTGGCGAGCTTGCAGCAGTTCAAATGGGCCGTAATTGGCAAATTCCATATTATCGTCAGCCGCTTGCTGATGGCGAGGCTGGTTTGAAATCACATGAATGCCGGAGCCTTTGCGCACTTCGACATAACCTTCAACCTCCAGCATGATGATGGCTTCACGAACCACGGTGCGGCTGACGTTTTTTTCATCGGCAATAAAACGTTCGGCGGGCAGTTTATCTCCCACCAGATAGACGCCTTGCTCGATGCGCTCTTTCAGGTCAGCGGCGAGCTGTTGATACAAACGGCGTGGTTCAGTGATTTCCATATGCGCTCCAGGCATGATACGGCAGACTATATTTGTTATACCACTTTTGCGAGTTTAGCTCTACTCGCAGTGATGAAAAAGCCGCCTGAGAAGGCGGCTTTGAAGGGAAACTAAAACTTACACGAAGCGTTAATGTTGTGGCGCGGGATCGTTATGCGCTTCTTCCACAACCTCAATCGCCGGTTTGTTCTGCAATACCGTCCAGATAACCAGCGCACCCAGCAGGTCGAACACTGCCAGCACTGCGAACAGCGGGCTGAAGCCGATGGTGTCAGCCAGAGCACCAACAACCAGCGCAAACAGCGTACTAGCCAGCCATGCGGACATCCCGGTCAGACCGTTTGCCGTTGCCACTTCGTTACGACCGAACACGTCAGAAGAGAGCGTAATCAATGCGCCAGACAGTGCCTGGTGAGCAAAACCACCGATACACAGCAGCATAATCGCGACATATGGGTTGGTGAACAGACCGATCATACCTGGGCCAATCATCAGCACCGCACCCAGCGTTACTACCATCTTACGGGAGACGATCAGGTTCACGCCAAACCAACGCTGGAACAGCGGCGGCAGGTAACCACCGAGGATACAACCGAGGTCAGCAAACAGCATCGGCATCCAGGCGAACATCGCGATCTCTTTCAGGTTAAAGCCGTAAACTTTAAACATGAACAGCGGGATCCACGCGTTGAAAGTACCCCACGCCGGTTCAGCCAGGAAACGCGGCAGCGCGATACCCCAGAACTGACGGTTACGCAGGATCTGACCAACGGACATTTTCTTCGCCGTGCCAACCTGGTGCTGGGCTTCCTGACCGTTAATAATGTATTCGCGTTCTTCATCAGTCAGATGTTTCTGGTCGCGTGGGTGCTTATAGAAAATCAGCCATGCCATCGCCCAGATAAAGCTCAGTGCACCGGAGATGATAAATGCCATCTGCCAGCTGTGCATCACAATTGCCCATACCACCAGCGGCGGTGCAATCATCGCACCAATTGAAGAACCAACGTTAAAGTAACCTACTGCGATGGAACGTTCTTTCGCCGGGAACCATTCGGAACTGGCTTTCAGACCCGCCGGGATCATTGCTGCTTCAGCAGCACCTACCGCACCACGAGCAATCGCCAGGCCGCCCCAGCTACCTGCCAGCGCGGTAGCGCCACAGAACACAGCCCACAACACGGCAAACATCGCGTAACCGATTTTTGTACCCAGAACATCCAGTACATAACCCGCTACCGGTTGCATGACCGTATAAGCAGCAGAATAAGCTGCGATGATGTAGGAATACTGTTGGGTGGAGATGTTTAACTCTTCCATCAGAGTTGGCGCAGCTGCCGCCACAGTGTTACGCGTCAGGTAACCGAGCACGGTGCCGAGCGTCACCAGTGCGATCATATACCAACGTAACCCTTTAATTTTACGCATGTAAAACCTCATCGTTTTGTTATATCCGCAGTAATCGCGGCCATCATCCCGCCAGAGGCTGAAGATGTTACTTACGACCGGGTAACCGAAAAAAAACCGGCATGCCCCGAACGTTGCCATGAAAGTTTCGTGCTAATTCGGCTTCCGTACCGGTCAACCCGATTTATCCAATGAATGAATCGGCAATTTGCATTCCGTCGACTTATGATTTGCGACAGCAAAAAGATAACTTGTCATACAACTTTAAAAGGTGAGAGCCATCACAAATGTGCGAATATTTGTAGGGACATTACAGGATGATAGCGAGGCCAGTAACGGCGCGGTTTGCAGCGATATTTACCACTTTGAGAGTAATTTTTTTAACTACGTTTATTGATCTAACTCACGAAAATATCTTCTGGCTCTGGAAATTGGTGTGATAACTTTGTCAGCATCGCACCATAAGCAAGCTAGCTCACTCGTTAAGAGGAAGACGATAATGACTCCGTTTATGACTGAAGATTTCCTGTTAGATACTGAATTTGCCCGCCGCCTGTATCACGACTACGCAAAAGACCAGCCGATTTTCGACTACCACTGCCATTTGCCGCCGCAGCAGATCGCAGAAGACTATCGCTTTAAGAATTTGTATGACATCTGGCTAAAAGGCGATCACTACAAATGGCGTGCAATGCGCACCAATGGCGTAGCTGAACGCCTGTGTACCGGTGATGCCTCTGACCGTGAAAAGTTTGACGCATGGGCGGCGACCGTTCCGCACACTATCGGCAACCCGTTATACCACTGGACGCACCTCGAACTGCGTCGTCCATTCGGCATCACTGGCAAACTGCTTTCTCCGTCTACTGCGGATGAAATCTGGAACGAATGTAACGAACTGCTGGCGCAGGATAACTTCTCCGCGCGCGGCATCATGCAGCAGATGAACGTGAAAATGGTCGGCACTACCGATGATCCGATCGATTCTCTGGAGCATCATGCAGAGATTGCCAAAGACGGCTCTTTCACCATTAAGGTGCTGCCGAGCTGGCGTCCGGACAAAGCCTTCAACATCGAACAGGCGACCTTTAACGACTATATGGCGAAGCTGGGTGAAGTCTCCGATACCGACATTCGCCGCTTTGCAGACCTGCAAACTGCTCTGACCAAACGTCTGGATCACTTTGCTGCTCACGGTTGTAAAGTGTCTGACCACGCGCTGGATGTGGTGATGTTTGCTGAAGCGAACGAAGCGGAACTGGACAGCATTCTGGCGCGCCGTCTGGCTGGCGAAACCCTGAGCGAGCACGAAGTGGCACAGTTCAAAACTGCGGTGCTGGTGTTCCTCGGCGCAGAATACGCACGTCGCGGCTGGGTACAGCAGTACCACATTGGCGCACTGCGTAATAACAATCTGCGTCAGTTCAAACTGCTGGGGCCGGATGTAGGCTTTGACTCCATCAACGATCGTCCGATGGCGGAAGAGCTGTCTAAGCTGCTGAGCAAACAAAACGAAGAAAACCTGCTGCCGAAAACCATTCTCTACTGCCTGAACCCGCGCGATAACGAAGTGCTGGGCACCATGATCGGTAACTTCCAGGGCGAAGGTATGCCGGGCAAAATGCAGTTCGGTTCTGGCTGGTGGTTTAACGATCAGAAAGACGGTATGGAACGTCAGATGACCCAACTGGCGCAGCTTGGTCTGCTGAGCCGCTTTGTTGGTATGCTGACTGACAGCCGTAGCTTCCTGTCATACACCCGTCACGAATACTTCCGCCGCATTCTGTGCCAGATGATCGGTCGTTGGGTGGAAGCGGGCGAAGCACCGGCGGACATCAACCTGCTGGGTGAGATGGTGAAAAACATTTGCTTTAACAATGCGCGTGACTACTTCGCCATTGAACTGAACTAAGGTCTGGGGTTGATATGCAATACATCAAGATCCATTCACTGGATAACGTCGCGGTTGCTTTAGCTGATTTGGCTGAAGGCACAGAAGTCAGTGTCGATAACCAAACCGTTACGCTGCGCCAGGATGTCGCTCGAGGACATAAATTTGCGTTAACGGATATCGCAAAAGGGGCCAACGTTATTAAATACGGCCTGCCGATTGGTTATGCACTGGCGGATATTGCGGCAGGTGAACACGTTCACGCCCACAATACGCGCACGAATCTGAGCGATCTGGATCAGTATCGCTATCAACCTGATTTTCACGATCTGCCTGCGCAAGCGGCAGATCGTGAAGTGCAGATCTATCGTCGCGCGAATGGTGATGTCGGGGTGCGTAATGAGCTGTGGATCCTGCCAACCGTGGGCTGTGTTAACGGCATCGCGCGGCAGATCCAGAATCGTTTCCTGAAAGAGACCAACAATGCCGAAGGTACTGACGGCGTGTTCCTCTTCAGCCACACCTACGGATGTTCGCAACTGGGCGATGATCACATCAATACCCGTACTATGCTACAAAACATGGTGCGTCACCCGAACGCAGGTGCGGTGCTGGTAATTGGTCTGGGATGTGAAAACAATCAGGTCGATGTCTTCCGTGAAACGCTGGGCGATATCGATCCTGAACGTGTCCATTTCATGATCTGCCAACAGCAGGACGATGAAATCGAGGCCGGGATCGAACATCTGCATCAGTTGTATAACGTGATGCGCAACGATAAACGCGAGCCAGGCAAACTCAGCGAACTGAAGTTTGGTCTGGAGTGCGGCGGTTCTGACGGTCTTTCTGGTATTACCGCTAACCCAATGTTGGGGCGTTTCTCTGACTACGTGATTGCTAACGGCGGTACGACCGTACTGACCGAAGTGCCGGAGATGTTCGGCGCAGAGCAGTTGCTGATGAGTCATTGCCGTGACGAAGCAACGTTTGAAAAACTGGTCACCATGGTCAACGATTTCAAACAGTACTTTATTGCTCATGACCAGCCGATTTACGAAAACCCATCACCGGGGAACAAAGCGGGCGGTATCACCACGCTGGAAGATAAATCACTTGGTTGTACTCAGAAAGCGGGTTCCAGCGAAGTGGTTGACGTGCTGCGTTACGGCGAGCGTCTGAAAACGCCGGGACTGAACCTGTTAAGCGCGCCGGGTAACGATGCCGTAGCGACCAGCGCCCTGGCGGGCGCAGGCTGTCACATGGTGCTGTTCAGTACCGGTCGCGGTACGCCGTATGGTGGTTTTGTGCCGACAGTGAAAATTGCCACCAACAGTGAACTGGCGGCGAAGAAAAAACACTGGATCGACTTTGACGCGGGTCAGCTGATCCACGGTAAAGCGATGCCGCAGTTGCTGGAAGAATTTATCGATACCATCGTTGAGTTTGCCAACGGTAAGCAAACCTGCAACGAGCGTAACGACTTCCGCGAACTGGCGATCTTCAAAAGCGGCGTAACGCTATAAAGTCGAAATGAGTTGTTAATAAAAAACGGCGTTTCATAATGTGAAGCGCCGTTTGCTTTTCCATACCTGCTAAGGATTTATCATGACCGCGTATTGGCTGGCCCAGGGCGTGGGTGTCATCGCCTTTCTGATTGGTATCACAACATTTTTTAACCGTGACGAACGTCGCTTCAAAAAGCAGCTTTCGGTCTATAGCGCCGTTATTGGCGTGCATTTTTTCCTCCTGGGCACCTATCCCGCCGGTGCCAGTGCCATCCTTAATGCCATTCGTACGCTGATTACCTTACGCACGCGCAGCTTATGGGTAATGGCGATCTTTATTGTGCTGACTGGCGGAATTGGCCTGGCGAAGTTCCACCATCCTGTTGAACTATTGCCGGTTATTGGCACGATTGTCAGTACCTGGGCGCTGTTTCGCTGTAAAGGTCTGACCATGCGCTGCGTAATGTGGTTTTCAACGTGTTGCTGGGTAATTCACAACTTTTGGGCGGGGTCGATTGGCGGCACGATGATTGAAGGCAGTTTTCTACTGATGAATGGCCTGAATATCATTCGTTTCTGGCGGATGCAGAAAAGGGGAATTGATCCGTTTAAAGTAGAGAAAACCCCTTCCGCCGTTGACGAAAGGGGTTAAACATTAATTACGCAGGGCGCTATTTGCCAGACGATCGTCTTCTGCCTGGCAAGCTGCCGCAGTGAACAGCACGTCAGTTGAAGAGTTCAGTGCGGTTTCGCAGGAGTCCTGCAATACGCCGATAATAAAGCCGACGGCAACCACCTGCATGGCGATATCGTTCGAAATACCGAACATATTACAGGCCAGTGGGATCAGCAGCAGAGAACCCCCCGCCACGCCGGAGGCACCACAGGCGCACAGAGAAGCAACCACGCTCAGCAGCAGCGCCGTAGGCAGATCGACCGGAATACCCAGCGTATTAACCGCAGCCAGCGTCAACACCGTAATGGTGATTGCTGCGCCCGCCATATTGATGGTGGCTCCCAGCGGAATAGAAACGGAATAGGTATCGCGATCCAGATTCAGCTTTTCACACAGCGCCATATTCACCGGAATGTTCGCCGCAGAGCTGCGGGTGAAGAAGGCGTACACACCGCTTTCGCGCAGGCACAGCAGTACCAGCGGGAACGGGTTACGACGAATTTTCCACCACACCAGCAGTGGGTTAACCACCAGCGCCACCAGCAACATACAGCCAACCAGCACGACCAGCAGTTGCGCGTAGCCCCACAGTGTGGAGAAACCGGTGGTTGCCAGCGTCGAAGAAACCAGACCAAAAATACCAATTGGCGCGAAGCGAATCACCAGTTTCACCATAAAGGTGACGGCATTCGACATATCATTGACCAGGTTTTTGGTGGTTTCGTTACCGTGACGCAACGCGAAACCGAGGCCAATAGCCCACACCAGAATCCCGATGTAATTACCTTTCAACAGGGCGTCGATGGGGTTGGAAACCATGCTCATTACCAGTCCGCGCATCACTTCCACAATACCTGACGGCGGGGAAATATCGCCTGCGCTACTGGACAAATGCAGGGTCGATGGGAAGGCAAAGCTGAAAACGACTGCGGCCAGTGCGGCGGAGAAAGTACCCAGCAGATAGAGGAACAGAATAGGGCGGATATTGGTTTTTTGCCCGTGTTGGTGGTTAGCGATGGAAGCCATCACCAGCATCAGCACCAGGATTGGTGCTACGGCTTTCAGGGCGCCAACAAATAAAGTGCCTAACAGACCAACAGCTTCAGCCGCCGGTTTTGAGATCCATGCCAGGAGAATCCCCAGAATAAGGCCGACCAGGATTTGTTTTACCAGGCTGCCATGAGCCAGACGCCGGAATAGCCCCGGTGAACGTTGCGTAGTCATTTTTCGATCCTTTCATTGTGTTGTCGCACATCCCTGGTGCGTTCTATCGACGCATCTTTCAGGATGTAACAAAGTGTTTGCAAGGTCGAGTATAAGGAAAGTTACAGCTTCGGGAAGCGAAAAATGCTGGATTTTAAAGAGAGGTCATATTTTGCAACTTAATGGTTACATTTGTTTGACATAAAAATAAAGCCCAACGTGCGGCTTCCAGACTGATAACAACGTCAAAAAAGTACTCGGTCAGTCCCCTCGCCCCTTTTGGGGAGAGGGTTAGGGTGAGGGGAACAGGCCAGCATCGGTGCGAAAAATTACTCTCTCCCTGGAAGGGAGAGGGAGAAAACGGTACTCATGTTGATGACAGGGTACATGGCTTAGGCAGATTAAAAATCATTCTACCCGCTGCTTATCATGCCGATAATTCACCCAGGCGTTGATAATAAACGTCATCACCAGAATGCCAAACACCACGCCCAGCGAGACGGCGATCGGAATATGGTAGAAGTCGACAATCAGCATCTTGATACCGATAAACACCAGAATCACCGCCAGGCCATACTTGAGCATCGAGAAACGCTCCGCTACGCCCGCCAGCAGGAAATACATCGCGCGCAGGCCGAGGATCGCAAACAGGTTTGAGGTCAGCACAATGAACGGATCGGTGGTAACAGCGAAGATAGCCGGAATGCTATCCACGGCGAAGATCACGTCGCTTAACTCCACCAGAATCAACACCAGCATCAGTGGCGTGGCGTACAACAAACCATTCTTACGCACAAAGAAATGCTCGTTGTCGATGGTGTCGGTCATGCGCAAATGACCGCGCAGCCAGCGCACCAGCGGCTTGTCACCGATTCCTGATTCATCTTCATGAGCCAGCGCCATCTTCACGCCAGTAAACAGCAGGAATGCACCGAAGATATACAGGATCCAGTCGAACTGCGAAATCAGCCAGCTACCGGTGAAGATCATGATGGTACGCAGAACAATCGCCCCAAGCACGCCATACACCAGTACGCGACGTTGTAATGCTGCCGGAACAGAGAAATAGCTGAACAACATTAACCAGACGAAGACGTTATCGACCGCCAGCGATTTCTCAATCAGATAACCTGTGAGGAAGGCCAGCGCCTGCGGGTCAGCGACTTCGCGTCCCTGTGTCTGCGCCAGATACCACCAGAAAGCGGCGTTAAACAGTAACGACAGCGTCACCCAGACCAGCGACCATGCCGCAGCCTGTTTCATGGTCATGGCATGTGCGCCACGACGCCCCTGTAATAACAGGTCGATAGCCAGCATAATAGCGACAACAACAGCGAATCCGCCCCATAGCAACGGCGTGCCGACAGTATTCATAGAAGTTCCTTACACATAAAAAAACGGCCAACGTCGGAAGACGTCAGCCGCTGCTTTTTATGCATAGACCTCGCCTTCCGGCAAGGTCTCACTTACAACAAAAAAGGAATACGTCTGCGTATTCCTTTCGGGTTGCCCGGTGACCGGATGTGGTTTTTCACACATCGTAATGACGATCGACCGGCAATGAAGTTACTCCCCTTTGCAGGTAACAAAGTATGACAGACCATTCAGCCAGTCAATGGTCTGTTACATACCTTTTACACTGTTTTACTTTGGCAATTATAGTTTTACGCTATCTGCCGGAAAAATCACCCCAGTCTGGCGGCGGATCTCGGTCAGCAGTTTGGCGGTGATGCGACTGACCGCCAGCCCTGGATGATCCACCAGATGCTCATCCACCAGGGTAGCGAACAGCTCTGCTTCGTAGAGCATGGTATTAATATGCTGCGGCTGGGTGAGATCCTGCATCTGGCTGCCACGCGGCACAAAACACACTTTCTGGCATTCGGAGAGTTTTTCAATCACCAACGATCCCGCTTCGCCCTGAATCTCGTTTGCCAGGACAGAATCGCTCACTTTTGAGTGCTGCAAGGTGACGCTGAAATCACCGTAATCCATCACCACCACGCCGTGGGCATCTACACCACTTGCCAGTAAACTGGCGGTTGCCTGCACGCTTTTCGGCTCACCAAATAACGCTACCGCCGACGCCAGGCAGTAAAAGCCGATATCCATAATTGAACCGTTAGAGAATGCCGGATTAAAGGTGTTGGGATTCTCACCATCCAGATAACGCTGATACCGCGAGGAATACTGGCAATAGTTGAAAAAGACTTTACGCAGTTTGCCGACTTTCGGCAGCGCCTGGCGTAACAAATGAAAGTTCGGCAGGCTGGCGGTTTTAAATGCCTCAAACAGCACCACCTGATTTTCCCGCGCACAGGCAATGGCAGCATCCACTTCCGTCACATTCGATGCCAGCGGCTTCTCGCAAATCACATGAATTTTGTGGCTAAGAAAAAGTTGCGTCTGGGCAAAATGCAGAGCATTCGGGCTGGCAATATACACCGCGTCAATGGCATCGCTTTCCGCCATCGCTTCCAGCGACGTAAACAGATGCTCGACAGAAAAATCATTGGCGAAGTGCTGAGCCTGTTCAAGGCTGCGGGAATAGACTGCGGTTAACTTGTATTTGCCGCTCTCATGGGCGGCCTCGACGAACTGGCGAGTGATCCAGTTCGTGCCAATCACGGCGAAACGTATCATAACGCGTGGATACTCCATAAAGGGGTTATGGCGTCAATGTAGCACGCCTTTTTCATCTTCGACGTGCGTGGATACGCATTATTCTTTCGCCGGACAGCCATGCTCGCTAAACGGACCAATTATGACCGATGGCCCGAGATATTTCGGCTGGCGATGGAGAATTTTCGCGTCTATCACCGCGCTAACTCTGGCGAGTTTTTCCCGCAGCTGAGTATAAAAGCCATGCTTCATATTCAGGTCTGGCGCGTTAAAACCGATAGCATCGATGCCGTACTGTTTTGCCAGCCAGATGGCGCGTTGGTTATGAAATTCTTGCGAAATAATGGTGATATGGTTTTCCCCAAACACCTTTTTGGCGCGTACCACCGAATCAAGTGTCGAGAATCCGGCATAGTCGCAGAAGATGGCTTTTGCCGGAACGCCCTTAGCGATTAAAGCCTGTTGCATTCCGGACGCTTCATCGTAATTTTTACGTCCGTTATCGCCACTGACTAACAGCCATTTCACTTTTCCGGCATGGTACAACTCTGCGGCGGTATCAATGCGTCGGGTAAAGTAGCGATTACCCGGCCTCGCTCCCAGCAATAAACCCACGTTACGCGCTGGAACGGCGTTGATATCGCTCCAGGTCAGCTGCTTGCTGGCGGTGACCATTGCGCGATCGGCGATAAAAATGGTCGCTCCTGCCACAAGCAACAATAAACAGGCAATTTTAAGAGTCCGGCGAGAAAAACAAACGCGGCGAAGAAGGCGAGCAAATGCGCGCAGCATGGTCGTTATCCTTAACGAAAAGAGGGGCGTCGATTTTAGGCGTTAATGATTGAAAATATAACGCCTGACATCATTTTCAGATTTTGTCTTGCCCAAGCGACAACTGCGTTAGCCACAGCCGGGTGTCGAACTCAAGCTGGTGGTACTGTGGCTCCATATGGCAGCACAACTGGTAGAACGCTTTGTTATGCTCTTTCTCCTTCAGGTGCGCCAGTTCGTGCACCACTATCATGCGCAAAAACGGTTCCGGCGCGTTGCGAAACACGGTAGCGACGCGGATCTCTGCCTTTGCTTTCAGCTTGCCGCCCTGCACACGCGAAACAGCGGTATGTAACCCGAGCGCGTTTTTCAGCACGTGGATCTTGTTGTCATACATCACTTTATTGATCGGCGGGGCGTTACGCAGAAACTGATTTTTCAGATCCTGGGTATATTGCCAGAGTGCTTTATCGGTGGCGTAGTCATGCGTTCCCGGATAGCGTTTTGCCAGCACATCGCCCAGACGTTGTTCATTAATCAGCGTGCGCACCTGGGAAAGTAGCTGCTCGGGATAACCCTGAAGATAAGTAAGATTGCTCATAACCGCCCACGAAAAAGAGAAAAAGGGTATACTCACGCACCCTTTTCAGGGGCAACGTCGAAATTTTATCATTCAGGAGGGCCGATGAGCCACTTAGACAACGGTTTCCGTTCACTGACACTACAACGTTTCCCGGCGACGGATGACGTTAACCCGCTGCAGGCGTGGGAAGCGGCGGATGAGTATCTGCTGCAACAGTTGGACGATACAGAAATCTGCGGCCCGGTGTTGATCCTGAATGATGCCTTCGGCGCGTTAAGCTGTGCGTTGGCAGAACATAAGCCGTACAGCATTGGCGACTCATATATCAGCGAACTGGCTACGCGCGAGAATTTACGTCTCAACGGAATTGATGAGTCGAGCGTGAAGTTTCTCGACAGCACCGCTGACTATCCGCAACAGCCGGGCGTGGTGCTGATCAAAGTACCGAAAACGCTGGCATTGCTGGAACAACAACTGCGTGCGTTGCGCAAAGTGGTCACGCCGGATACACGTATTATTGCCGGTGCCAAAGCCCGTGACATCCATACATCCACGCTGGAACTGTTTGAAAAAGTGCTCGGCCCGACCACCACCACGCTGGCATGGAAAAAAGCGCGACTGATTAACTGTACATTCAACGAGCCGCCGCTGGCCGATGCGCCGCAGACTGTTAGCTGGAAGCTGGAAGGCACTGACTGGACTATCCACAATCACGCGAATGTCTTCTCCCGCACCGGGCTGGATATTGGCGCGCGCTTCTTTATGCAGCATCTGCCGGAGAATCTCGAAGGTGAGATTGTCGATCTCGGCTGTGGTAACGGCGTTATTGGCCTGACATTGCTCGATAAAAACCCGCAGGCGAAAGTGGTGTTTGTCGATGAATCGCCAATGGCGGTTGCTTCCAGCCGTTTGAACGTTGAAACCAACATGCCTGAGGCGCTGGATCGCTGCGAGTTTATGATCAACAACGCGCTCTCCGGCGTGGAGCCTTTTCGCTTTAATGCTGTGCTCTGCAACCCGCCGTTTCACCAGCAACATGCGCTGACCGATAACGTCGCCTGGGAGATGTTCCACCACGCCCGCCGCTGCCTGAAAATCAACGGTGAGCTGTATATCGTTGCCAACCGTCACCTAGATTACTTCCATAAACTGAAGAAAATTTTCGGCAACTGCACCACTATTGCCACGAATAATAAATTTGTGGTGCTGAAAGCGGTGAAATTGGGGCGTCGTTGTTAAGATTGGGAGTTACCTGCCGGATGCGGCGCATCCGGCAATGCTGCTCATTTCTGGAATCTCGCTTCCATAAAACAAAAATCCCTGTCACCGCCCTCTGCATTCTCTTGTTTGGCATTTCTCAACGTTTATTTTTCCGTCATACAGATAAATTCATTCGTTGCCAATCTGTCAACGAATGTTATCATATTGCCAATTTGTCAACGGACATGATGAAGAATGCACCTGATCACTCAAAAAGCACTGAAAGATGCTGCGGAAAAATACCCGCAACACAAAACGGAGCTGGTGGCTTTGGGGAACACGATTGCTAAGGGATATTTCAAAAAACCTGAGTCATTAAAAGCAGTGTTCCCATCTCTGGATAACTTCAAATATCTGGATAAGCATTATGTTTTCAATGTCGGGGGCAATGAATTACGTGTTGTCGCAATGGTCTTTTTTGAATCGCAAAAGTGCTACATACGCGAAGTTATGACGCACAAAGAATACGATTTCTTTACCGCCATTCATCGTACTAAGGGGAAAAAATGATTGCGATTGCCGACATCTTGCAGGCGGGAGAAAAGCTAACTGCTGTGGCACCTTTTCTGGCGGGTATCCAGAACGAAGAACAATACGCCCAGGCGCTGGAACTGGTCGATCATCTGCTGCTTAACGATCCTGAAAATCCCTTGCTGGATCTGGTGTGTGCCAAAATAACCGCGTGGGAAGAATCAGCGCCCGAATTTGCTGAATTTAATGCCATGGCTCAAGCCATGCCAGGTGGTGTTGCTGTGATTCGTACCCTGATGGATCAATACGGTTTAACCCTTTCCGATCTGCCGGAAATTGGTAGCAAATCGATGGTGTCACGCGTTTTGAACGGGAAGAGGAAATTAACGCTGGAACACGCTAAAAAACTGGCAGCGCGATTCGGTATTTCTCCCGCCTTGTTTATTGATTAATGCAACTGCCGGATGCGGCATGAACGCAGCATCCGGCACGTCAAATAACGGTTTAAATCTCCAGCGCAAGCCGTGTTCCCTGGGCAATCGCTCGGCGTGCGTCCAGCTCCATAGCCACGTCGCAGCCACCGATCAAATGCACAGTTGTTCCTGCATCGATTAAGGGGTGTGCCAGCGCGCGGTTTGGCTCCTGCCCCGCGCAGATCACCACATGATCTACCGCCAAAATTTGCGGTTCACCGTTGATCACCACATGTAGTCCGTCATCGTCGATCTTCTGATAACTTACGCCAGGGATCATTTTCACGCCTCGCGAGAGCAGGGTGGTGCGATGGATCCAGCCTGTGGTTTTACCCAGCCCCTGACCCGGTTTACTGGCTTTGCGCTGGAGCATCACAATCTGTCGTGGGCTACGGGGGATCTGCATACCTTGCGAACTTAAGCCACCGGCTTGTTGCAGGCTGCTGTCGATGCCCCATTCTGTGCAGAACTCGGCAATATTCTGGCTGGTAGATTCACCAGGCTGGCTGAGATACATCGCCGTATCAAAACCAATCCCGCCACAACCGATAATGGCGACTTTGTTGCCCACCGGCGCTTTGTCGCGCAATACATCGAGATAACTCAACACCTTCGGATGATCGATCCCGTCGATGGGCGGAATGCGCGGCACGATCCCACTGGCGAGGATCGTTTCGTCGAACGCCTGTAACTGATCCGCCGTCACGGTGTGATTGAGTTTCAGCGTCACGCCCGTCACTTCGATCATCCGCCGGTAGTAGCGCAGCGTTTCGTAAAACTCCTCTTTGCCAGGGATCTGTTTGGCGATATTAAACTGCCCGCCAATCTCGCTATGTGCATCAAACAACGTTACCTGATGACCACGCGCCGCCGCGTTAATGGCAAACGCCAGCCCCGCCGGACCGGCACCGACCACCGCCAGATTTTTTTTCTGCGCGGCGGGAAGGATTGGCATTTTGGTTTCATGGCAGGCGCGAGGATTCACCAGGCACGAGGTGACTTTGCCAACGAAGATCTGATCCAGACAGGCCTGATTGCAGCCGATACAAGTGTTGATCTCATCAGCTCGCCCTGATTGCGCTTTTGACAGCAGTTCCGCATCAGCAAGAAACGGTCGCGCCATCGACACCATATCGGCATCGCCGCGCGAGAGAATATCGTCGGCAACCTGCGGATCGTTAATCCGGTTGGTGGTCACCAGCGGCAGCGAGACGTGACCTTTCAGTTTGCGCGTGACCCAGCTAAATGCGCCGCGCGGCACGGGCGTGGCGATGGTCGGAATACGCGCTTCATGCCAGCCAATGCCAGTATTAATAAGGGTCGCGCCAGCCGCTTCGATGGCCTGCGCCAGCTCTACCGTTTCGGCAAAAGTACCGCCGCCTTCGACCAGGTCGAGCATCGACAGCCGGTAGATAATAATGAAGTCGTTGCCAACGCGTTCGCGCACCGCACGCACTACTTCTACGGAAAACCGCATCCGATTAGGGTAATCACCGCCCCACTGGTCGCTACGCTGATTGGTGCGCAGTGTCAGAAATTCGTTGATCAAATACCCTTCGGAACCCATCACCTCTACGCCATCGTATCCGGCCTCCCGCGCCAGTTGCGCGCAGCGGGCGAAATTGTCGATCAGTTGCAGGATCTCTTCATGGCTTAACTCATGGGGAACGAAACGGTTGATGGGAGCCTGCAATGCGGAAGGCGCCACCAGATGTGGCTGGTAGCTGTAGCGCCCGGTATGCAAAATTTGTAGGGCAATTTTGCCGCCTTCCTGATGCACCGCTTCAGTAATGGTGCGATGGTGCGGGATCTGGCTGACGTCGTTGAGCATTGCGCCGCCTTCCATGCCAACGCCTGTGAAATCTGGCGCAATGCCGCCGCTGACAATCAGCGCCACGCCGTGACGGGCGCGTTCAGCATAAAATGCCGCCAGCCGCTCAGCACCGTCCGGGTATTCCTCCAGTCCGGTGTGCATTGAGCCCATTAACACGCGGTTTTTTAACGTGGTGAAGCCTAAATCCAGCGGGGCGAACAGCGACGGGTAGCTCATAAAATTGTCCAGTATGTAAAATAATTGTTATGTGGTCGGATGAGTTCTAATTTAGCCGTCGCCGGAGAAAAGGGAAAAGGGGAATGCGGGGTTTGTGATGAGGTTCAAATTATCATTTCATATAATATTAATTAACTATAAGGTAATTACAAATAAAAAGACATATACCGTCTAATGAGAAAAATCTCATATTAACGATGAATTAAATATTAAACATATATTATATTCATGGCGTTTATAAATATCGCAAAACCATATGATTAATCTATTTTAATAAAACTTAATTATTTTCTAATTAAAAATAAATATATTTAATTTAAGTTTGGTGATTAAATGTCGCCGAAAATTTTTTTTTCGAAAAGAGTGTTCCATTACCCATTTATAATTTTATAAATGGGCTCTATCTATTAAAGGATTATCATGAAAAAAAACACTACGATGTGCAGCGTTCTCATTGCACTGGCAATGGGCTCGCTCTCTGCAAGCGCCATTGCGGCGGATGCCACCATTACTGTTCATGGTGATTTAGTCCCCTCAGGCTGTTCTTTGGGGGTTGTGAATGGTAACGACCTGGACTTTGGTACTCAGGCCGTTGACAGACTGACAACTGCGTCTAACCCTCTGGATACACTTAGTTCCTCGCTGAAAATTGAGTGTCCGGATGATATGTTCGTGGGCATTTCAACCAAGCACCTGAACGGTGGTTCTGAACCTAAAGTCCAAAAGCTTTCTGATGGTTCATCCTTACAAGCCACTGGTCCTTCAGGCGATGTTTGGCCGATCGCTAGTGCACCTTCTACCCAGATTAACCCTCTGCTTTTACCAAACGGTGACGGCGCGGGTGTATTCCGTAGCCAGTTCAGTAGTCCGATGGTAACGACGAAGGCGAACCCGACTCCGACAGCACAAACCTTGATGTATGTTCAGGGTAGCGATTTTAGTAAGCCATGGACTGAAAGTAGTAGTTACATTTCACTGCAGGATGGTGTCCGTATGGTCAGTGCGGGTGTGGCAGGTACAGCTACCCCAATGGCCATTAAAACGCTTACTTATCAGTTGGATACGCGGGTAACCTTACTGGACCAGGCCTCTTTTGTCAGCGTGACTTCAAAACAGAGATATTCAGGCGGTTTCGAAGTTACTCTGCATTATAAGTAATCGCTTTCATAGTTAATGGATATATGCATACGGCTATCGCTGTATGCATATTTTATTGTTCAGGGATATGAAATCATGAAGAACATAACGTATATATTGTTTTTTCTCTTTCTGGGGGTGTTTCGTGTGCACGGTGCTGGAATGCAGCCGGAAACGCCATTATTACTGGTAAGTGAAAGCGATGGTGAAGCCAGTATTACTATCACCAATACGGATGATAAAGCAGCGTTGTTATATGTCAGGACAGAAAATATTGCTGAGGATCGTGACAGTGGAATTAAGCTCATTCCAACTCAACCGGTCACGCGTGTTGAAGCAGGAAAAACGCAAAAAGTAAGATTCATTCTGCAGACAAAAGTACCGCTAACCAAAGAACATATGATGCGGGCGAAGTTTAGTGGCGTTCCAACAGAAGCGCCGGTTGATACAACAAAATCACAAGTTAAAGTAGATCTTATTTTTACCCAGGATATTCCCGTACTGATTCAACCAAAAGGCCAGGTTGAAAATCAAGAAACATGGAAATTTCTTGAAGCGAAACAACAGGGTGCATTGCTGACGATTCATAATCCCAGTTCATATGTTGTCCGCCTTTCTCCAGAATTGAAACTGCCATCAGGAAATGTGGTAACAGTACTCCCGCAAGCCTATATTCTGCCGCAGACAAGTGTGTCCGGAAAATTAACCAACAGCAACACTGTTGAACAATTGGTATTACAACCCTTATCCAGTTATGGATTTAAGCTTAAACCCCAACCGCTTAATGTATCTCATTGACAGGACAAAGGATCATGCGTTTTCCAACCAACAAGTTGATGAGCATATTGATCTGTTCATTTCCCGTTATTGCCTGTGCTAATAACACTAATAGCGGGAGTATGCCTCTGGATACAGCCTCAGTTCGTTTTAACCGGGATGCTTTGCGAGGGTTTGGTATTGATGACAGCGTGGCCGCTTATTTTGCCAAAGGTATGCGTTTTACGCCGGGCGAACACCGGGTTAAATTAACAATTAATGGCATGACAAGTGGTAATGTTAAAGTCAACTTTAATCGCGATGGAGAGTTGTGTGTTGGTGAGCAATGGATGCAGCAATTGGGGGTAAAAGTACCGGAGTTTGACGCTGATAATCAGTCAACCGAAAATTGTCAGCCCATAAAAAAAGTATATGCTAACGCGGTTGTAAATTATTCTCCTGATAGCCAAAACGTAGAATTGATTGTTCCCGCCGAGGCGCTGCTTGATCCGACGGGAACCAAGCCCACGGGTTATGCGACCGGTGGTACGGCACTGAAAGTTAACTACTCCCTTCTGCGCAGTGATAGCGAATATTCTGACAACAAAGATACTTATACCAGTGCTGGATTAGAAAGCAGCCTTAGTATTGCCGACTGGCGGTTGAGTAATAGCACGATGTACTCTACCTCTGACAACGGCAAAAACAATCTGGATAATATCTATACCTACGTCGAGCATACCTTTGCGGCATCGGCGACCAATCTGCAGGCTGGGGGAATAAACCTTGCCACGCCAATGCTCTCCGGCGCGCCCATCTATGGCGTTCAGTTTATGCCCGATCCTGCTTTAACGCAGTCCGGTGCGGGCGGCGTCGATGTTTCCGGCGTGGCTCGCTCAGCCCAGGCGCGGATCGAAATCAAACAGAACGGGCAATTAATTTATACATCGCTGGTTCCTGCAGGCCCGTTCACATTACGTAGCGTTCCGGTACAGAACCGTAGCAGCGATCTTCATGTTACGGTAGTAGAAAGTGACGGGCAGGAGAGTCATTTTACCGTCTTTTCAAGCGCGTTCCGCTTACCTGTTACCGCTATGCCTTCCTGGCTTTTTGCCGTGGGGAGAATACGTGATGTGGCTGATGCCGATGATCAGCCAATGGTGGCAAGTGGCGCGTGGAGCCAGCCGTTGTTTCGTTACTACAACGGTACGGTGAGCTCCATCCTGAGTGAAGATTATCAGGCCATCGGCGGCGGGCTGGAGTTGCCGCCATTTGGTTCAATGATCACCAGTCTGCAACTACGTGGCGCGCAGGATAATAACCACAATGAGAAAGGATCTCAGGCCGGGATCTCTGTAAATGGCCAATTGCCGCTGGGATTGAGTTTTTCCGTTGCAGATACCTGGAGCAGCAGAGGGTATCGGGATCTGTTGGATTCTGTGCGTAACGTCGATATTAGCCGTGACCAGCATTACGCTGACGACGATGATCCTTCCAACTTTAACAGCTACAACAAAAATGAACTGACGGCATCCCTTTCATGGAGCAATGAGACTCTTGGCGCATTTATGTTCAGCTATTCTGGTAGCAAAAGTTACATTAGCGACGGTGACTCTGATATCACGATGCTGAGCTGGAGCAAATCCTTTAAGCATTTTTCCACCAACGTGAACTTCCAACGTGAAACAGGTACGGGAGGAGAGGATTCTCTCTGGATTAACTTTTACATTCCATTGGGCAAGCATTCATTGAATAGCTGGATGCGCAGGGATGATGGTGAGATGCGCCTGGGCACCGGCGTGAACGGTACTATTCTTGGGGATACCAGCTATTACGCCAATTACGAACGTAATCAAGAGACAGATGAAAACCTGACCAGCGGTGGTATTAATGCCAACTTGCACTACACCCGCCTGGGCGTAAGCGCAGGAACATATGGTTCTGATGGTCACTATTCATCAATGAGCCTCGATGGAGGGGTTGTTGCTCATGCCAGTGGCGTAACGTTTTCACCGGAGCGAGTTTCCGACACCTTCGCTATCGCGCAGTTAGGTCAGAAAAAAAGCGGAGTAAAAATCCAGACGCCGCAGGGAAGTGTCTGGACAGACTGGCGTGGAATGGCGGTGATCCCCTCATTACCGGCTTATCGTGAAGCCTTTGTGGAAGTGGATAACCGCACGGTGGCGAAAGATACCGATGTCGGGAACGGGGTGCAGAGTATGAAGCAGGGTCGTTACTCTGTAGGGACAATTAACTTCAATGCGTTCTCGTCACGGCGTGTGATGTTCCAGAACGTACAGTATCGTGGTCAGGATTTACCCCCAGGCAGCGCAGTAATGGACAGTCATGGTAATTATCTGACATCGGTAGTCGAACCAGGGCTTTTCTTTGTCAATTTAGTAAGCGACAGCGACGGAAGGTTGCAGGTGACATTAGCAGATGCCCAGCAGTGTGTAGTGCGATATGAACTGCCAGAATCTTCGCCAGCCGACACAGTGTATGAAACCGTAACGGCAACCTGTTTATAAGGAAATAACATGATTAACGTGAGAGTGAGCCTCCTGATGTTGTGCTTGTTCTGGGGAGGCGGGGCACTGGCAGAGGAGTGTCAGATCACCACCACACAACCCACAGCCGCCTTTGGCAAGGTTAATCGCCAGTTTCGCAGTGACCTTACCGGCAATGGGGTAGCGGCAAACGGCATCATATTAGCGGAAAAGATTAGCATCATTTCAATCCATTGTTCTGAGCCACAGTATATCCGTCTGTTTTTTCATGGGGCGACAAAATCACTAAACGGACAAAACTATTTCGCGTTTGGTAATACCAGCGGTGTACGTATTGTGGCGAAAGAGGCGACTGCGGATACAAATGCCGTCAATCTTGCCCTGGTAACATCTGGTGCGAGTAGTGCGCTGGGAGCAGGGTCGAACCAGCAAACATTAAGACCAGAAGCGGGGATAGCTTTTGTCCATCAGGGAGGGGAGAAGCCGATTGAGAATGCGACCGTTCAGTTAGTGATGCAACCCGTTATTGCGGGAGCCGATCTTAATCCTAAACAGCAGACGACGCTGGTGAGCGACCTGCATGTCACCCTTGAAAAGCGGAGTCTTCCATGATGCGTAAGACAACGAGTCTGGCGACGGTTGCTTTATGTTCAGGTGTATCATTTGGTGTGATGCCCGCAGAACAACTTGATATTCATATCAGTGCATTGATGGATCCGCCTTCGTGTTCTGTCTCACTTTCTGTCGCGACGATAGAGTTAGGAACGATAGTTGCTTCAAGGCTTGATCAGAACGCTCCCACACGTCTTGGCGATCAGTTGATTCAGGTTGTCATTACCTGCCCGGAGAGCGCCGGACCGGGTATTATTGTGCGTGACCTGAGTGCTGGAACTGCGATGAGCATCGCAGGGAACCCCGGTTTATCGTGGAGTCAACAAGATCTCATGGGACTTGGAACGTATAACGGCACTGCCATAGGCGCCTGGGCTATTTCAATTGATTCAGCCAACGTTCTGGCTGATGGGAAAAGTGTTCCGGTGCTGGTCGCAGAAAATAGCGACACGCCGGTATGGCAACCCGCTAAGAGCAACTGGCAGGTGATGACGCCGAATAACAGTACTGTTTATGCGTTTGGGCACAATCTGCCAGAAACGATTACTCAACTGACAGTACCTTTAAAGGTCAGCGTGGCACTGAACGCGATGTCAGAATTGAATGTAACCAGTCGTCTGTCATTTAGCGGTACTGCTGAGTTAACGTTGAAATATTACTAATTTCTCACAATGTAAAGATCTATGCTCAAAGGCTGGATGCGACGTTTACGCCGCATCCGCCAGCCGTTGCAAATTACTGCTTACGGAAAAAATCGTTATACAACATATACAAATGCGCGGCACTCCAGGAGAAATTTGGTGCTCCTTGCTGCGCGCCGGTCAGCGGGTTGTAATTCTCCTGAATCGGACCATCGGCGGTTAATCCTTTGGCGTGCTGGAAGAACGTATCCGCCAGTTTCAGGGCATCATCGCGATAACCGTAACGCTCCATCCCTTTCAGTCCAAACCAGAACTGATCCACCCATACGCGCCCGCGCCAGTAAATATCCGCGCCAAAAGCCGGATTGGTTAACGCCGCCGTTCCCAGCGGGACAAAGGTGTTGAACTCTTTGGTGTCCAGCATCACCTTCACCACCGCGTCGGCATTGGCCTGCGTTGCCGCACCGTTAAACAGCGGCGACCAGCCTTCCGGCCCTTTACCGCGCTCGACAATCGGTTTACCTGCGCAGCCGTTTGCCAGCGGTTTATCTTCAATGCGCACGTCATAGTAGAACTGCGTAGTCGGGTCGAACATACAGGTGTTGATGTAGTCCGCGAGCTGCTGCGCCAACTGGCGATAGCGTTTGGCCTCTTCCGGCTTACCGAGGATGGTTGCCATCTCCGCCAGATAATGGTTATCGCTGTACATATAGCTGGCCTGATCCACCGACTCCTGCAACAACGAGTAGCCCAGCAATGTTCCGTCCTGACTGCGGTTCTCGGCGAATTTCACCGTCCAGTCGCTACGTTTGCCGCCGTTAGCGACATATTTATCCAATTGTTCTTTGTCGATAAAACCAAAGACGGCGGCGTCATCACGCCCCGATTCCCACGACGCAGCAACCTGTGCCGGAATTTCCAGACTGTCGTACTGGCCTTTCTCCACCACGCGGGCGTAGTTGTTCAGCCCAGACTGCGTCTCTTCTTTGTCGCCTTTTTTCACCGTAAACAGCATCTCGCCGCTCTCGGTATTGTGGGCTTTATCGCGGGTCGCGCCATATTCCGGCACGCCGTTGCCGTTGTGATCGCGGTTACGTAACCACCAGTCGTGATAGGCCACCAGTTTCGGGTACATCTCTGCCAGCCAGGCTTTATCCTGGGTGACGTTGTACACTTCCATTACCGACCAGGCGGCAAGGCTGGGTTTGGTGTTACGTTCGTTCCAGTTGCCGCCATCGCCACCGCGCTCGGGGCTAAGGTTCCACGCAATCAGGTCGGGGACAAAGCCCACATCCTGTGGACGCACGGCATCGCCGGGCTGGATCTGCCAGGAGAAGACCGCGCGGATATTCTCTTTGGCGATGTCCGGATTGAAATGCGCCATCGCAAACGCCTGCTTCCAGGTATCCCACGGCCAGGTCTGATTGCCGGAGAACCAGCGCCCGGTCACCGACGGCGTGACGGTGTTATATTTCACAGCACCTCCAGGCGAGCGCCAGTTACCGTTAAGCGTCTCGATTGCTTTCACCGCGACGCGCGTCTGTTCCGGCGTCGCATCCGGATTGGTTAACCCTTTCTTCAGATACTCTTCCCAGCGTTGCTGTGAGGCGGCGAGATAAAACGCCGGACGCGCCAGAATATCGCGGATCTGCATCTGCTCTTTGCTAACTTCCTGAGCGGTAAGCAGATGGGAATAGGTTGTATAGAGCGTCGTCGAACCGTTGATATGTGCCTTACTGGTAAAGCGATTGCCGTTGATTTCAGTCTGCACCGGCAGGGATTTATGCACCTGATATTCCGATTCGCCGGAGGTCAGTAGATCCCAGGTGGCGCGCACTTTGCCAAAGGTGACTTTCAGGCCATCACGGGTGGCGCTGATTTTGCGTTGATAATCAGGGTACTCGCCAGCAATGGTTTTATCGGAAAGCGGTTTCCCTTCCTTCGCTTCCAGTTTTTCCAGCAGCTCGCCATCCCACACCAGATCCAGCGGTTTATCGCTGGTGATTTTGGTTTCCAGTAGTGAGGTGCGCGGCGTGGCGAAGCGCAGGGTCATTTCAACCTGCACATCTTTTGCTGTCAGTTTTTGCACCAGCGCGCCGGGAATACTGTATGCCTCCAGCGTGAAGTTGACTTTCTTGCCGTCCTGCCAGACGGTCAGGCGGTCGAAATTGGTCGCCATAAAGTTGATGTACTCTTCCGTCAGCAGCGCAACGCCCGGAAAACCGCCCATCGTGTTCGGGCCGTCTGGCAACAAGTGACCATGCCAGGCGCCGAGATCGAAAAACGGATTAAAACGCTGGTGGTCGTCGTAATCGTAATCCTTCATGTACTGCGGCGCGCCGGTACGGTTAATCACGTTTTTATAATTGTCGGCGTTAGCGGCATGGGCGGAAAAACTTATCAGCAGAGCGCAGGTTACTGGCGTTAAAATAGTTTTGATTTTCATGAAATTACAGTCCTTATTACCAGTAGAAATATTGCATCAGGAAGATTTGGTCGCTGGGATCGTTAGAGGCATTTTTCATGTAGAAGCGGCTATCAAAAGCCGTTGCGAAACGTCCGCCGCCGTATTCGTACCAGATACCAAACTGCATAAAGGAGGTGGTTTCATCGTCAGCGTGGTCAGGGCGATGTTTGGCGTAGGTGTAAGCGGTGGAGAGATAAACGCCCTTTAACGCTTCATACATGGCGCTCACCATCATCCCACTTTCGCTTCCCGGTACGTCCAGCCCGTCGGCGCGTCCGGTATGGTGCCAGGCGCGGGCAGCGAAGTTAGGGGTAAGCAGACCCGTGAGATAGAGTTGTCCTGTACCGTCGGTGATTTCCAGACCGTTCATCCAGGTGACGCCTTCGGCAAGGTCATACTGGATGTAACCGTTCATCATTGCCGGATAGGTGTATTTGTCGTCGTAGCGATCGTATTTGCCAAAATGCAGCCAGGCTTTGCTTTCGTCATGATGTCCGGCAGGTGTGGCGGTGACGCTATAACGAAAGTTGCCGGTTAAGTTCTGCACCTTCAGCGCGGTCATAATGTCGCGGGTATTGGGAATGACGTAGCCCAGATCGGGCGTGAAATCGCCCCACCATTGCAGGTCATCCAGCGAGGAATCCTGACGCAGACTGAGCATGATTTCGGTGCCATCATTGGTACGATAACCGCCATAGAAACGGTTAATCCCACCTTCGAAACCACCCCAGCTATGGTCAGGCACCCAGGCATTACCGTCGTGGTCGGCCTGCACGGTCCAGCCTTCGCCGTAAATCAGGCCGAACCAGGAGCCATATTTCATCTCCAGACCGCCTTCGATATAAGTTCCGTCGCTGTATTTATGTTTATTCTCACCCTCTAAATCCATATACCCACCAACCCCTAATTCACCATAAAAACGAAATGAAGGAGAAGATGTTGAGGTAATGGCGGGTGTTTTTGTGTCGTCATGTTCTGCCGGACGCACTTCTTCAGCGGCCGCAGAAAACGCGTAGCAAAACGGCAGAGCAAGTAATGCTCTGCATGGTGCAGTGATTAATTTCATTGTGTTAATCCATGAGCTAAAGAAAAAATACAGCCTTTTATCGTTGTAATTATAAAAATATTAAGGCAGAAACTATTTTCCCTCTCCCCATCCAGGAAGAGAGAAAATGCCTGCTCATTTTTTATTAGTCTGCTTAATCAACATTGTTGGCTGGCGTCGCTTCAATATGGCGCTCTTCAGCCGTGAGTCCCTTTATATATTTACTGTATTTCCACCACGCAAAGCCGAGGAAGATAACAATACCGCCGACGTTATAAAAAATGATGGTCAGAATATTCGCACCAGTCGGGAATGTCGAAGCGACAAATCCTACGGCAAATATCGCAATCAGCATTGAAACAACGATAATACCGGTGCGGCGGGAACCCATACGGA
The DNA here is from genome assembly GCF_002965965.1 of Escherichia sp. MOD1-EC5495. Classification (NCBI taxonomy): domain Bacteria; kingdom Pseudomonadati; phylum Pseudomonadota; class Gammaproteobacteria; order Enterobacterales; family Enterobacteriaceae; genus Escherichia; species Escherichia sp. MOD1-EC5495. The sequence goes on from NZ_PTRI01000011.1 coordinate 77,329, forward strand.
AATCGCGTGGCAGGTGATCTAATTTGGCGCGTAAATTCAGATACGCCAGCATGATGAATAACGGCGGAAGCATGGACGCTGCGGCAGTCATATTAATAATGGTATTCATCAGATCCTGCACGGTATTGGAGCCGAGCATCGGGATAATCATCAGCGGGATGACGATCAGGAACTGGATCCACGCTGCGCGCGCCGGAACGCCGTTTTCGTTCAGTTCAACGGTTTTCTTACCAAAGATGCCTTCCGGGATTTCGGAGAAGAAAATTTTCACCGGCGTTGCGGTCCACATCAGCAGGGAACCGAACATCGCGGTAAAGGACACCAGACCGACAAAGCGATTCATCAACGCTTCCGGTAGACCAAAATACGCCGCCATGCCGTGGAATACCTGCACCGATCCGCCAGTAAATTTCAACTCTTTGCTGCTGACGAAGACGTTAATCAGCACCGAGGAGACGGAATATAGTACGCCGATAAAAATCCCGGCGAGGATGATCACTTTAACGAACGATTTCGAACCGCCTTTGACGTCGTTAACGTACACCGCGACGGACTCCGCGCCGCCTGCGGCCATAAAGATCCAGGTGGTAACGCCGAGGAACGCCCAGTTGAAGTTCGGGATCATCGCGTCAACGGTGATCGGATCGGCAGGCTGTACGCCGCCAACCAGCGCCGTACCTGCCAGTAAAATGTAGGAGAGCGTTAACAGCAGCATTAGCGTTGAGGACACGGAGGTGATTGGCCCCAGCATTTTCGCCCCGTTGGTAGAAACCCAGGTGGAGAAGGCGAACAGCACCATACTGATAATGGTGGTAGCAACCGGCGTCATAATATATTCGTAGCCGAGGAAGGCATATGAAGCGTAAGCAATAACGCGCGGCAACAGCGAGGTGAAAAAGAACAGGTTTACGAACCAGTAGGTATAGGCAGTAATAAATGCCCAACGTCCGCCCAGCGAGCTTTTTACCCACGCGTAGACACCGGCTTCCGAGTTTTTATTTAACGAGACAAATTCTGCGATAATCAGACAGAAGGGGATAAAATAAAAAATCGTTGCGAGGAAAAACATCGGCGCCGAGGCCAGTCCAAGCTCAATATTATTATTGATAACGTTGTTAAAGCTGTAAACGGCGGCAAAAGTCAGCGAGAGCAAGCCGAATTTGCCGATTGTATTACGTTTGGTATCAGACATAACACATCTCCGAAAATGAGTAGGGTAGCGGTGGCGGCAAACTCCTTTTGCCGCCGTAGTTGTTATTTGTTATGGAAATAACCATCTTCGATGGTGACTTTGAGAACGACTTTTTTGACCGCGTTATTGCAGATAAACCGATATGCTTCATGGATATCGCAAATAACGATTTGCCCTTCGTGGACCTCGACGGTTTCTCCGCAGCCTTTTAAATATTCACGGTCAGTTTCATCACGATAATATTCCACGACCTGTAATGTCTCTTTCGGCGCATATTCAATTTTTTGCTGCCCTTGCAGGTAGTAATGCACTTCAAAATAGCGTCGATGCCCGGTAAATAGCGCATCGGTCGCGGAGTCATTTTCCACACGGTAGGTCAATGAATCACCGATGGAGTGGGCGACGCCAGGCTGAATGTTGTCGATATTTTCAATCGCTTCAACGCAGCGTTGCCACTTCTTGCCAGAGGCGTAAATCTGGCGGAACTGTTCTAAGTTATCGATGATCCTCATTGCTTATTCTCGCTGTGCAAATTCGTGGAAAAGAACCCTGCGCCGAACTCATACGACGCCAGGCTTTGCGCGGTAGCTTCTCCGCCAGAAACCGGCAGCAACGTAAAGCCGTAACTGAAGTCACGGAACCAGACGCGCCAGGAGTCCAGCACCTCGCTGCCCCAGGAGTTGGAGCCGAGGCCAAGCAGCTGGTGGTCAAGATTCAGGGTGATGTCATCACTGCGCTGAAGTTCGTTGCAGTGTTGCGCGGCGTGGATGTTCTCCTGGGTGTAGTGCCAGGCGCTGAAGTTAATTGGGCGCTGCGGAACCACCAGCAGGCCGTTGCCGTGGCGGTTAGTCAGTGCCGTCCAGCGGACATGCTGACGGTTGCCGTTGTTCTGCGGGAAGGGATAGTTCTCGAACATGGCATCGACGTTACTGCGCCAGATATCGATGATGTTAGCCTGCTGGCTGTCGGCGTAGTTTTCGCCCGGTCCGCGTCCGTAATACGCCACCTGGTCGTATTCGCCGTTAATCCCCATGGTGAAACCGATGCATGGAATGATGTGCGGATAGTCGCCGTAACGCTCGCCGGAAAGCGCCACGTTAACCTGGCCATCGGCAGCGATGCGCCAGATGTAGGTGCAGCGCATCCCGAAGTCAAACACCGGCGGGGCTATAACCGTGCGGCTGATGATCAACACTTCACCATCGCTCTGTTCTACGGCAAAGTCGCGCAGATGTTCCTGCATGATCTGCAAATGATTCGGCTGCCACAGCCCTTCGTACTCCTGCTTGTGGTTGTCGATCATTGGTTTGAAGAAGTTGATCTTTGGCTCGCGAGTCAGCAGCGATTCGCCATTCACCTGCCAGGATGTCGGTTTGCCACTCATTTTTGAGAAGGTGATCGCGAAGTTGTAGCCGCGAACGGTGCAGCTCAAACGATCGTCTTCCAGCGTCAGCGGACGCGCATTATTTGGTGTGAAAGGCACTGGCTGCGCGGTGTTTTCCTTCAGCGGGAACTGATAAGTGGCGATAGGATGTCCGGCTTCGCTGTAGCGGGTGCGGGAATCTTTGGTCACCGTAATGTTGAGGAACGCTTCGCGGGCGTCCAGCTGCGGCAGCGTGATCTGCAAGGGGGCTTCGCTGTTCGGCGCAACGTCGCGCAGTTTAATCTGATGCGTCGCGAGTGTTTCACCTTCGGCGCGCACTTCTGCGTGCAGGGTGTAGTCATCAAGCGTGGTAAACCACAGTTTATTTTCGACTTTCAGCTCGCCGCGAGTCAGATCCAGCGCGTGGATTTTTACCGGCGCGATAACCTGTTTGTACTCTTTCAGGCCCGGTCCCGGCGTCTGATCGGAATAGATCAAACCATCAAGACAGAAGTTATAGTTGTTGGGATAGTCGCCGTAGTCGCCGCCGAATTTATACCAGACATTGCCGTTGTCATCCTGCGCCTGGATCCCGTGGTCGCACCACTCCCAAACATAATGTCCCTGAATACAATCGTGCTTATAGAAGACGTTCTGGTACTCCGTCAACCCGCCCGGTCCGTTCCCCATCGCATGAGCATATTCACAGATGATGCGCGGCTTCGGATGCGGGTATTCACCAAACTCATTCATCAGCGGCACGCGGGTGTACATGGTGGAAATAATATCGACCACTTCAGCATCGCGATCTTCTTCGTAATGCACCAGACGCGTGTCATCGAGCGCCTTCGCCGCGTGGTACATCGCGCGGATGTTACAGCCATAGCCGGATTCGTTGCCCAGCGACCAGATGATGATCGACGGATGGTTTTTCTGCGCGTGAATATGGCGAACGATGCGCTCGACGTAGACCTTTTCCCACTGCGGATCGTCGGTTATGCGGCTGATATCGCCGACGTTAGCAAAGCCGTGCGATTCGACGTCAGTTTCCGCCATCACAAACAGGCCGTAGATATCACACAGTTCGTAGAAACGCGGATCGTTCGGGTAGTGAGCGGTACGCACGGAGTTGATGTTGTGCTGTTTCATCAACTGAAGATCTTTCTCGACGCGATCCATCCCAACGGCGCGGCCTTTGCGATGATCGTTGTCGTGACGATTGACGCCGTGCAGCATCACATAACGGTTATTGATCCAGAACAGACCGTCGCGCACTTTGATATCACGGAAGCCGACGCGTTGTGGCACCACTTCCAGAACGTTGCCGTCGACGTCTTTCAGCGTCATGACCAGATGGTAAAGATAAGGAGATTCTGCCGACCATTGCTGCGGCTGTTCGACAGTAAAAGCAAAGCTGGCGCTGGTTATTTTTTCAATTGCCAGATGAGGAATGGCGCTGCTGTGCACCACGCGTTCGCCATCAAACAGGGTATATTCCAGCGTCGTTACGACAGGGGAGGCGGCGAGGTTTTCCAGCACCACTTCGCAGGAGAGAGTGGCATCGCAATAGGCTTCGTCAAAGTCGGTGCGCACGGTGAAATCGTTAATATGCGTCGGTTGTTTACCGATCAGATAAACATCGCGGAAGATCCCTGCCGACCACCACATATCCTGGTCTTCCACATAGGTGGAATCCGCCCACTGCATCACGCGCACACATAACAGGTTGTCGCCGGTTTTAACCATCGCACTGATGTCAAACTCTGCGGTCAGGCGACTGCCCTTGCTGAAACCCACATACTGACCGTTAACGTAAACTTCAAAATAGGTTTCGACGCCGTCAAATTTAATCAGCGTCTGCTTGCCCTGCCAGCCGTCGCTGAGGGTGAAAATACGTTGATAGGCACCGGTTGGGTTATCGCTGGGGACAAACGGCACATCGATGGGGAACGGAAAACCTTCGTCGGTATATTGCAGTTTGCCGTGGCCTTCCATTTGCCACATGGCGGGGACGGTAATGTCCCCCCAGTCAGCCATTAACTCGGAAGTGAAGGCTTCTGGCACTTGCAACGGATGGTCAAAAAAATGGAAATTCCACTGACCGCTTAAGGGCAGAAACAGGCTGCTGGTTTCGCGGGCAAAGGTACGCGCCTGCGTAACAGAATCATATGAAAAAAAGTACGCACGCGGCGCAAGTCGGTTTTCGTGGGTGAGCTGAATGTTTTCCCAGCGATTCATAGGGCCTCCCGGTAGAGAGAAATCGGAACCATTCGTGGTGATGGTAGTTTGTGTAATTGCTGGGGAGTTTAGTAAAATTTTTACTAAAAAGTAGCGGGTAAATGCATTTACTTTAACTGGATCACGAAAATAAACGGCAGCACTGTCCGGCAAAAACGATTGCCGGACAGTGTGTAAGGGGATTTAGCGGGTGGTGCCGCGCAGTTTTAATTTGCTGGGAACGAACACTAACAGCGGCAGCGCGCGACCATCGCGAGCCTTTTCATACAACAGGTTAACGCCCTGGCTTCCCATCATTTCGGAATGGATGCGCACGGTTGAGAGCGGCGGAAAGGTAAATCGCGCGGTGGGGATGTCGTTGACGCTGATAAGCGAAATATCCTGCGGGATGTTCAGGCCGCGTTCATGAATTGCCCGCAGTACGCCAATGGCAATGGAGTCGGAAGCAACAAACAACGCCTTCGGGTAGTCTTCCCGCGCCAGCATTTGCTTTGCCAGTTCATAGCCCGACGAACTGGAAAAACCGCCGCGCCAGATGTCCTCTTCGCGTACCACTTGCTTCAGTCGGCCATATTCCGCAAAGGCGACCTCACGAATATCCGCCTTGCCAGGCTCATCTTCGCCGCCAATAAAACCAATACGATTAACGCCCTGATCTATGTAGAAGTCGATGATTTCCTTACTGATGCGTGCCAGATCGATATCCACCGCATCGTAACCGCTGCCGGGTTCGTGAAAGTCGATAAAACAGATATTGTCGGTCAATGCGCTGGCGGCGGCGCGCAGGGCAGGCGTGGGTTTGCCGACAATCAAAATGCCGGTGACGTTTTTAATGTCCGGCAAGCCGTTGTGTTCATAACAGTTGGTCAGTTCGATCGCCAGCTTTTCGCACTGGGTTTCAATGCCGTGGCGGATCGCCAGATAGTAAGGATCGTTGATCTCCAGCTCCTGTTGGTAGCTGTAGATAGCCAGAATATGGTGTTGGTTGACTGCGCCTGTCTGTAGTTTACGGGCGCTACTGGTCTTGTACTCCAGCTTTTCGGCGATCTCGAGAATGCGATGTTTCGTCTCTTCTTTCACATTCAACGTCGGATCGTCATTTAAGACCCTGGATACTGTCGCCAGGGATACGCCAGCTTCGATTGCGATGTCTTTTAGTGTTGCCATGTTTACCTTTTTTACTTTCCCTGATGTGCGTCTCCATTGTAGAGGAAGTGCTTATCGGGTCACCTGTTTTCAGTAAATAAAGCGCGTTTCTTTGACGCTGTAACGGTAACACAGCGGCTCACGAATGTGATCACGCCTGCATTCTCCATTTTTAGCCTACAGGATTGAGAAAAACCTTTGCTATAGTTTAGTAAAATTTTACTTGAAGGAGGGAACAATGGAAACCGTGGCTTACGCTGATTTTGCACGTCTGGAAATGCGCGTCGGGAAAATTGTGGATGTGAAACGCCATGAAAACGCCGACAAGCTGTACATCGTACAGGTTGATGTGGGGGAAAAAACGCTGCAAACCGTGACCAGCCTGGTGCCGTACTACAGCGAAGAAGAGCTGATGGGGAAAACGGTGGTGGTCTTGTGCAATCTGCAAAAAGCGAAAATGCGCGGTGAAACCTCGGAATGCATGCTGTTGTGTGCGGAAACCGATGACGGCAGTGAAAGCGTACTGTTAACGCCGGAACGGATGATGCCTGCGGGCGTGCGAATCGTATAAAGAGATCGGATGGCGACGTTGCATCGCCATCCGATTTGATATTACGCTTCTTCGACACTTACTCGCATGGCCGCCAGCGCCTTACGCGCCGCTTTGATCACCAGTTCACACTGTTCAATGGTCAGCGTCAGTGGCGGTTCAATGCGGATCGTTTTGGCATTGTTGAGCGTTCCGGCGACCAGCACACGCTGGCGGAACATCTCGCTGGCAAAGTTGTAGCCGATTTCGTTATCAACAAACTCAATCGCCATCAACATCCCTTTACCACGCGCTTCCTGTACCAGATCGGGATATTCCCGCGCCAGTTGACGGAAACCGTCCAGCAACATATCGCCTTTTTGTTCAGCCTGAGCCGGTAAGTTCTGCTCCAGCAACACATTGATGGTCGCCAGCGCCGCCGCACAGGCCAGCGGGTTGCCACCAAAGGTGGTGGTATGCAGGAACGGGTTGTCGAACAGGACTGAGAACACCTCTTCGGTAGCAATAGTTGCGCCAATTGGCATCACGCCGCCGCCGAGGGCTTTCGCCAGACACAGGATGTCCGGCTGAACGTTCTCATGCTCGCAGGCGAACATCTTGCCCGTGCGCCCCATGCCCGTTTGCACTTCATCGAGGATCATCAGTGCGCCGAACTCATCGCACAGCTTACGCACGGCGGTGAGATAGCCCGGCGGCGGCAGAATGACGCCACCTTCGCCCTGAATCGGCTCAAGGATCACCGCAGCCACATCATCACCGGTTTTTTTGCACTCGCTAAGAGCCGTGCGCATGGCTTCGATATTGCCAAATGGTACATGACGGAAGCCCGGTAGCAGCGGCATAAACGGTTTGCGGAAGGTCGATTTCGCCGTGGCTGACAGCGCGCCAAGCGATTTACCGTGGAACGCGCCGCTGGTGGCGATAAAAGTAAACTTGCCGCGCGGTGACTGATAAGCCTTCGCCAGTTTCAGCGCCGCTTCAACGGACTCGGTGCCGCTATTACAGAAGAAGCTGTATTTCAGTTTACCGGGCGTTAGCGCAGCAAGGGTTTTCGCCAGCATCGCCCGTAATGGGTCGAGCAGCTCCTGGCTGTGCAGCGGTTGTTTCGCAAGTTGATTCTGTACGGCGGAAACCACAACTGGATTACGGTGCCCCACGTTGAAAATGCCAAAACCTCCCAGGCAGTCGATAAACTCCTGTCCCTGGGGGTCGACAAGCGTATTTAAACCTCCCGCTTGCCACTCTACGGCTCCGTAATCCCCGCCGGCGGTAACAGATTTGCGATACTCTAAAAACCCCGGGTTGACATGCTCTTTGAAGTATTCAATCACCTCGCGGTTAAGTGCTTTCATCTCCTCATGATCCAGCGTTCGCTTCTCTATGAGATTCAGGGCGTGGGCGCTGCACGCTAAAGCCGATGCGCTCGAAGGTAACCTGTTCAAAATATGCTCCAGAGGCTCGCGTATCACATGATACCGATTTAAGTATTGCAGGGATTGCGCCACTCCGGTTGCGATCGCGAAAATCGGGATAAACACAAATTACGTTATCATTTGTGCAACATTTAATTCCAATTGTTAACCATTGTTGTTATTTTGCACGATTTTTATCGGGCGCACCTCCTGTTATCCAGGAGGAAATGCACCATGCCAGGGCAATAATTGCCTGATTGTTGAGCAATATAATAAACGTGCCGGGATAGTACCCAAATGAAAGTATTTTAAATCAATGAATTAGGTTTTGTGCTTTAATCGAAAATTGCGATCTAAATCAAATTAAACCACTAAAGATAACCGCACCGGAGCCGACATAACTTCTGACAAGAAGTTAACAACAATATAACCTGCACAGGACGCGATTATGTCTTCTCATCCGTATGTCACCCAGCAAAATATCCCGCTGGCTGACGATACCACTCTGATGTCTACTACCAATCTACAAAGCTATATCACACATGCTAATGACACTTTTGTGCAGGTTAGCGGCTATACCTTGCAAGAGCTACAGGGGCAGCCGCATAACATGGTGCGCCATCCGGATATGCCAAAAGCGGCCTTTGCTGATATGTGGTACACCCTGAAACAGGGAGAACCCTGGAGTGGTATTGTGAAAAATCGGCACAAAAATGGCGATCATTACTGGGTGCGAGCGAATGTGGTGCCGATGGTGCGCGAGGGCAAAATTAGTGGGTATATGTCGATTCGCACGCGGGCGACGGATGACGAGATCGCAGCGGTAGAGCCGCTGTACAAGGCGCTGAATGCCGGACGCACAAATAAGCGTATTCATAAAGGTCTGGTGGTGCGTAAAGGCTGGCTGGGAAAACTGCCTTCATTGCCGCTTCGCTGGCGGGCGCGTGGAGTGATGGCGCTGATGTTTATCGTGCTGGCGGCCATGCTTTGGTTTGTTGCTGCCCCGGTGGTGACGTATTTCCTCTGCGCGTTAGTGATGTTGCTGGCAACTGTCTGTTTTGAATGGCAGATAGTGCGCCCGATAGAAAATGTTGCCCGTCAGGCACTGAAGGTGGCGACCGGAGAACGTAATAGTGTTGAGCATTTGAATCGCAGCGATGAGCTGGGGCTGACATTACGCGCGGTAGGGCAGCTTGGCCTGATGTGCCGCTGGTTGATTAATGATGTCTCAAGCCAGGTGTCCAGCGTCAGAAACGGCAGCGAGACGCTGGCGAAAGGCACAGATGAACTGAATGAGCATACTCAGCAGACGGTAGATAACGTTCAGCAAACGGTGGCGACCATGAACCAGATGGCAGCGTCGGTAAAACAGAACTCTGCCACGGCGTCGGCTGCCGATAAACTTTCTATTACCGCCAGTAATGCGGCGGTGCAGGGCGGGGAAGCGATGACCACGGTGATCAAGACGATGGATGATATTGCTGATAGTACCCAGCGCATTGGCACCATTACTTCTCTGATTAACGATATTGCGTTTCAGACCAATATCCTCGCCCTGAATGCGGCGGTGGAAGCGGCGCGCGCCGGAGAACAAGGCAAAGGTTTCGCGGTGGTTGCGGGTGAGGTGCGTCATTTAGCCAGCCGCAGCGCCAATGCTGCCAACGATATTCGCAAGCTGATTGATGCCAGTGCTGATAAGGTGCAATCCGGTTCGCAACAGGTACACGCCGCCGGACGGACGATGGACGATATTGTGGTGCAGGTAAAAAACGTCACGCAGTTGATCGCCCAGATCAGCCATTCAACGCTGGAACAGGCCGATGGGCTTTCCTGCCTGACCCGTGCGGTAGATGAGCTTAACCTGATCACCCAGAAAAACGCCGAACTGGTGGAAGAGAGTGCGCAGGTGTCGGCAATGGTGAAACACCGCGCCAGCCGACTGGAAGACGCGGTGACGGTGCTGCATTAATCGGTGTGCCGCATTCGGCGGTTGGTACACAATGCCTGATGCGATGCTGGCGCATCTTATCAGGCCTACGGGTGGGTGTAGGCGGATAAGGTGTTTACGCTGTATCCGGCAGTTGGAGCACAATGCCTGATGCGATGCTGACGCATCTTATCAGGCCTACGGGTGGGTAGGCGGATAAGGTGTTTACACCGCATCCGGCAGTTGGTGATTAATCCAGTTGCGTAATATCAAAAGCGGCGCGGTCGATCACCGCAATGATCTTTTTTATCTGCGCGTCGGTGATATCGCTCTGGTTGACGCGTAAGTCCAGCACCGCTTTAAAATTATCCAGCGCCCGCTTCATTTGCGGGTTCTGGCGCAGCGCCGCACCAACACAACGCGCTTTGATGCGTTCCTCAATCATCTCTACTTGTTCGCGGTTTTCTTCCAGCCACTGCGCGCCCTGTTCGGTCAGCGCAATCTGCTTCTTGCCGCCTTCCTCTTCGCGAATGGTAATTAGCGACTGCTCCTGGAGAAAATCCAGCGTCGGGTAGATGACGCCAGGGCTTGGGGTGTAATTCCCCTGGGTCAGATTCTCAATCGCTTTAATCAACTCATAACCGTGGCTGTCATCGCGCGAGAGAATATCCAGAATTACCAGTCGCAATTCACCGTGACCAAAGAAACGCTGCCGACGACCGCCGCCGCGACCGTGGCGACCACCGCAGCATTGACCGTGTTCATGCTGGTGACCGTGCCCGCAGTGCTCGAGTTCTGACTTCTCACCTTTGCAGCAGCCTTCATGGCGTGGCTGGCCTTCATGTTTACAACACCCTTCGTGATGATGGCTCATATCAGCCTCCTTTTGCTTAATTAGATATATCTAATTTATATCTGATATGAGCATTGCTGCAAGTACAAAAATGATTTATAAACGCAAATGTACTCAACATGTAGGCCGGATAAGGCGTTCACGCCGCATCCGGCAGCCTTGCTACGGTGCTGAATGACTTCACATACTTCAGATATATCAGTACTACAAATTGCTTGCATTTATCATGATTAACAATCATTATCATTTGCGAATTTTATTTAGATATATCTGATTACCATCACGAAGGCGATAACAATGAATAACTCTCCCCGCTACCCACAGCGCGTTCGCAATGATCTGCGCTTCCGTGAACTGACCGTGTTACGTGTTGAGCGCATCAGCGCCGGTTTTCAGCGCATTGTCCTCGGCGGCGAGGCGCTGGACGGTTTTACGTCGCGCGGTTTTGACGATCACAGCAAACTCTTCTTTCCTCAACCTGGCGCTCACTTTGTACCGCCAACGGTAACTGAAGAGGGTATCGTCTGGCCGGAAGGGCCACGTCCACCGTCGCGCGACTATACGCCACTGTATGATGAGCAGCGCCATGAACTGGCGATCGATTTCTTTATTCATGACGGTGGTGTCGCCAGCGGCTGGGCGATGCAGGCGCAACCGGGCGATAAACTCACAGTAGCCGGACCGCGTGGTTCGCTGGTGGTGCCGGAAGATTACGCGTATCAGGTATATGTCTGCGATGAGTCCGGAATGCCCGCACTGCGTCGACGCCTGGAAACGTTGAGCAAACTTGCCGTTAAACCGCAAGTTACCGCGCTGGTCAGCGTGCGGGATAACGCCTGTCAGGATTATCTCGCGCACCTTGACGGTTTTAACATCGAGTGGCTGGCGCATGATGAGCAGGCGGTGGACGCGCGTCTGGCACAGCTGGAAATTCCTGCCGATGATTATTTCATCTGGATAACCGGCGAAGGCAAGGTGGTTAAGAATTTAAGCCGCCGCTTTGAAGCGGAACAATATGACCCACAGCGGGTACGCGCAGCGGCTTACTGGCACGCAAAGTAATTGATATATGAAAAAAGGCTGACGATTTCTCGTCAGCCTTTGCTGTATCTGGTGGCCCCTGCTGGACTTGAACCAGCGACCAAGCGATTATGAGTCGCCTGCTCTAACCACTGAGCTAAGGGGCCATGGTAGCGGATTATAAAGTAACTCCGTGCTGCAATCCAGCCATTAGCGCGCGGCTGCTGTTTTTATAAACAATGTGTTTTCAATTCGTTATACTTCCTGCGAGTTGTGTTGTTCAGGAGTTAATATGGTTGACGATATTCTTGCGCCAGGATTGCGTGTGGTGTTTTGTGGCATCAATCCGGGTCTTTCTTCCGCAGAGTCTGGCTTTCCGTTTGCCCATCCGGCAAATCGCTTCTGGAAGGTGATTTATCAGGCCGGATTTACTGACCGTCAGTTGAAGCCGCAGGAAGCGCAGCATCTGCTGGATTATCGTTGCGGTGTTACCAAACTGGTAGACCGTCCAGCGGTGCAAGCCAATGAAGTTTCAAAGCAGGAGCTGCACGCAGGCGGGCGTAAGCTGATTGAAAAAATTGAAGATTACCAACCACAAGCATTGGCGATTCTGGGCAAACAAGCATATGAACAGGGATTCAGCCAGCGCGGCGTACAGTGGGGGAAACAAACGCTCACTATTGGTTCGACGCAGATTTGGGTGTTGCCGAATCCCAGCGGTTTAAGTCGCGTTTCACTGGAGAAACTGGTTGAGGCGTATCGGGAACTGGATCAGGCGCTGGTGGTGCGTGGGCGATAAAAACGCCACCGAAAAGGTGGCGTTTGTGCAGAGGGACTAGTGCCGGGTGCGGCGTAACGCCTATCCGGCCTACCGATTAATCGTCCAGGAAGCTACGCAGCACTTCAGAACGGCTCGGGTGACGCAGTTTACGCAGCGCCTTCGCTTCGATCTGACGGATACGTTCACGGGTAACGTCGAACTGTTTACCCACTTCTTCCAGCGTGTGGTCGGTGTTCATGTCGATACCGAAACGCATACGCAGAACTTTCGCTTCACGCGCGGTCAGGCCAGCAAGCACGTCGTGCGTTGCCGCACGCAGGCTTTCAGTGGTCGCAGAATCCAGCGGCAGTTCGAGGGTGGTATCCTCGATGAAATCTCCCAGATGCGAATCTTCATCATCACCGATCGGCGTTTCCATGGAGATTGGCTCTTTGGCGATCTTCAGCACTTTGCGGATTTTGTCTTCCGGCATCAGCATACGTTCAGCCAGTTCTTCCGGCGTCGGTTCACGACCCATTTCTTGCAGCATCTGGCGAGAAATACGGTTGAGCTTGTTGATGGTCTCAATCATATGCACCGGAATACGGATGGTGCGCGCCTGATCCGCGATAGAGCGGGTGATCGCCTGACGGATCCACCAGGTTGCGTAGGTGGAGAACTTGTAACCACGACGGTATTCGAATTTATCAACCGCTTTCATCAGACCGATGTTGCCTTCCTGAATCAGATCGAGGAACTGCAAGCCACGGTTGGTGTATTTCTTAGCGATAGAAATAACCAGACGTAAGTTCGCTTCAACCATCTCTTTCTTCGCACGGCGGGCTTTCGCTTCACCGATGGACATTCGACGGTTAATGTCTTTAACCTGCTCAATGGTCAGGCCGGTTTCTTCTTCAATCTGCTGCAGTTTCTGCAGGGCGCGATGCACTTCTTCAGAGACATCGTGCAGTTTTTCCGACCACGGCTTATTCATCGCAATTGCCGCGTTGAACCAGGTATCGCTGGTTTCGTTGCCGGTAAACAGGGTGATGAAGTTTTTCTTCGGCATTTTGCACTGCTCAACGCAGAGCTTCATGATCAGACGTTCTTGTGTACGAACGCGATCCATCATGACGCGCATACTGTTGACCAGGTAGTCAAACTGCTTCGGCACCAGGCGGAACTGTTTGAATACTTCAGACAGTTTCAGGATCTCTTCCTGAGCAGCAGCGTGGCTGCGGCCTTTCGCTTTGATGGTGTCACGCGTTACAACGTACTGAGCGCGCAGTTCAGCAAATTTTTCACGAGCCAGTTCCGGGTCGATGCTGTTGTCATCGTCGGCACTGTCGTCGTCGGCATCTTCTTCGTCTTCATCTTCGTCATCGTCCAGATCTTCTTGAGAAAGCTCTGAACCGACGTGAGTGGCGGTTGGCGCCAGATCTTCTTCTGCGTTCGGGTCAACAAAGCCAGTGATCAGATCGGACAGACGCGCTTCTTCTGCTTCAACACGATCGTACTGTTCCAGCAGATAGGTGATCGCTTCCGGATATTCAGCAACGGAGCATTGAACCTGGTTGATCCCGTCTTCGATGCGTTTAGCGATGTCAATTTCGCCTTCGCGGGTCAACAGTTCAACGGTGCCCATTTCACGCATGTACATGCGTACCGGGTCAGTCGTACGCCCGATTTCAGATTCCACGCTGGAAAGCACCTGCGCGGCGGCTTCGGCAGCATCTTCGTCTGCTGTGTTTTCAGCCAGCATCAGGTCATCGGCATCCGGCGCTTCTTCCATCACCTGAATGCCCATGTCATTGATCATTTGGATGATGTCTTCGATCTGATCGGAATCGACGATATCTTCCGGCAGATGGTCATTGACCTCGGCATAGGTCAGATAGCCTTGCTCCTTACCACGGGTGACAAGAAGTTTCAGCTGTGACTGCGGGTTTTGCTCCATAAGACGGTATCCACACTTATTTCATGAGGTTGGTGTTGGGCGATTGACCGGATATCATTCAGACGTTAATACTGAAATCCAACGGTTGTTTACCGCCAACGATAATTACGAGGGCGTACTTATATCATTGCCGCTGCCTCTCAGTGCGGCTGTCGGGGGCTTCCCGATCGCTATTCGGCACTTAAGCCGTTAAATCACTTTTTCGCCAGTTCCTGGTTTAATGTCCAGAGTTCCAGGCGTTCTTCATTGCTTAAACCATGCGTGCGCTCGCGAGCAATTAACTCTTCCTGGCGCAGTTCAAGCAACGAATCAAACATATGGTTGAGTGAGTCGGTGAAGGTTTGCTCAGCAATATTCCTATCTGCTATATCGTCCCACATCGACAGTTTTTCAAGGGTGGCAGCATTATTTGTACCACGATAGTGCTCTAAAAGTTGCCCGGTGGTCAGACCTGGCTGAGAGAGACAAGTGTTGACCAGTTCTCTGAATAAGCCAAGTCCGGGGAGCTTATTTTCATCCAGATTCTCAAGCGGCGGGACTAACGTCGCTAATTCTGGATTTTGCACCAGCAACCCTATAAGTATACGCATGGTCGTGCGTTTTAGCTGCGGAACAGGACGAGAAACGCCGTTCTCTGCTGCTTTCGGCATTAATCGTTCAAGCTGGCTGTCATCAAGGATGCCTAACTTGTTGCCTAATTCCTGACGAAGATAGATGCGCAGCGTTTCTCCTGGCACCTGAGAAATCAGCGGCAGCGCCAGCGTACTTAAACGTGCGCGCCCGTCAGGAGTACTCAGATCAACCTGCGGCATCAGGCTGTTAAACAGAAACGCGGAGAGCGGCATTGCCTGCTCCATTCGCGCTTCAAACGCCTCTTTACCCTCTTTGCGCACCAGTGTGTCTGGGTCTTCGCCATCCGGTAAAAACATAAAGCGTAACTGACGGCCGTCTGTCATATAAGGCAGCGCAGTTTCCAGCGCCCGCCAGGCGGCATCGCGACCTGCACGGTCGCCGTCATAACAGCAAATGACATTGTTGGTCGCACGGAACAACAACTGAATGTGATCGGCAGTGGTTGACGTACCCAGCGATGCAACGGCGTAATTAATACCGTATTGCGCCAGCGCCACCACGTCCATATAGCCTTCGACCACCAACAGACGCTGGGGTTCAGCGTTATCCTGCTGCGCTTCATAAAGACCGTAAAGCTGGCGGCCTTTATGGAAAATATCGGTTTCCGGCGAGTTCAGGTATTTGGGGGTATCGTTGCCCAGCACGCGCCCGCCAAAACCAATCACCCGACCGCGTTTATCGCGAATAGGGAACATCACCCGCTCGCGGAAACGATCGTAACTGCGACCCTGATCGTTGGTGACCAACATGCCCGCATCAATCAATGACTGACGATTTTCTGGATTGCCGCCAAACCGTTTCAGGACGTTGTCCCAGCCGGGGGGCGCAAAACCAATCGCAAAGCGGGCGATGACCTCGTGGCTTAATCCGCGTTTTTCCAGATACTGGCGCGCAGATGTGGCAACAGGTTGTTGTAAAGATTGTTGGTAAAACGTATTCAGACCGTCCATCAACTGATAAAGCGTTTGCCGTTGATGGCGCTCTATCTGGCTGGGGCCGCTGCCTGCTTCAAATGGCACTTCAAGATTGTGCATTGCCGCCAGCTCTTCGACCGTTTCGACGAACTCGAGCTTGTCGTAGTTCATCAGGAAGTCGATCGCGTTGCCGTGCGCGCCACATCCAAAGCAGTGGTAAAACTGTTTCTCACCGTTAACGGTGAATGACGGGGTTTTCTCGTTGTGGAAGGGACAACACGCGTGAAAATTCTTGCCCTGCTTTTTCAGCTTCACACGGGCATCGATCAGATCGACGATGTCAGTGCGCGCCAGCAGATCATTAATGAATACGCGTGGGATTCGTCCAGCCATAGGCCCCGATTTTTAGCAATTCATAAACGAAAATAAGCCGCGCATTCCTTTCGGAAGCACGGCCTTACAACTACAACTCGGTCTGATCGGAGAGCAACGCTCTCAGGGAATTAGTACAGACGAGTGCGGCGTGCGTTTTCGCGAGCCAGTTTCTTCGCGTGACGTTTCACTGCAGAAGCTTTAGCGCGCTTACGTTCGGTAGTCGGTTTTTCATAGAACTCACGACGACGAACTTCCGCCAGAACACCTGCTTTTTCGCAGGAACGCTTGAAGCGACGCAGAGCTACGTCGAACGGCTCGTTTTCACGTACTTTAATTACCGGCATGTGCCTCTCACCTTTGATTAATTCGGTTTGCCGCTGGCATCAACGCCAGCTTATTTCAAAATGGTGCGGAATTTTACTGCAATTGCTGCTGCTTTGTAAAGCACCGCGACCTCTTTTGAAAGGGACTTTTATAAGGGTGAGGAGTATACACGAGGCTTTCTCCAGGGGCGAACAAAGTTTTACATCAACCCGCATTGGTCCTACACTGCGCGGTAATAAAGCGAGGTAAAACAAGTCATGCGTGTACTGGGTATTGAAACTTCCTGCGATGAAACCGGCATCGCCATTTACGACGATGAAAAAGGTTTGTTAGCCAACCAATTGTATAGTCAGGTGAAATTACACGCTGACTACGGCGGCGTGGTGCCTGAACTGGCCTCCCGCGATCACGTGCGTAAAACCGTACCGTTGATCCAGGCGGCGCTGAAAGAGTCTGGTTTGACGGCAAAAGATATTGATGCCGTGGCCTATACCGCAGGCCCAGGATTAGTCGGCGCGCTGCTGGTTGGTGCGACCGTGGGACGTTCTCTGGCATTTGCCTGGAACGTTCCGGCGATCCCGGTGCACCATATGGAAGGGCATCTGTTAGCACCGATGCTGGAAGATAACCCGCCGGAATTTCCGTTTGTTGCATTGCTGGTTTCTGGCGGTCATACGCAGTTAATCAGCGTTACCGGCATTGGTCAGTATGAGCTGCTCGGCGAGTCCATTGATGATGCCGCTGGTGAAGCGTTTGATAAAACCGCGAAGCTGCTGGGGCTGGATTATCCAGGCGGGCCGCTGCTGTCGAAAATGGCGGCGCAGGGTACAGCCGGGCGCTTTGTCTTCCCGCGTCCGATGACCGACCGTCCGGGGCTGGATTTCAGCTTCTCCGGCCTGAAAACCTTCGCCGCGAACACGATTCGTGACAACGGCACCGACGACCAGACGCGTGCCGATATTGCCCGCGCTTTTGAAGATGCGGTGGTCGATACGCTGATGATTAAATGTAAGCGTGCGCTGGATCAGACTGGCTTCAAGCGGCTGGTCATGGCTGGCGGCGTGAGTGCTAACCGCACGTTGCGGGCGAAACTGGCGGAAATGATGAAAAAGCGTCGCGGCGAAGTGTTCTACGCGCGCCCGGAATTTTGTACCGATAACGGTGCGATGATCGCCTATGCCGGAATGGTGCGGTTTAAAGCAGGCGCGACGGCGGATCTCGGCGTTAGCGTGCGTCCGCGCTGGCCGCTGGCAGAGTTACCGGCTGCGTAAAACTCTCAGGTGCCGGAGAGCAATTTCCGGCACCGCCCTCACTTAAAGCAAAACCACGGGCATCCACAGTAAGCCGGTAATCACCAGCAACACGAGGAATATCAGCCCAAAAATCGCCCCCAGTCGCCAGTAATCCACCGTTGGCAGATAACCACTGCCGTAGTAAATCGGACTGGGCCCGGTGGCGTATGGCGTAAGAATGCTCCCCAGACCAATTGCCGCGCCAACCATCAGGCAGAACACCGGCAGCGGGATTTCCGGCATCGCCAGCGCGGCGGCAATCATCATCGGCGCGAGAGCGGAGGTATACGCCGTGGCGCTGGCAAAGAAGTAGCGCAGCAGATAAAACACCACAATCAACGCTACCATCACCATCGTCGGCGAATAACCACTTAAGCTGCCTGCTAACAGTTTGCCAAACCAGCTAATAAAACCGGTGTTGTTGAGTCCGGTGGCGAGGGTTATTAGCGAGGCCAGCCAGAAGAAAACGTTCCACGCCGCTTTATTACTGACAATATCGTCCCAGCTGATAATGCGCAGAAGTAGCATCAGTGCCACCACGCTGTAACCGACCATCGCAGCATCGATATAATCACCGCCGAAAATCCACAGCACCAGCGCGCCCACCATCAGCGCCAGCATCCGTTTTTCACGCGAACAGAGTGGCCCCATCTCTTGTAGTTCCGTCTCTGCCCAGCGCGGCACCTGATCGCCAGACTTCAGCACCGGTGGATACAGCACATAAGCCAGCCAGGGAACCAGCAGAACCAGTAAGATACTGAGCGGCAACATACCGAGGAACCAGTCGCCCCAACTCAGCGTGGCGTGAGATGCGCTTTTCATCAGTCCAATTAACAGCAGGTTAGGTGCCATCGCCGTCAGGAAAATGGCGCTGGTCACGCAGTCGGCAACAATCCCCATCCACATGATGTATGAGCCAATGCTGCGCGAACTGCTGTCGTTCGGCTGTGATTGATAGAGCGGCGGCAGGTTACGGATGATGGGATAGATAATCCCCGCACCGCGCGCTGAGTTGGACGGTGTTACAGGTGCCAGGATCAGCTCGGAGAACATCACCGCATAGCCGAGAAACAGTGTGCGATGCCCCATCTTTTTCACCAGAATCAGCGCGATACGGCGTCCAAGACCGGTTTTTTCATAGCCAGTGCCAAACATAAAGGCGGCGAAAATCAGCCAGATAACCGAATTAGAAAAACCGGAAACCGCCCAGGAGAGGGATTTTGCGGTGAATTTAAAGCCTGGCTGGGCGAGCTGCTCGGGGCTAAACAGCAGCCAGGGCGAGAGAATGGCGATGATGGAGATACCCACCATCGCCACCACGGCACCCGGCACGGGTTCGAGGATCAGCCCAACGATCACGCCGGTAAAAACCGCAAAGTAGAGCCAGGTATGACTCTCCAGCCCTGCGGGAACCGGAAGTAGAGCAATAATGGCGATGACCGCCAGCGGTGCGAGATATCGCCACCATTCAGTGGAAGGTTTCATCGTGTTATGCCTGCGAAGAAGGAGAGGGGGTGAGCCTCTCCGGGAGGGTTATTTGATGTAGTGGACGTGCTCGCAAATCTCTTCCACGATGGGATCGCGGCGTTCGGCGAACAGCTTTTTGTTTTCGGCTATCAGGTTGTTGCCGTGGGTATCAATAGAGACAATCAGCGGACCGAACTCTTTGACCCGGCAGACCCACAGCGACTCCGGCATTCCGAGTTCTGTCCAGTGCACCTCTTCAATCTCTTCCACCTGGGTCGCCGCCAGTACCGCGCAGCCTGCCGGAAAAATTACATGCAGCGCCTTGAATTTCTGGCAACCTTCTTCGGTCAGCGGCCCCATTCCGCCTTTGCCGACCACCAGTTTCACGCCGGTCTGTTCAATAAATTCACGTTCAAAACTTTCCATACGCATACTGGTTGTCGGGCCGACGGAGACCATCTCCCATTTGTCGCCGTTTTTGCGCACGATGGGGCCTGCGTGGAAAATCGCTTTGCCGTTGAGATCGTAAGGGATCGGCCGTTTCAGTTCGATCAAGCGGCGGTGACAAACGTCGCGGCAAGTCACCAGCGTACCGGTCAGGTAGATCACATCGCCGACGCGAATATCTTGCAGATCTTCAGCTTTGATCGGGGTTGTCAGGATCTTTTTCATAACGCGCTCCGGGTGTGAGACAGATTTTCAAAGGAGAGATCGGCATGAACCAGCAGTGTGCCGCGACGATGCGCCCAGCAGCCTGTAGAAACAGCAACGCCGATGGTTGACGGATGGCGAGCGGCAGATTCGATATGCACGCCCATCACTGAACTGTTGCCAGTCAGCCCCTGTGGACCAATCCCCAGACGGTTGAGTCCTTCCTCCAGGCGTAGCTCCAGTTCTGCCGCTTTGGGATTGGGATGGCGGCTGCCAATTGGGCGCAAAATGGCTTTACGCGAGAGTACAGCGGCGGTTTCCACCGAGGTGGCGATGCCTACACCTACCAGTACCGGTGGACAGGCGTTTACGGCGAGGGTGGAGATATTTTCGAAGACGAATTTCACCACGCCTTCGTAGCCTTCCGATGGCATTAACACTTTCGAGCGGCCAGGTAGCGTGCAGCCGCCGCCAGCCATGTAAACTTCGATTTCCGCGTCGTCACCGTCGGGGACGATATCCCAGGTAACCCACGGTACGCCGCTACCGGTATTTTTGCCGGTGTTCACTTCGTCAAAAATTTCCACCGCGTTGTGGCGCAGTGGCGCTTTGACGGTCGCCTCTTCCACGGCTTGCTGAAGAATGCTTTGCAGCTCGCCAAGCAGCGGGAAACGGGAACCGACCTTAACAAAAAACATGATTTCGCCGGTGTCCTGACAGGTCGGGCGATTCAGGTCGATCGCTTTTTGCATGTTATCGAACATCGTGTGGTAGATGATTTTCCCCATCGACGACGTTTCGGCGTCCCGAAGCTGTTTTAGTTTATCCACCACGTCATCGGGCATCCGGGTAGAAATCATGGCGGTAAAGTTAGCGACAATATCCGTCAACTTATTCACTGCCTGTTGTTTATTACATTCGCTCATCATGGCAACTCCAGTTTTTCTATTTGTCTGGAAAAATTCACCGCCACAAACTAACACTAAAAATAGGGTTTTATATTTCTTACCGCCGTGAATATGTAATTAACAGTTCGTGAATCAACACGAAAATAAGAATGAATATTGCGCCAGAGCAGGGAATGGCAATGTTTTGCGAAATACACTGAGCCAGTCAAAATTGCGGATAATTAACGATGCTGAATAGCTGGCCTTTAGCCAAAGACTTGCAGGTACTGGTGGAAATCGTCCATAGCGGCAGTTTTAGTGCCGCAGCGGCGACGCTTGGGCAGACGCCCGCATTTGTCACCAAACGAATCCAAATCCTTGAAAACACGCTGGCAACGACGCTGCTTAACCGCTCCGCTCGCGGCGTGGCGCTGACTGAAAGTGGCCAACGTTGTTACGAACATGCGCTGGAAATCCTCACCCAATATCAGCGACTGGTCGATGACGTCACGCAAATCAAAACGCGCCCGGAGGGGATGATTCGTATTGGTTGTAGTTTTGGTTTTGGTCGCAGCCATATTGCGCCAGCAATTACTGAACTGATGCGCAATTACCCTGAATTACAGGTGCATTTTGAATTGTTCGATCGGCAAATTGATTTAGTGCAGGATAATATTGATCTGGATATTCGTATTAATGACGAAATTCCTGATTATTATATTGCGCATCTTTTGACAAAAAATAAAAGAATATTATGCGCAGCACCTGAGTATCTGCAAAAATATCCGCAGCCACAATCATTACAGGAATTAAGTCGTCATGACTGTCTGGTGACCAAAGAGCGCGATATGACCCACGGAATATGGGAGTTGGGGAACGGTCAGGAGAAAAAATCGGTGAAGGTTAGCGGGCATCTTTCCTCCAACAGCGGTGAGATAGTGCTGCAATGGGCGCTGGAAGGGAAAGGGATTATGCTGCGTTCCGAATGGGATGTGCTGCCGTTTCTGGAGAGTGGCAAACTGGTGCGAGTATTGCCGGAATATGCACAAAGCGCCAATATCTGGGCTGTCTATCGGGAGCCACTCTATCGCAGTATGAAGTTGCGCGTCTGCGTAGAGTTTCTGGCGGCATGGTGCCAGCAACGACTGGGCAAGCCCGATGAAGGCTATCAGGTTTTATAAACCTGACAGAAATTACTCGGGATCTTTTTCGCGCTTTCTTTTGAATTTCGTCCAGATTTTTGTCTCCTGGCGACGCCACAGACGCTGGATGTTGTCATGATGACGCAGCAGGATCAGGCAAGAGAGCATAGAAACCGGGAAGGTAAATTGTGGCTTAAACCACCAGACGTAAAACGGAGCAATCAGTGCGCTGACAATCGCTCCCAGCGACGAGTATCCGCTCAATAGCACGGTCAGTAACCAGGTTCCCGCCATTACTCCGGTGAGATCCCAGCCAATTGGTGCGATGGCACCAAAAGCGGTAGCAACGCCTTTTCCTCCTTTAAATCCGAAGAAAACGGGCCAGATGTGTCCAAGACAGGCGGCGATGGCAATTAAGCCTAGCCAGAAGGGGCTGACGCCTAATTCATACGCGCCCCAGACGGGCAACATTCCTTTCAGAACGTCGAAAATCAGCACTGCTACGGCTGCTCCCTTGCCACCGATACGTAACACATTGGTTGCGCCGGGATTGCCGGAGCCGCTGGTTCGCGGATCGGGCAGCCCACACAAGCGGCAAACCAGAATGGCACTGGAAATGGAGCCGCAGAGGTACGCGATGAGGATCATTCCAGGCGCGATTGCACTCATAAGCTGTTCCGTTTTGAAAATTCGTGTTCAACGATGAATCTGTGGATAATACGCACATTTCGCCGGAAGTGGTATCCGGTTAGCCAAAAAGCAGGCAGGACGTGATGGATATTGTATTTATAGAGCAACTTTCGGTAATCACCACTATTGGTGTTTACGACTGGGAACAGACCATCGAACAGAAGTTAGTGTTCGATATCGAAATGGCATGGGATAACCGTAAAGCGGCGAAAAGTGATGATGTGGCGGATTGCCTCAGTTACGCTGACATTGCAGAAACGGTGGTCAGCCACGTCGAGGGCGCGCGTTTTGCGCTGGTGGAGCGCGTGGCTGAAGAGGTGGCGGAGCTGCTGTTAGCACGCTTCAACTCGCCGTGGGTGCGTATCAAACTCAGCAAGCCAGGTGCAGTGGCGCGGGCGGCGAATGTTGGCGTCATCATTGAGCGTGGCAATAATCTGAAAGAAAATAATTAATTTTACAGCTGTTAAACCAAACGGTTATAACCTGGTCATACTGCAGTAGTTCGGACAAGCGGTACATTTTTATAATTTAGGGGTTTATTGATGAGCGATATGCACTCGCTGCTGATAGCGGCAATATTGGGTGTGGTCGAAGGATTGACAGAATTTCTGCCGGTATCCAGCACGGGCCATATGATTATTGTCGGTCATTTGTTGGGGTTTGAGGGCGACACGGCGAAAACCTTTGAAGTCGTGATCCAGTTAGGATCAATTCTGGCTGTGGTAGTGATGTTCTGGCGGCGTCTGTTTGGCCTGATTGGCATTCACTTTGGGCGTCCGTTGCAGCACGAAGGAGAAAGCAAAGGTCGGTTAACGCTGATCCACATTTTGCTGGGGATGATCCCGGCGGTGGTGTTGGGACTTTTATTCCACGATACGATTAAGTCGTTGTTTAACCCGATAAATGTGATGTATGCGCTGGTCGTCGGCGGTCTGTTGCTGATTGCCGCCGAATGCCTGAAGCCGAAAGAGCCGCGTGCGCCGGGTCTGGATGATATGACCTATCGTCAGGCGTTTATGATTGGCTGTTTCCAGTGTCTGGCGCTGTGGCCGGGTTTCTCCCGCTCTGGGGCAACTATTTCCGGCGGGATGCTGATGGGCGTGAGCCGCTACGCCGCTTCTGAGTTCTCGTTCCTGCTGGCGGTGCCGATGATGATGGGCGCAACGGCGCTCGATCTCTACAAAAGCTGGGGCTTCCTGACAACCGGCGATATCCCGATGTTTGCCGTTGGGTTTATCACCGCCTTCGTAGTGGCGCTGATTGCGATTAAAACCTTCCTGCAATTGATTAAGCGCATTTCGTTTATCCCGTTCGCCATTTATCGCTTTATTGTGGCGGCTGCGGTGTACGTAGTGTTCTTTTGATTCGGAGCAGGCCCGGTTTTCTCCCTCGCCCTTTTAGGGAGAGGGCCGGGGTGAGGGTAATTGTTCGCTCTGGTACTGGCCTGTTCCCCTCACCCTAACCCTCTCCCCAGAGGGGCGAGGGGACAGTTCGCGCTAACTTTTAGTTATATATCCAACACTTACTCAGGTTTTGGGCAACGTTGTTCCTTCCAGCTGGCTACCGCCGCAATCCGGCGTCGGGTCAACTCTTCGCGAATCTCCACGCCTTTAAATCCCGCTTCAACGACCGCTTTTGTCGGTACTGACTGCGCCACTTCCCACGCTTCACGTAACCAGCGCCCTTGCGGGTAATCAGCCGCTTCAAAGCCGGTTCTGCCGCGCACGTCGGCCTCGCTGGTCAGCGCCAGTTGCTCGACACGCTGCGGTTTACGCCAGGCATCGATGGAATCAAACAATTTGACGATGGTTTTTGGGTTCAGCATTGGGAAGGTGTGGATGAGATCGTGAAACTCAGCCACCAGTTTGGCTAAATCGCGAATTTCATTTGGCACCCGCAGACGCTGACATAGTTGTTCCACTAACTTCACGCCCGCCGGACCGTGACCGTGATGACGCGGCCAAAGTTCTGGTGGAGTCAGCCCTTTACCGAGATCGTGGCATAACGTTGCGAAACGGACATCGACCTGCGGACTCAGCATCGCCGCCATTGAGAGCGTCATTAAGGTGTGAATACCCGTGTCGATTTCCGGGTGCCATTTCGCCGGAGCGGGGACACCAAACAACGCGTCGATCTCCGGGAATAAAACGCGTAGTGCGCCGCAATCGCGCAGTACCTGGAAGAACACCTGTGGATTGCGGGTGGTGAGGGCGCTTTCCGTCTCTTTCCATACCCGTTCAGGCGTCAGGTGTTCCAGTTCACCCGCATGGGTCATCTCGCGCATCAGCGTCAGAGTTTCATCGGCAATACGAAAACCGAGGTGGGCATAACGCGCAGCAAAACGCGCCACGCGCAGAACGCGTAACGGATCTTCGCCAAACGCGGGGGAAACATGGCGCAACAGACGATTTTGCAGATCGCTCAGGCCGTTGTACGGGTCGATAATCTTGCCGTTATCATCCTGAGCCAGTGCATTGATGGTCAGATCGCGACGCTTAAGATCATCTTCCAGTGTGACATCTGGCGCGGCATAACAGGTAAAACCGGTATAACCGGAGCCGGATTTCCGTTCGGTACGTGCCAGCGCATACTCTTCATGGGTTTGCGGATGCAGAAAAACGGGAAAATCGCGGCCTACCTGCTGGTAGCCCGCGTCGAGCATCTCCTGTGGCGTACTGCCGACCACCACCCAATCTCTGTCTTTGACCGGTAGCCCTAACAATGCATCCCGAACCGCACCACCGACCAGATAAATCTTCACGCCATCTTCCCTTCGTCAAATACACAATTCCTAATAATAAGACAGTGCAACGAAGAAGGCGATTTAGTTCATCCAGCGATCTTTACGTTTGCGCGTTGGGATCAGGTGCGGTAATACCAGACCGAGCAGCAAGCCAAGTCCCAGCACACCGCCGCCATACATAAACCACTGCATGATGATGGTGCGCTGTTTGTCATCCAGCTGAACGCTGGCGGCATCGACTTTTTTCTGCGCGACAATCAGTTCGTTTTTCAGCTTCTGATTTTCTTCTTTTAACCCGTTGATCACACTGTCGCTCTGCGCCACTTTTTGCTGCATTTCTGCGGTGCGCTGATTCCAGGTGTTATCGATATTGGTGAGCTTATCGGTCAGGGTTCTGACCTGATTTTCCAGATCTGGCACGCGGGAGCGCAGGCTTGGCTCAGTGCTCAGTTGTTTCAACGGGATCCAGGCGGTACGGCCGGAGCTGTCTTTCACCTGGGCATAATTGGTGTTGGCGTCAGTTTGTAATAATGTCACTTCTTCACCGGCGTTCACGGTGCCCACGAGGCGATAATGATCTCCCGGACCACTGCGAACCCAGGTGTTCAGTTCGTCAGAAACATAGCGTTTTTCTTCCGCGTGAGAGACGGCAGTGGCGCTAAGCGCGAGTAAAGTTAGTGCGATCAGGCGTAATTTTGGCATCAGGCTGTCGTTATTGTCATGGAAAGTGGAACGATAGTAGTGGCATCAGTGTTGCTGCGCAAAGCATTCGGTATCAATCAGAATCCTCTGTGTCAGGTTTTGCCACTGTCTCAAACTTTTACGCCCGTCAAAATGCTCGTTGCATGGCAATTTGGCGCAAAATACTATCTACTGACAAAAAAGATCGCATTTAGTTCGCCGTTCATCGTCACTTATGTGACATAACCGATAAGTAAAGGCCATGGCTCAGGAAATCGAATTAAAGTTTATTGTTAATCACAGTGCCGTTGAGGCGTTGCGTGACCATCTCAATACGCTGGGCGGCGAGCACCATGATCCCGTGCAGTTACTGAACATTTACTACGAAACGCCGGATAACTGGCTGCGTGGGCACGACATGGGGCTGCGTATTCGTGGCGAAAACGGTCGCTATGAGATGACCATGAAAGTTGCCGGACGGGTAACAGGCGGATTGCACCAGCGCCCGGAATATAACGTGGCATTGAGTGAACTGACGCTCGATCTGGCGCAGTTACCGACGGAAGTCTGGCCAAACGGTGAGTTACCTGCCGATCTCGCGTCCCGCGTGCAGCCGCTGTTCAGCACCGATTTTTATCGCGAAAAATGGCTGGTGGAGGTCGATGGCAGCCAGATTGAAATCGCTCTCGATCAGGGCGAGGTGAAAGCGGGTGAATTTGCTGAACCTATCTGTGAGCTGGAACTGGAGCTGCTTAGCGGTGAAACGCGCGCGGTGCTGAAACTGGCGAACCAACTGGTATCGCAAACCGGATTACGCCAGGGCAGCCTGAGCAAAGCGGCGCGTGGCTATCATCTGGCGCAGGGCAATCCGGCGCGTGAAATCAAACCGACCACCATTTTGCATGCTGCGGCAAAAGCCGATGTGGAACAGGGGCTGGAAGCGGCGCTCGAGCTGGCGTTAGCGCAATGGCAGTATCATGAAGAACTGTGGGTACGCGGCAACGATGCGGCGAAAGAACAGGTGCTGGCAGCCATTAGCCTGGTCCGTCATACGCTGATGCTGTTCGGTGGCATTGTGCCAAGGAAAGCGAGCACTCACTTACGTGACCTGTTGACCCAATGTGAAGCGACGATTGCTTCTGCAGTTTCTGCCGTGACGGCGGTCTACTCTACCGAAACGGCAATGGCGAAACTGGCGTTGACTGAGTGGCTGGTCAGCAAAGCCTGGCAGCCGTTTTTAGATGCCAAAGCGCAGGACAAAATGAGCGATTCCTTTAAACGCTTTGCCGATATCCATCTTTCCCGCCATGCCGCTGAACTGAAAAGCGTTTTTTGCCAACCGTTGGGCGATCGCTACCGTGACCAGTTACCACGTCTGACGCGTGACATTGACTCAATACTGTTGCTGGCGGGTTACTACGATCCTCTCGTTGCGCAAGCCTGGCTGGAGAACTGGCAGGGACTGCGTCACGCCATTGCGACCGGGCAACGCATTGAAATTGAACATTTCCGCAATGAGGCAAACAATCAGGAACCGTTCTGGTTGCACAGCGGAAAACGTTAATCAGGCAAGGATAAAATCGCTTATGAAGCCGCTCTCTTCACCGTTACAGCAGTACTGGCAGACCGTTGTTGAGCGGCTGCCAGAGCCTTTAGCCGAGGAATCACTTAGCGCACAGGCGAAGTCAGTACTTACTTTTAGTGATTTTGTGCAGGACAGCGTAATTGCGCATTCAGAGTGGCTGACGGAACTGGAAAGCCAACCGCCGCAGGCCGACGAATGGCAGCATTACGCGGCATGGTTGCAGGAGGCGCTCTGTAATGTGAGTGACGAAGCCGGGTTAATGCGCGAGCTGCGGCTATTCCGGCGGCGCATTATGGTGCGCATCGCCTGGGCGCAAACGCTGGCACTGGTTACTGAAGAGAGCATATTGCAGCAGCTCAGCTATCTGGCGGAGACGCTGATTGTCGCGGCGCGTGACTGGCTATATGAAGCCTGCTGTTGCGAGTGGGGAACGCCGTGCAATACGCAGGGCGAAGCGCAACCGCTGCTGATTTTAGGCATGGGCAAGCTGGGGGGCGGGGAACTGAATTTTTCCTCGGATATCGATCTGATTTTTGCCTGGCCGGAACATGGCTGTACGCAGGGCGGACGCCGCGAACTGGATAACGCTCAGTTTTTTACTCGTATGGGCCAGCGGCTGATTAAAGTGCTGGATCAACCGACGCAAGATGGCTTTGTCTATCGCGTGGATATGCGTCTGCGTCCGTTTGGTGAAAGTGGCCCGCTGGTGCTGAGCTTTGCGGCGCTGGAAGATTATTACCAGGAACAGGGGCGCGACTGGGAGCGTTACGCGATGGTCAAGGCGCGGATTATGGGCGATAGCGATGGCGTCTATGCTAACGAATTGCGTTCGATGCTGCGTCCGTTTGTTTTCCGCCGTTACATCGATTTCAGCGTCATCCAGTCACTGCGCAACATGAAGGGAATGATTGCCCGTGAAGTGCGTCGTCGCGGCCTCACTGACAACATCAAACTTGGCGCGGGTGGCATTCGCGAAATTGAATTTATCGTCCAGGTGTTCCAGCTAATTCGCGGCGGACGTGAACCGTCGCTGCAATCACGCTCTTTACTGCCGACACTCAGCGCCATTGCCGCATTGCATCTGCTTTCTGAAAATGACGCCGAACAATTGCGAGTGGCATATCTGTTCCTGCGGCGTCTGGAAAACCTGCTGCAAAGCATTAACGACGAACAAACCCAGACGCTTCCCGCCGATGAGCTTAACCGTGCGCGGCTGGCGTGGGCAATGGATTTCGCTGACTGGCCGCAACTGACCGGGGCACTGACCGGACATATGACAAATGTGCGTCGGGTGTTTAATGAACTGATTGGCGACGACGAAAGTGAAACTCAGGAAGAGTCGCTGTCGGAACAGTGGCGTGAGTTGTGGCAGGATGCGTTGCAGGAAGATGACACTACGCCGGTGCTGGCGCATCTTAGCGAAGATGATCGCAAACATGTGCTAACGCTGATTGCCGATTTCCGCAAAGAGTTGGATAAACGCACCATTGGGCCTCGCGGGCGTCAGGTGCTCGACCATCTGATGCCGTATCTGCTAAGTGATGTCTGTGCGCGTGAAGACGCTGCTGTCACGCTGTCGCGCATTACCGCCTTGTTGGTGGGGATTGTTACTCGCACCACTTATCTTGAGTTGCTTAGTGAATTTCCGGCGGCACTTAAGCATTTGATTTCTCTGTGTGCCGCATCGCCGATGATTGCCAGCCAACTGGCGCGTTATCCATTATTGCTGGATGAACTGCTCGATCCAAATACCCTCTACCAACCGACGGCGACCGATGCTTACCGTGATGAGTTGCGCCAGTATTTGCTGCGCGTGCCGGAAGATGACGAAGAACAACAGCTTGAGGCGCTACGCCAGTTTAAACAGGCGCAACTGTTACGCATTGCGGCAGCGGATATCGCCGGTACGCTACCGGTGATGAAAGTGAGCGATCACTTAACCTGGCTGGCGGAAGCAATGATAGATGCTGTCGTTCAGCAGGCGTGGGTTCAAATGGTCGCCCGCTACGGTAAACCGAATCACTTAAACGAACGCGAAGGCCGTGGTTTTGCGGTGGTCGGCTACGGTAAGCTGGGCGGCTGGGAGTTAGGTTACAGTTCCGATCTTGACCTTATCTTCCTCCATGATTGCCCAATGGATGTGATGACCGACGGCGAGCGGGAAATCGACGGGCGGCAATTTTATCTGCGTCTGGCGCAACGCATTATGCATCTGTTCAGTACGCGTACTTCTTCCGGCATTTTGTATGAAGTGGATGCGCGGCTGCGTCCGTCCGGGGCTGCGGGAATGCTGGTGACATCCGCAGAAGCGTTTGCCGATTATCAGAAAAACGAGGCCTGGACGTGGGAGCATCAGGCACTGGTGCGTGCGCGGGTAGTGTATGGCGATCCACAGCTCACTGTGCACTTTGACGCGGTGCGTCGGGAAATTATGATGCTGCCGCGTGAAAGTAAAACTCTGCAAACGGAAGTACGGGAAATGCGTGAGAAAATGCGCGCTCATCTCGGCAATAAACATCGCGATCGCTTTGATATCAAAGCTGATGAAGGCGGAATTACCGATATCGAATTTATTACTCAATATCTGGTGTTGCGCTACGCTCATGAAAAACCGAAGTTAACGCGCTGGTCAGACAACGTACGCATTCTGGAACTGCTGGCACAAAACGACATTATGGAAGAGCAGGAAGCGATGGCGCTGACCCGGGCTTATACTACGCTGCGCGATGAACTTCATCATCTGGCGTTACAGGAATTACCGGGTCATGTGTCGGAGGAGTGCTTCACCGCAGAGCGTGAACTGGTGCGGGCAAGCTGGCAGAAGTGGCTGGTGGAGGAATGAAGTGTGATATTATCGCGCGCAAATTTTGAATCTCTCAGGAGACAGGAATGAAAGTAACGCTGCCAGAGTTTGAACGTGCAGGAGTGATGGTGGTTGGTGATGTGATGCTGGATCGTTACTGGTACGGTCCCACCAGCCGTATCTCGCCGGAAGCGCCGGTGCCCGTGGTTAAAGTCAATACCATTGAAGAACGTCCCGGTGGAGCAGCCAACGTGGCGATGAACATCGCTTCTCTTGGTGCTAACGCTCGCCTGGTCGGGCTGACCGGTATTGATGATGCGGCGCGCGCGCTGAGTAAATCACTGGCGGACGTCAACGTAAAATGCGACTTCGTTTCTGTACCGACGCATCCAACCATCACCAAACTGCGGGTGCTTTCCCGCAACCAACAGTTGATCCGCCTGGATTTCGAAGAAGGTTTTGAAGGTGTTGATCCGCAGCCGCTGCATGAGCGGATTAATCAGGCGCTGAGTTCGATTGGCGCACTGGTGCTTTCTGACTACGCGAAAGGTGCGCTGGCAAGCGTACAGCAGATGATCCAACTGGCGCGTAAGGCGGGCGTTCCGGTGCTGATTGATCCAAAAGGCACCGATTTTGAACGTTATCGTGGCGCTACGCTGCTAACGCCGAATCTGTCAGAATTTGAAGCTGTTGTCGGTAAATGTAAGACCGAAGAAGAGATTGTTGAGCGCGGCATGAAACTGATTGCCGATTACGAACTCTCGGCTCTGTTGGTGACCCGCTCCGAACAAGGCATGACCCTGTTGCAACCGGGTAAAGCGCCGCTGCATATGCCAACCCAGGCGCAGGAAGTGTATGATGTTACCGGTGCGGGCGACACGGTAATTGGCGTCCTGGCGGCAACGCTGGCAGCGGGTAATTCGCTGGAAGAAGCCTGCTTCTTTGCCAATGCGGCGGCAGGCGTGGTGGTTGGCAAACTGGGAACCTCCACGGTTTCTCCCATTGAGCTGGAAAACGCGGTGCGTGGACGTGCGGACACCGGCTTTGGTGTGATGACCGAAGAGGAACTGAAGCTGGCTGTAGCGGCGGCGCGTAAACGCGGCGAAAAAGTGGTGATGACCAACGGTGTCTTCGACATCCTACATGCCGGGCACGTATCCTATCTGGCAAACGCCCGCAAACTGGGTGACCGCCTGATTGTCGCAGTGAACAGCGATGCTTCCACCAAACGCCTGAAAGGGGATTCTCGTCCGGTAAACCCGCTCGAACAGCGTATGATTGTGCTGGGCGCACTGGAAGCTGTCGACTGGGTGGTGTCGTTTGAAGAAGACACGCCGCAGCGCCTGATCGCCGGCATCTTGCCAGATCTGCTGGTGAAAGGCGGCGACTATAAACCGGAAGAGATCGCCGGGAGTGAAGAAGTCTGGGCCAACGGCGGTGAAGTGCTGGTGCTCAACTTTGAAGACGGTTGCTCGACGACCAACATCATCAAGAAGATCCAACAGGATAAAAAAGGCTAACCGGAAAGCGGTTCACAGATCTCGTTTCGTGCCAGGTAGACCTATTGACGCTGTTGTTTTTTCAACCTAAAGTAAAGGAACAAGGGTAAGGGAGGATTTCTCCCCCCTCTGATGAGTTGTTAGTAAGTCGGGAAACTTAACAGTAACAACACAACCAGTATGATGACGAACTTCATCATAACCCTTTCCTTCTATAAGGCCCCTTCCTCGGGAGGGGCTTTCCCGTTTCAGCCCCTTACTGACCCCCCGATTGTTGATGAGCGCCAGACCCCGCGCAATGCTTTCTCTGATGCAGTTTTACCTTCCCCGAGTCGACTCGCAAAACGCTGCAACAAGCTGATCATTTGCACTTTTTAGCTGAACGCAGATATAAAAAATCCCCGGCTTTTTGGGCCAGGGATGTGAATATAAGAAAATTTACTCTACTTTATCTGCGACGGGAATCGATGAAGCCAATGGTAAAGTCAATGCCGCCAACGAACCACCTGAAACGCCGATTTCATTGAGGAGAGAGTCAATAAGCGGTGCTTGTGTGCGGTAAGAAAGGGCGGCAGACAATGCCTGCTCTGCAAGGTTTCCTCCACCAACGCTACCTGTGCTCGCATCACCCGAAGTACCACCACGATTCAGACCATCGACCTGAATGATCTTAATACCGTCAATAGACTTCATTGGCTCAACGGATTTCTCAATTACTGCAGGAAGAGACAGCAACAGCGCCAGCTTGAACTTAAGGCTGGTTTGTTCGTCAGAAAGTACGTTGATAGCGTCGTTCAGTGCGCGTTGTGCTTCAGCTTTCGCGCGGACGGTCAGTTCGACCGCTTTGGTTTCCGCGTCTTGGGCTGCGGCAATCAGAGCGACCTGCTTGGCACGATCGGCTTCGGCGGTCTGACGTGTTGTTTCTACGTTTTGCTGGGCGCTTACCGCTTCTGCAAGTGCGAGGTTGGCACGCGCTTCCGCTTGTGACTGCTGTTCCGATTTGGCCGCAATAGCGATCGATTTCGTCTGGTTGGCGATTTCGGTGACCTGCTGCTGTTCGATCTCTTTAATGCGAACTTCGCGTTCGGCCTCAACTTTTCTTGAGCGCACGGCCTGTTCGCGGTCGATTTCTGTTTCCTGAATCTGCCGTTCAGCCAGAATACGCGTTTGCTCTGCCTCACGACGACGTTCAGCTTCAAAAGCCGCAATTTTCGCATTCTGCTCTGCGGTGCGGGTTTTAACCTGCTGCTCCTGCTCAAGTGTCATAAACGCTTCTTGCTGTTCAATCTCGAGCTTTCGCGACAGCGCATCACGGTTTTTCTCACGCACCGCAACTTCTACATCCTGTTCAACTTCGTTACGCTCGCGGCGACGGCGTTCTGTTTCCTGCGTCAGCTTGGTTAAACCTTCGGCGTCAAAGGCGTTGTTCGGATTGAAATGCTCTTTCGACGTCTGGTTAAAGTTGGTAAGTGACACGCTTTCCAGTTCCAGACCGTTTTTCGACAGATCTTCAGCTACGGTATTTTGTACTCCCTGCACGAAGTTCTCGCGGGTATCCTGTAACTCATGCATGGTCATTTGTGCTGCGGTGGCACGCAGAGCATCGACAAATTTATCTTCGACCAGCATCCGCAAATCTTCCGGTGACAAGGTTCGTTGCCCCAACGTCTGAGCGGCGGTGGCGATGCCTTCTACCGACGGTTTTACCCGCACGAAGAAAGCGACCACGACATCGACACGCATACGATCTTTTGTAATCAAACTATCAATCGTCGAGCGACTAACTTCTAGTTTCAATGTATTCATATTGATAGGGATTATTTCATGGAAGATCGGCATAACAATTGCGCCGCCACTCATAACCACTTTTTGTCCGCCTAATCCGGTACGGACAAATGCCTGCTCAGCAGATGCCCGACGATAAAGCCGCGCGAAAATAATACCGATAATAAATAGAACGCATACGGCAACAATCGCCATAAACATCCAGGAAGGCACTAAGTTAACAATATCATCCATTATTAAATTTCCTTTTAATTAAATACTTATAATATATTTGGCCAGGGATTTTTTTCAGCCAAATACCGCGTTGGAGAAAGTCGGCAAATAATTAATACCTCGTCACCTTTATTAAAAAATTTCCCTTCTTCGGGTTCCAGTAATAAATAGTGTGTTTGACCGAATTGATCGGTGAGTTTTCCTTCACAGGGGTTACCTGAAGTCGCCTGATGACCGGTAATTAATGCCATGCAGCCAATATATTCTTCTTCGGTAATAGCAGAGCTATGGTCACGTGGAACCCAGGGGGCAATTATCTTACCGGTATAATGCACCATGATAATTGAGAGCAGTAAACTGACAGGAACAACGAACAGATTCGAGAGTGGGGCTTGCCAGAGCAAGATGCAGGCGTGTTGTAGCAAAACACCAAGCAGCCCAAAGAAACCGGCTAGCAGGCAGAGGATGACGAGGGCTGGTAGCCGTCCGATATTGAGATAATGAAGCGCCTGACTAATATTACCTGTGGTTATGGAATCGTAATGATCAAGATGTGCATCGAGAGCGCCGGATAGCATATGGCCACAGATAATGGCAATAATTTCCAACAGACCGATTAATAGTACAAAGGAAATAGCGAAAAGATAAGGTGCGTTATAGTCGGCAAATAAAATCATCAGTCACTCCATCGTCCATTCAGTGACGCATTGTTTATTGTGGTATGGTTTCCTTGCTTACATTTATCTTGGCTAATAATAACACATGTTAGTGAGTTCTTAAAAGGAGAAGTCATTTAATGTTATTTTTTATTTTTTGAAAAAGTGTGATCCTAAACAATATATTTACGCACGTTATGTTTAAAGGCACTACACTGATTAGGGAATACTGAAATCAGAAAAAGCATATAGCCTTAAAAGGTATGCGATAACCGGAGGATGTGCTTATGGATCATAGTCTTAATTCTTTAAATAATTTCGATTTCCTGGCGCGTAGTTTTGCCAGAATGCATTCTGAAGGCCGCCCGGTCGATATTCTGGCCGTCACCGGTAATATGGATGAAGAACATCGGACCTGGTTTTGCGCCCGCTATGCCTGGTATTGCCAGCGGATGACACAGTCAAAAGAACTGGAATTAGAACATTGATATTACGGGCCATTTGGCCCGTTTTTGTGTTGCTTTATTCTGCTTTATCAACGGGTGGGATGACTGGAGGAGACTGAACTTCTGCTACCGGATTATTGCGTGCTTCCAATTCACTGATGCGCTGTTCCAGTAACGCCAGTTTCTCACGGGTCCGTAACAGAACCTGCGTCTGAACGTCGAATTCTTCACGGCTCACAAGATCGAGACGCGTCAACTGCGCCTGCAGGGTTTGGCGGATTTTTTTCTCCACATCTTCCCCGAACTCCCTGATTTCTTTAGGCATTGATTCGTGAACCTGGCGAGCAATTTGCTCAATTTTTTTCGGGTCAATCATTGTAGTTTCCCTGTACTGATAGGTGTTTAGTGCCATTGTAGTGCGATAAGGGTAAGTCATAAACCAGAATTATGTGAACCTGTGCGTTGCCGCCGCTAATCATTAGCGTTATAGTGAATCCGCTTATTCTCAGGGCGGGGCGAAATTCCCCACCGGCGGTAAATCAACTTAGTTGAAAGCCCGCGAGCGCTTTGGGTGCAAACTCAAAGGACAGCAGATCCGGTGTAATTCCGGGGCCGACGGTTAGAGTCCGGATGGGAGAGAGTAACGATTCTGTCGGGCATGGACCCGCTCACGTTATTTTGGCTATATGCCGCCACTCCTAAGACTGCCCTGATTCTGGTAACCATAATTTTAGTGAGGTTTTTTTACCATGAATCAGACGCTACTTTCCTCTTTTGGTACGCCTTTCGAACGTGTTGAAAATGCACTGGCTGCGCTGCGTGAAGGACGCGGTGTAATGGTGCTTGATGATGAAGACCGTGAAAACGAAGGCGATATGATCTTCCCGGCAGAAACGATGACCGTTGAGCAGATGGCGCTGACCATTCGCCACGGTAGCGGTATTGTTTGCCTGTGCATCACTGAAGATCGCCGTAAACAACTCGAGCTGCCAATGATGGTAGAAAATAACACCAGCGCCTATGGCACCGGTTTTACCGTGACCATTGAGGCTGCTGAAGGTGTGACTACCGGTGTTTCTGCCGCTGATCGTATTACAACCGTTCGTGCTGCTATTGCCGATGGCGCGAAACCGTCAGATCTGAATCGTCCGGGCCACGTTTTCCCACTGCGCGCACAGGCGGGTGGTGTACTGACTCGCGGTGGTCATACTGAAGCGACCATTGATCTGATGACGCTGGCAGGGTTTAAACCGGCAGGTGTACTGTGTGAGCTGACTAATGACGATGGCACCATGGCGCGTGCGCCAGAGTGCATTGAGTTTGCGAATAAACACAATATGGCACTGGTTACTATCGAAGATCTGGTGGCTTATCGTCAGGCGCACGAGCGTAAAGCCAGTTAATAGCCTGTATATTTTGAATATAGAAAAGCCGGGCATCTGGACTGACCCCGGCTTTTTTGCTATTTAGTGATAGTTTATTTTTACGATCAAGTCTTTCTGGAAGGGGCCGAATCTAAGCGATTCGCCAGGTTTTTGTGTTAATTCCGCCAGGTAGTCATGGGTCGCCGTGGTGGAAGATTGCCCCGGTACATAGGTGGTAAATATTTTATACTGGTTAAATATTACGGAATCCTTCGTTTTTTGGTCGATGATGTTCATCAACAGACCATTTCCCATTTCCAGATGGGTATCGTCGTAGAGTGTGTCACTTGTATAGAAACTTGTTGCAACGTCAAATTGTTCGCTGCAATCAGCAGTGGCATCTTTTATTGTTGAAACACTAAAAGCTGCTTTGGGGGGAAATGTCGAGAAAGAGTTTGCAGCGATTTGACCAAAGTTGACTATCTGGCTTTCTGGATAAATGCGCATAGTTACGCCGCAATCAAGAAATGAAATATTGTCTAGACCTGTAATATTCACATGAAGGTTTTTTGCTCCGGGGTTAGTGTTTGCACCTTGTCCACCATCAAATTGCAACACGTTTACATCCCCAAAGTCCCAACTGAGGCCCTCTGTAGAAGGGGGAAATTGAGCGAGTTTTACATACAAGCGAAAACGAGCATTGAATTCGTTATTTTTCTGATATGTGCTGCCATTACAAGCTTTAGTTGTATATTGATCCCCCGTTGAATTCTTTCGATCCAGACACACTCCCGTATCTATGCTCTGACCATTTCCTTCATAGTCCTGACCGTTATAAGTCACACCAAATATTAAATACGGGTTGTTCAGAACGATGGGATCATTAAACTCTGCCAATTTGATCCAGGCATGAATATTTTCTGTGGGGGCAGCAGATGACCAGTTACCTGCATTGTTGCAAAAAACGTGGACAGCGATATCGTCACTTTCCCAAATTTTCTGACCCAGAATGGCATTTTGAGGAATTCTGAAGGAGGGCATCTCCTTTTCGATCAGCGTAGGTCCTTTGTTTTTATTCTGATAGCAATCGACAGCATAAGAAGAAACGTTAAAAAACAAACACAGAATAGCTAACAGCCTAAAAAGCGTAATCATAATTTTCCCTTTCTGGCTGATGTGCTTTGACACAGAGACTGGACGGAGTTGCACTCAACTTTAAACATTTCCAGACCACCATAGTCGCCAACAAAACCGAGCAGGAATGTGGCTGGTAGGTTGTTCAGGTGCTGAGTCGCTGTTGCAAACGGTGCTACCATAATGCTGTCTGCCCCAGGCATTAATGTTTTTCCGTTAGTGCCTATATAACCAACAGTAATATGATAAGGCGTTGGATTATTGAGCGTGAGTCCTGTCGCAGTACGGGTTACCGTGACTTTTTGCAGAGGCACCATTTGCCCCTCTTTTAATTCAATGGCTTTTGGACGCCAGAATAATTTCAGGCGGCTTTGCATCGCGATCTGCATTACATTCTGTTCTTTGGCGCGAGGCGGAATTTCCCGGACGTTATAGTAGAACAAGGTTTCCCTGTCTTGTGGTAAGTTATTGAGCGATGCCAGTGCCATCAGACGAATTTGCACCTGTTCATCTGCTTCGATACGTTCCATTGGCGGCAGCGTTGAAATATAGTCGCGTGTTTTTTTGCCGCTGGCATCTTCAATCCATGACTGCGCCAGATAAGGTTCAGTTTTGCTTTGATTGGTCAGACGAACTGTCGCACTTTTACTGGAAGCATTAAAAATAATGCGCGTCCTGTCCGGTGAAACCGTGGCCTGGGCAAAACAACTTATCACCAGTAAACAAATCATTCCCGTTGTGATTATTGGCATTTTCATTTCATTCATCCTGAATTAATTGACTTTTTTACACGGTAAAATAATAGCGTTTTCGCTGATATTACTTTTATTGGGCGGAGTCATTTCGCACATGTTATCCCCCCATGTTAAACGCAATGTACTATTTTCCTGAATTCCGCTGAGATAAACGAAGCCATCTTCTGCAACCAGGCCCACATCTTTACCTGATGCTTTATCCGTTACGCTCACTCCAAGTGGCGGGAAACGGCCATTTTCCATGCGGATCACTCCGACGATCTGGTATCCGGTGCTGGCATTCAGTTTCGCGTAACCGATCGCGCCCTCAGTGAGCGTGGTGCGAATGACTGAGTTTTCAACATCCACACCTTCGGGCAATTCGTTGTTATTCACTCTTAGCATGGCGGTGGTGTAGTTCGATAAAGAAGGAACAACAGCAACGCCCATCCCGTTGGTCACGGTACGGTTAGAGTTAATCTCAACGCCAGCAATGCCGTCTGTATCCACCATCATGCGGGCATTATCACCGTAGCTATAATCATGAAGCGCAACACCGTGACGCGTGGCTGTCAGAGAGCCGTACCAGCCAGCAGTGATTGAGTTGTATTGATTTGGTTGCATACTACCGTTGATATTCAGGCGTCCCCACGGAGAATAGTGCTGATAACTTCCGCGCAGTGTTGGCTCTCCATCGCGGATATTGTCGTCTGTTGCCGATGCTGAAATATTCCAGGTATTGTTACGATCTGATGTGTCATACCAGGAGATCATTTGCGAGGTATTACTGTCACCGGTACGTTGCATACTGTATGAGATATTACGATTTTGCTGTAAAGGCAGAGAGAATGAGAAATAATACTGATTCTCTTCGTCGTCATCCCAACGAATCCGGCTTATTGCCAGCGAAGCGGAGATCCCTCTGAAATCACCAATATCAAAATTTCTGCTCAAAGACAGGGAGTAATTGGTATTACTTTCACGGTCCCAGTAGGTATTACGTGTAATATTGAGATAAGAGTTCAGCTCCAGCGCAGCAAAGTACTGGTTCAGCGAAATTACATAGCTCTCTTTTTCATTATCGACGTTTTCATCGCCGTTGCGCGAGGCGAGATACTCACTCATCGACACATAATCTTTATCAGAGAAACGATAACCCGCGAATGTAATCTGGCTCCCAGTTGATTCAAAATGTTTTGCGTAGTTAAACCGATAACTATAGCCGCGTAATTTATCGCTATTCTGTTGTTGCAGAGAGGCTTCTGCGCCGGTGACATCGAATGAAAGCGAGCCGAACTGATTAAGGTTAAAACCTACACCGGTAGTAATCGCCTGATAATCATCAGCCGTAAACATGCCGCCGCCATAGAGAGAGACGTTATTCAGCCATCCCCATGAGGCTTCCGTCGTCCAGAAGAATGGGTTATTGATATCGTTATGCCCAACGGAGGTTGGTTTCCCAAGTGACATTTTATAGCGCACTTGCCCTTTACGGGTTAAATAAGGGATAGAAGCAGCGCCGACTTGAAAGGTGTTGGTGCGACCATCTTCTTCTTCTACAGTGACATCCAGTTGCCCCTGGAGCGATTGCCCCAAATCAGAAATGGTAAATGGCCCTGGTGAAACGGTAGTTTGATAAAGGACTCGACCATTTTGTGCAACGGTGACTTTGGCGTTAGTCTGCGCGATACCGGTAATTTGCGGGGCGTAACCCTGTAAATCGGGTGGCAACATACTTTCGTCACTTTCTAAGGATGCACCAGTAAAGTGGAATGTATCGTAAAGATTGGAACTCAGATCGTATTGCCCTATGGTAAATTTTGATGACCATGTGGGGATAGGACGGAACAAATAGGTGCGCGCAAAGTCGCCGTCGTGGCTAACGGAACGACCTTCAGTAAGGTTCTGATTATATTGGTAATCACTGCGTAAGCGCCATGCGCCGAGGTTGAAACCTAATGTGCCGTAGGTACTGATATTTTGGGTGCTGTCGCCGTGATGTGGCGCATACTGGCTGGCGTACAGGTTGTAGTCGAGAATAAACCCTGCGATACCGTCATCCCAGAATTCGGGGGGAGTCCAGTTTTTGGCCTGATATTTGAGCCATGCCTGAGGAACACTGAGTGATAACACCATTGTTGACTTATCGAGGCGCGTTATTAATTCTGGTTTTAGGCTTAAATCAAGGCAGTCAGTGCTTTGTATTGTTTGTAAGGTGTCAATGAATTCTTCATTCAGGCCAAAGTTAGTTAAATGCTCTTTCGTCAGGCACAGTAACGAACCGCTTTCTGTATCTGCTTTTACCCAGTCCAGCGTCGACGCTTGCGGTAATATATTTTTATTGATCTGCACGCGAACAAGATATTTGCCTGGGGTGATATATCCTTTTTTCTCGAATCGGGAGAGATCGATATTTGCACGATCTTCAACGTCAATCATATCAACGTTGAATTCTACCGCTTGTGTCGGAAAAACTAATAACAGTGAGCATACAACACCAGAAAGGACATTTTTTATTGAGAGAGATAATTTATCCCGACTAAACGTGTTTTTAGTTTGCATAAAAATCCATTTTTACAATGTCCCAAACAGCCGATGAAACTTCATCGGCTTGATTTTCTGGCGTTATCTATGAGTATTATTATTTGTAGTCGAGGACATAGTTTGTCTGCGCCTGGACGTTACCTGGTGTTGCATTTTTAGCCAGGGATTCCATGCGAGCTTTGAAGTTCAGCTCCTGGAATGAGTTGGTGGTAGGGAAATTGATGGTGACTGGAGTACCTAGGGTCACATTAGTGTTGTCAGATTTTATCAGGCGAACACCAACACCCGATGCACTACCGATGTTGCCATCAAGGGTGTTTTTCAGCAGGCTGGAGTCAGTGGTATCAACGCTGGCAGAACTGAAGGTAATTTTGACTTTATCGACAGTATTTGTGCCATCAGACAAAATGCAGTCCTGCAGATGAATGGTGACATCTACCGGCAGAGATTTTTGTCCACTGTTCAATACAGTGCTGGCAACTTCACCAAGGTTGATGGTTTGATCTTCATCACCAGGCGCGATAGAACATGGTGCATCGATAACTTCACCTTTAAAAGTGATTTTACCTGACCCCTGATTTGTATCATCAGCAAGAGCGTTAAAAGCGACACCAGAAATTAACGTAGCCGCGAATGCAGACAGAAGGGTTTTCTTTAACATGAGTATAATCCTTTATAAATAGGAAGTATGAAATATGAGAGAAAATATATTTTTTGAATGAAATATTAATTTCAGTAAAATGTTATCACGTGGCTAAATGCAAGTCTTGTTATGTTTTTTTAAATTGACTTTAAGAAAAACTTAAACAATAAATAAAGAAAATGAATTTGCTATTACATCAATCAAAATAAATAAAATTAATTGATGTGGTGAATGTTGTTTTGAGTAAATAGGTGAAATTAACCTCCGTTGTTAGGCGGTTTGTGCTTGTCGGTAATAGCTTTTCATTTATATTCTGAATGCTAATGAAATATTGTAAACATATGGGTTACATAAAATGGCAACAATGAAATATATATAATGAATAGATACCCTATGTTGAAATAAGTATAAGTATTTTTAATGTAAAGGGTGTTTTTTGAACAACAAATGATATGTTTCTGTTCATTAAATATGATCGAAATCATATAATTGTTTCTCTATTATGCGACCATATGAATATATCCGAAAATGGATGTGTGAAATTTATTCGCCAAATGTTTAATAATGTTAAATATTAAGGGTAAAAAGGATGTTTATCGCCTGGTACTGGATTGTATTGATTGCGCTGGTTGTGGTGGGTTATTTTCTGCATCTGAAACGTTATTGTCGGGCGTTCCGCCAGGACAGAGACGCACTGCTGGAAGCGCGTAACAAATACTTAAGCAGTGCGAGAGAAGAAGTAGCAGAAAAGCTGGAATAGAGCTTTTGTGATGTCTGCAGATGTTGTCCATGCGCGGGACAACATCTGAAGTCGTTTTTAACCAATTCCTGCCGTTTGTAGCAGCACTAAACTGAACCCCATTACTGACATTCCACATAGCACGCCATAGCTGGGGTTATTATTGGGATCAATTTCTTTGGCCAATGGCATTAATTCGTCAACGGAAAGTGCGACCATAATACCCGCAACCGCCGCCATGATTGCTGCCATTACCACTGGAGAAATCATGCTACCGAGGATTAACCACGCCAGAACACCACCGAGAATTTCTGCCAGTCCAGAAATCCCGGCCCACAGAATTGCGGTGCGTTTCGAGCCTGTTGCAGCATAAACCGGCCCTGCTACTGCCAGACCTTCAGGAATATTGTGCAACGCCACTGCCAGAGCGATACCAAAGCCCAGCTCCAGGTTACTGCTCGCTGTGACAAAGGTGGCAATCCCTTCCGGGAAGTTATGCAGGCTGATACCCAGAGTGAGCAAAATGGCAGTGCGCTTGATTGATTTTGGTAGCGGCTGCACTGATTTTTGCATTAAATCCTGCGGGTGGGCATGGGGCAACATGCGGTCCAGGCCAAAATAGCCCAGCAAACCAACGATAAACATACCGTAGCCCAGCACAGGCGACATCCCTTCGGCGGCTAATGCGGCAGGAAGCATCTCCATTAATGAGATGAGCAACATGATCCCCGCCGCAAATCCCAGCGAAAACGCCAGCAGTCGGTTTGAGGGTTTTTGTCCAAGAACGCCGAGAAACGCGCCAATAAACGTGGCTGCCCCCGCCAGTATGGTCAGAATGAGAGGTACTGACATCGACAACTCCTTATAATTCTTCAACTTCAGGTGGAGCTTCAAAATAACTGATGATCATCATCATGGTTATCTGGGTTCTTCGCCCACCGAACAAGCGTATTGTGAGGATATCAAAATGACACCTTCAATTAAGGATATCATCATGTCTTCAACGCGTATGCCAGCATTGTTTTTAGGTCACGGTAGTCCGATGAATGTGCTGGAAGATAATTTATATACCCAGGCCTGGCAGCAGCTAGGCGAGACATTACCGCGTCCGAAAGCGATAGTCGCTATTTCTGCGCACTGGTTTACTCGTGGCACGGGAGTAACGGCGATGGAAACGCCGCCGACAATTCATGACTTTGGCGGTTTTCCTCAGGAATTATACGAAACCCATTATCCGGCGCCGGGTTCACCAGCGTTGGCACAGCGACTGGTCGAATTGCTGGCGCCAGTACCCGTTACCCTGGATAAAGAAGCGTGGGGTTTTGACCACGGTTCCTGGGGCGTGCTGATTAAGATGTATCCTGACGCTGACATCCCGCTGGTACAGTTGAGTATTGACAGCACTAAACCCGCCGCCTGGCATTTCGAAATGGGACGTAAACTGGCGGCGCTGCGCGATGAAGGGATAATGTTAGTTGCCAGTGGTAACGTGGTGCATAACCTGCGCACGGTGAAGTGGCATGGTGATAGTTCACCGTATCCGTGGGCGATGTCATTTAATGAGTATGTGAAAGCGAATCTGACGTGGCAAGGGGCGGTTGAGGAGCATCCACTAGTGAATTACCTCGACCATGAAGGTGGGGCGTTATCGAACCCAACACCGGAACACTTTCTGCCACTGTTGTATGTGTTAGGTGCGTGGGATGGTCAGGAGCCGGTGACTGTTCCGGTTGATGGCATAGAGATGGGCAGTTTAAGCATGTTGTCGGTGCAGGTAGGCTAACGGAGAAAATATCACCCTTTGTCGGCTAGCTTATGCCACATCCGGCAACGGCTGTCAGATGCGGCGTAAACGCCTTATCTGAGCTACGATACCGGATGGCGAATGCCATCCGGTATCATTGATTACTCTACAAAAATATGCGGATAAAACCGAGACATATCCTGGGTGATTAATGCGCGGTCTTCACGAATCCCAATTCCGGCAGGCTGATCATTCACCAGCCAACTACCAATCAGCATATAACTGTCGCCAAATTTCGGTAGTGGATGGAATTGCTGAACAATCATGCCTTCTTCGCCATACGGACCTTCCGCCGCTTCAATGGTTTTGCCGTTCTCGATGATTGACACGTTTGCGCCTTCACGTGAGAAGATCGGCTTAACCACATATTTTTCCATTTGCGGATGATCATCTTCCGCAAAATAAGCGGGCAACAGGTTCGGGTGATTCGGGAACATCTCCCACAGTAGTGGCAGAAGCGCCTTGTTGGAAATAATGCTCTTCCATGCTGGTTCCAGCCAA
Organism: Escherichia sp. MOD1-EC5495; assembly: GCF_002965965.1. Classification (NCBI taxonomy): domain Bacteria; kingdom Pseudomonadati; phylum Pseudomonadota; class Gammaproteobacteria; order Enterobacterales; family Enterobacteriaceae; genus Escherichia; species Escherichia sp. MOD1-EC5495. Next base: position 121,996 of record NZ_PTRI01000011.1, read on the forward strand.
CGCACGCCAGCATCTTCCAGCTTAGTGGAGAACATTTCGCGCAGCATAAATTCCCACGGATACAGTTTGAACAGATTAGCGATGACCTGATCCTGCAAATCCGTGAACTGCCCTTTTTCGCCTAAACCGATATCGTCGATGTACAGAAACTCGGTGGCGATTTCAGCTTCGGTCGCGCAGTCCTGCAAATACTGAATTGTGCCGCGATCTTCCACTGTGTCGCGACAGCAGGTGAGATGCAGCAACTGAAAGCCGTACTGCTCACGCAGCTCGACAAAGCGATCGATCAGCTTTTCTTGCAGACTGTTAAACTGGTCGCTGCCTTCCGGTAGGTTCCCCGCGTTAAGCTGATCTTCCAGCCAGATCCACTGAAAGAACGCAGCTTCATACAGTGACGTTGGTGTATCGGCGTTATTTTCCAGAAGTTTAGGTTCGCCAGTGCCATCCCACGCCAGATCAAGACGCGAATAAAGCGACGGCTGGTGAGTCAGCCATGACTGACGTACAAAACTCCAGGTGTGTTTTGGAATGCGGAATTTGGTCATCAGCTCGTCGCTGGCGATCACTCTTTCCACCACTTTCAGGCACATCTGGTGTAGTTCGGCGGTGACTTCTTCCAGCTTTTCGACCTGTGCGAGGGTCAATTTGTAGTAAGCATCTTCACACCAGTACGGCTCACCGTACATGGTATGAAAATTGAAACCGTACTCGTGAGCTTTTTCACGCCAGTCCGGGCGCTCGGTAATACTGACTCTTTCCATCGGTATCAGCCGCCCATTGAACGAGAAGAAGTGCCGCTTGCGCTACGCTGCATGGTGCTTTGTTTGGCAACAGATTCACCAAAGCCGCCACGGGTAACGGTGGTGGTGGTCGCCGGTTTCGGCGCCATAGCTGTTTTCGGTACGGTCATGGTGCGGCCTGGCTGGGCAGCGCCATAGTTTTTACCGGTGGCATCAGTATATTTGCCGTAAGCCGGGCTGGCCGGGTTTTTCGAGGAGAACAGCGGCTGCTGTGCAAAGCCCGCGCCGCCGCCCATCAGACGCCCCATCATGTAACCAGCCATCAGCGGCATCCAGAAGCTACCGCTGGATTGCTGAGCCTGTGCCTGGTTTTCTGGCGCCATGCCAGCCTGAGCCGGCGCCTGCTGGCATTGACCTTCGCCAAATTCAGCAACACAGTCTTCCCGAGTGGCGTATTTCGGCGCAGTACGTTCCGCTTCTTTCAGCGCATTATTGTACGCAGTGGCGCATTCTGCGCTTTTACCTGGGTTTGCAGCTGAACAATCATCAGCATTTTGATACAGAGACACAGTCTCATCACTCTTTTCACAGCCAGCCAGCATAAAAACAGTGGCAACCGCGAGAGCGACAGGTGTCAGATGGCGTGCGCTCCAGTTTTTACGGAACGATGCGTGGCGTATGGATTTTGTCCGTTTCATTTTTGTCTTCCGGGACCAGTGGTAAATACCCATCAGAATAGAGGATGGCTGGTCGAAATTGAAGCGAGAAGAGGGAAGAATGCGGCAGATAACCCGTATCTTTACGTTGCCTTACGTTCAGACGGGGCCGAAGCCCCGTCATCGTCATCAGTTACGGAAAGGGTTATGACCGTTACTGGTGGTAGTGCGTGCGGATGTTTGCTGAACAACTGGTGCCGGGCTATCAGGCGCATAGCCATCAGCAATAGCATTCTGTTCTGGCGTTGGCGGTGCAACGTTTTCCGGGTTAGTGGAAACCGGTTTGCTCAGCGCATTGTTCAGTGCCAGCAGATCCTGCTCGTTCAACGTACCCAGAGCTGATTTAATATTCAACTGGTTAATCAGGTAGTTATAACGCGCATTTGCCAGTTCTTGTTTGGCGTTGTACAGCGTAGTGGTAGCGTCCAACACATCAACAATGGTACGCGTACCGACCGAGTAGCCCGCTTCCATCGCGTCTAATGAGCTTTGGGCGGAAACCACGGCTTGTTTGTAGGCGTTAATGCTACTGATAGATGCATTAATGTTGTTGAAAGAGGAACGCACGGTTTGCACGACGCTACGGTGTGCGCTTTCCAGTTGTTCGCTGGCACCGACAAAGTTGTACTGTGCCTGTTTCACCTGCGAGTTAACCATCCCGCCCTGATAAATCGGCAGCGAGAAGCTCAGGCCAACTTTGTTCTGGCCCATATTGCTGTCGTCATACTGGGCACTGTTCGCACCACGGGTTTTCGAACCACTATAAGAGGTATCAGAAATCCCGGTAGAAGCTGTTAAATCCAGCGTCGGTAAGTGACCGTCCTGCGCCTGGCGAATTTGCTCGCGCGCCAGATCCTGGCTCAAACGTGCCTGTAACAGCGACAGGTTGCGTTTTTCTGCTTCTTTCAGCAGCGCGTTAACCGGCTGTGGTTTGTCGGTTTTGAAGTTTTCGACATTCAGTGCTGCCAGTTCCGGATAGTAATTACCGGTGATCTGGCGCAGTTGCTCTACAGCATTGTCGAGGTTGTTACGAGCGGTCACTTCGTTTGCCAGCACGGTATCGTACTGTGCGCGGGCGTTCTGCACGTCGGTGATCGCCACCAGACCCACGTTAAAACGTTGGGTGGTTTGATCCAACTGACGGTAGATCGCTTCTTTTTGCGCCTGAGTATAGGAAAGAACGTCAATGGCATTCAACACGTTGAAATAAGCGGTCGCGGTGTTGAGGATCAAGGTTTGTTGATCGGTCTGATAGGTGACGTCCTGAATACCGGCAGCCTTTTCCTGCAAGGTCAGCGCACGCCATTTCGACATATCGAAAATGGACTGAGTCAACTGCAGGGATGCACTGGTTGCGTTAGAGTTGATGCCGTTCGCGTCGCGGTAGCCGTTGCTATAGGTGTAATCTGCACCTAAACCTAGCTGTGGCAGTAATGGACTGCGCGCTTCATTAATTTTTTCAAAGGCAGCATCACGATCGGCGGCAGACTTACGCAATTCCGGGTTACTAAGGCGTGCTTGCTGATAAACTTGCATCAGGTTCTCGGCCTGGCTCAACGTACTGAACCCAGAAAGGCTCAGGCCGATAAGAATGGGGAGCAATTTCTTCATTTGCATTCCTTGTGGTGAAGCAGTATTTAGCGCTGATCAAACTGTAAAATTATTGCGGATTCTAGCAGAAGCCGCTACCGCAAAAGGTTGGCGTTACGTGCCATAGGGCATTAATGTGCCTCAATTTAACACATGACTGCTCAAACGGCAGTCAAACGTCGCTGAAATTCACATTTTATTCACTATTAGTGCCAGGACATTAACCATGCTTAAGCCAGACAACCTGCCCGTTTCATTTGGCAAAAACGATGTAGAAATTATTGCACGAGAAACACTTTATCGCGGCTTTTTTTCATTAGATCTTTATAGGTTTCGTCATCGTCTATTCAACGGGCAAATGAGTCATGAAGTCCGCAGGGAAATTTTTGAGCGCGGTCACGCCGCAGTCTTGCTACCCTTTGACCCAGTGCGTGATGAAGTCGTGCTGATTGAGCAGATACGGATTGCCGCATATGACACCAGCGAAACCCCCTGGCTACTGGAGATGGTTGCCGGGATGATTGAAGAGGGGGAAAGTGTGGAAGATGTTGCCCGTCGCGAAGCGATTGAAGAAGCGGGGCTGATAGTCAAACGAACCAAACCGGTGTTAAGTTTCCTCGCAAGCCCAGGCGGCACCAGTGAGCGTTCGTCAATTATGGTGGGCGAAGTGGACGCCACGACCGCAAGCGGTATTCACGGTCTGGCTGATGAAAACGAAGATATTCGCGTTCATGTGGTAAGCCGGGAACAGGCATACCAGTGGGTAGAAGAGGGGAAAATCGACAACGCAGCGTCGGTCATCGCTTTGCAATGGCTGCAACTGCATCATCAAGCGTTAAAAAATGAGTGGGCATAAATGAAGCGTTACACACCTGACTTTCCTGAAATGATGCGCCTGTGCGAGATGAACTTTTCACAATTGCGCCGTTTGTTACCGCGCAATGACGCACCCGGCGAAACTATAAGCTATCAGGTGGCAAACGCACATTATCGGCTAACGATAGTGGAATCGACCCGATACACTACCCTGGTGACAATAGAACAGACTGCGCCCGCGATCAGCTACTGGAGCCTTCCGTCAATGACGGTGCGTCTGTATCATGACGCGATGGTGGCTGAAGTGTGTTCAAGCCAGCAGATTTTTCGCTTCAAAGCGCGGTATGATTATCCTAATAAAAAGTTGCATCAACGCGACGAAAAGCATCAAATTAATCAGTTTTTAGCGGATTGGTTGCGATACTGTTTAGCACATGGAGCGATGGCGATTCCGGTTTATTAGCGTCGTGAAACCTAAGGACACCATTTGGAAAGCCTGTTAACCCTTCCTCTGGCTGGTGAGGCCAGAGTGAGGATTTTACAAATTACCGACACTCACCTGTTTGCACAAAAGCACGAAGCCCTGTTGGGGGTTAACACCTGGGAGAGCTACCAGGCTGTGCTGGAGGCGATTCGTCCACACCAGCACGAATTCGACCTGATTGTCGCGACAGGTGATTTAGCGCAGGATCAAACTGCTGCGGCCTATCTGCACTTTGCAGAAGGCATCGCAAGCTTTCGTGCGCCCTGCGTCTGGCTGCCGGGAAACCATGATTTCCAGCCTGCGATGTACAGCGCGTTACAGGATGCGGGTATCTCCCCGGCGAAGCGTGTGTTTATCGGTGAGCAATGGCAAATCCTGTTGCTGGATAGCCAGGTGTTTGGTGTACCGCACGGCGAATTGAGCGAGTTTCAGCTTGATTGGCTGGAACGTAAGCTGGCTGATGCGCCAGAGCGCCATACGTTGCTGCTACTGCACCATCATCCGCTGCCTGCAGGCTGTAGCTGGCTCGACCAACACAGTCTGCGTAACGCAGGTGAACTGGATAATGTGCTGGCGAAGTTTCCGCACGTCAAATATCTGCTGTGTGGTCATATTCATCAGGAACTCGATCTCGACTGGAATGGGCGCCGCCTGCTGGCAACGCCGTCGACCTGTGTGCAATTTAAACCGCACTGTTCCAACTTCACGCTGGACACCATTGCCCCCGGCTGGCGTACGCTGGAGTTACATGCTGATGGCACGCTGACTACCGAAGTGCACCGCCTGGCGGACACGCGTTTCCAACCTGATACCGCTTCAGAAGGCTACTGATGTCTACGCTTCTTTATTTACACGGTTTCAACAGCTCACCGCGTTCTGCAAAAGCGAGCTTGTTGAAAAACTGGCTGGCGGAACATCACCCTGACGTTGAGATGATTATTCCGCAGTTGCCGCCGTATCCTTCCGATGCGGCAGAACTGCTGGAATCCATTGTCCTGGAACATGGCGGCGATTCGCTGGGTATCGTCGGTTCGTCACTGGGGGGTTACTACGCCACTTGGTTGTCGCAATGTTTTATGCTGCCCGCAGTGGTGGTAAACCCGGCGGTGCGCCCGTTTGAACTGCTAACAGACTATCTCGGTCAGAACGAGAACCCCTACACCGGGCAGCAATATGTGCTAGAGTCACGCCATATTTACGATCTCAAAGTCATGCAGATTGACCCGCTGGAAGCGCCGGATCTGATCTGGCTGCTGCAACAGACGGGAGATGAAGTGCTGGATTACCGCCAGGCGGTGGCGTACTACGCTTCCTGCCGCCAGACTGTAATAGAAGGCGGCAACCACGCATTTACGGGCTTCGAAGATTATTTCAACCCGATCGTCGATTTTCTTGGTCTGCACCATCTCTGACGATCAACTCGAATTGCTAACTTAAACCATGACGCAAACTTATAACGCTGATGCCATTGAGGTACTCACCGGGCTTGAGCCGGTTCGCCGCCGTCCGGGGATGTATACCGATACCACTCGCCCTAACCATTTGGGGCAAGAAGTTATTGATAACAGTGTCGATGAAGCACTGGCGGGTCACGCAAAACGCGTGGATGTAATTTTACATGCTGACCAGTCGTTAGAAGTGATTGACGATGGTCGCGGGATGCCGGTGGATATTCACCCTGAAGAGGGTGTACCGGCGGTTGAACTGATTCTTTGCCGTCTGCACGCAGGCGGTAAATTTTCTAACAAAAACTACCAGTTCTCTGGCGGCCTGCATGGCGTGGGGATTTCGGTGGTTAACGCCCTGTCGAAGCGCGTAGAAGTTAACGTGCGCCGCGATGGTCAGGTTTATAACATCGCCTTTGAAAATGGCGAAAAGGTGCAGGATTTACAGGTTGTCGGCACTTGCGGTAAGCGCAATACCGGTACCAGCGTGCACTTCTGGCCGGATGAAACCTTCTTTGACAGCCCGCGTTTTTCTGTTTCACGCCTGACACATGTGTTGAAAGCCAAAGCGGTACTGTGCCCCGGTGTTGAGATCACCTTTAAAGATGAGATCAACAACACCGAACAGCGCTGGTGCTATCAGGACGGTCTGAATGATTACCTGGCGGAAGCGGTAAACGGTTTACCGACGCTGCCAGAAAAACCGTTTATCGGTAATTTCGCTGGCGATACTGAAGCTGTGGACTGGGCGCTACTGTGGCTGCCGGAAGGCGGTGAACTGCTGACCGAAAGCTACGTCAACCTGATCCCAACGATGCAGGGCGGTACGCACGTTAACGGTCTGCGTCAGGGCTTGCTGGATGCGATGCGTGAGTTTTGTGAGTACCGCAACATTTTGCCGCGCGGCGTGAAGCTGTCGGCGGAAGATATCTGGGATCGCTGCGCATATGTGCTGTCAGTAAAAATGCAGGACCCGCAGTTTGCCGGGCAGACCAAAGAGCGCCTCTCTTCGCGTCAATGTGCGGCATTCGTTTCTGGCGTGGTTAAAGATGCCTTCACCCTGTGGCTGAACCAGAACGTCCAGGCAGCGGAACTACTTGCTGAGATGGCAATTTCCAGCGCCCAGCGTCGTATGCGTGCCGCCAAAAAAGTGGTACGTAAAAAGCTGACCAGTGGACCGGCATTGCCAGGCAAACTGGCTGACTGTACTGCGCAGGATCTCAATCGTACCGAACTGTTCCTCGTGGAAGGGGACTCCGCAGGCGGATCCGCTAAGCAGGCGCGCGATCGTGAATATCAGGCGATCATGCCGCTGAAAGGTAAGATCCTTAATACCTGGGAAGTCTCTTCCGATGAAGTACTGGCCTCGCAGGAAGTGCACGATATTTCGGTAGCGATCGGTATTGATCCTGACAGCGATGATCTTAGCCAGCTACGTTACGGCAAGATCTGTATCCTCGCGGATGCGGACTCCGATGGCCTGCACATTGCCACGCTGCTCTGCGCTTTGTTTGTAAAACACTTCCGCACGCTGGTGAAACATGGTCACGTTTACGTCGCTCTGCCACCGCTCTACCGTATTGATCTGGGTAAAGAGGTTTATTACGCGCTGACAGAAGAAGAGAAAGAGGGCGTACTTGAGCAATTAAAACGCAAGAAAGGCAAGCCGAACGTCCAGCGTTTTAAAGGTCTCGGGGAAATGAACCCGATGCAATTGCGCGAAACCACGCTTGATCCGAATACTCGCCGTCTGGTGCAGTTGACTATTGATGATGAAGACGATCAGCGTACTGACGCGATGATGGATATGCTGCTGGCGAAGAAACGCTCGGAAGACCGCCGTAACTGGTTGCAAGAGAAAGGCGACATGGCGGAGATTGAGGTCTGATAATCCTCCCGTCAGGAGAATAAAACATAGCCCGGTATACAAGCGTATACCGGGCTTTTTTATCAAAACTCCATTTTCACCGTGAATTGCACTTCACGAGGATCGCCAATCTGGTTGCCCAGATTATTTGTGGCGATGGAAGAGGTGTAATACGTTTTATCAAACAGGTTTTTGACGTTTAATTGCAGAGTGACCGGATACTGCAATTTCATTTTGTATGCGGCGAAGGCATCGGCAACGAAATAGCCTGGCAGATAATAGTCAGCCCCATTGGTTGCCGAACGACGGCTTACGCCATGTCCGCCACCGCCAAGCGTCAGTGTGTTATTGCCTGGCATGTTGTGAATGTCATAGGTCAGGAATAGCGAACCGGTATGACGAGGAACATTCGGCAATGGTTTTCCTGCATAATCAGGATCATCCAGAACCTTAGCATCGGTATAGCCGTAGCTGGCAATTATATTAATATTTTCAGTTAATGCTCCCGCAAGGTCGACCTCTACCCCTCTTGAACGAACGCGGCCTGCCGTTTTGGCGATGGTTTCGTCACCAATACTTTCGGTATACAAGACGTTACGTTTATGGATATCAAACAGCGCAATATCTGCGGTTATACCATCGAACAGCTCGAATTTTGCCCCGACTTCGTAAGCATTAGATGATTCCGGTGGAAGATCGCCAATGTAGCTGGCAATTGACGATTGCGGCATAAATGTTTGCGAATAATTAGCAAATAAGGATACCGATGGCGTCAGTTTGTAGACTAACCCCAGTTTGGGAGTCCATTGTTCATCGCGACTGTCAGTATTGACATTAAAAGGGCGGCCTTTACCCGCATACTGCGTGTAATACTGATAGCGGATCCCGGCGACGGCAATCCAGTTATCGGTCAGATAGAGTGCGTCCTGTGCGTACGCTGAGTAGCTCTCCTGTTTGATCGTCTGATCGCTGTCCGACGCCGAGACCGTTGTGCATTTGCTGGTATTGCCATAAACAGGATTATAAATATTGAAATCTTTAGCGTTTTTACAGCGAATCATATCTGTGCGCAGAAGATCATAATATTCATATGACACCCCACCCAAAATTTCATTATAGAATCCAGCAATATCAACATTCCCTTGCAGATCCGCACGAGTAGAATGCATACGCTGGGTAGATCCCTGAGTTGCATCAACACGCCGTGTCAGTGTTCCTGTCGTTGCATCATACGCGGTAACGCGAGCTTGATTATCGCTGTATTTATCCTGGCTGTAGCTGTAATCAAAGCGCGCTGTCCACTGGCTATTGAGATGATATTCTGCGTTGAGTTGCGCCAGATCGGACTGACCATCTGTAATATTAAACGGTTCGTCGAAACGTATTTTTCGATCAACGTTTACGGGCTGTTTCGTCGTAAGGTCGAAAATCGTTCCACGATCGAACGGAGTTTTATAGTCCCGATGGGAATAGAGCATGGTTACTGTTGCATTATCACCAAACCAGGTGAGTGATGGGGCAATAAATGTACTGCGCTCTTTACCGAAATTCCGCCAGTAATCTTCATCCTGCACTTCCCCCGTCAGGCGGTATGCCAGCTGAGTGCCTTCAATGGGGCCTGTGATATCAAGTTGCCCGGTGCCACCACCGAAACTGGAGGACGTGGCTGAGACAGAACCATGGAATGTTTTTTCCGGGCGCTTTGTCACGACGTTAATCAGTCCGCCAGGATCGAGAATGCCATACAGCGTGGAGGCCGGGCCTTTTAGCACTTCCACACGTTCTGTTGCGGCGTTGAAGCTGCGAGGAAGTACGGTTCGCAGACCGTTGGTCATGATCGAGCCATCCCGGTTTGCGCCAAACCCACGGCGTACAAAAGCATCCTGAGTCCCGCCTAATGTATTGGTCTGTACCACGTTACTGACGTTATAAAGCGCCTCATCCAGCGTCGTCGCATTCTGATTTTCCAGTACTTGATCGCTAACCGTATTGACCACCTGCGGAATATCCAGCATTGGCATATCGGTTAATGTCGCCGTGGAGGTGCTCAGAGGTTGATAACCATCGGTAGCCTCAGTTGCGGTATTTGCATCCGCTGTAACAGTGATTGTTTCGCCATCTTTGGTCGTTACAGTGTCGGTTGCATGAATCATCGGTGCCGCAAAGAGCAGTGAAAAGAGCGCCCGACCTTTGACTCCTGAGAATGAAGGTGTGAACTTAGCCATTTAGTCTGTTATCCCAAAAACTCGCGGATTGTCGCGAGTGAAAATTGTTTCTTGTTGCTCACTAAGCACTATCCGTTTGTTATTTCGCCATCGGATATGTAATTGAGAATCATTCAATCATGTGGTGATGTAGTAGTAAATGATAAATAACAAAAAAGTGCTACATGTGTTTTTATGAGAGATTAATGCAATTTAATTGTGATTAACTTATTAATATATAATAATTTTATTTTTATAGTTAAAAATATTTAACCTGTTATTTACCTTGTTTTTGTGTGGCTTTTAACTTCTTGACTACTACATTTTGTGGCGTCAAACTCTCAAAGGAGAATGAGTTTTATTTTTGTTTGTCTTTGATTAAGTTGGCGTACACGTGGCACATAACGCAAAAGGGCAGGGGCTGATCCTCGACAATGTTTCTGCCGGGTATCACAAGAAAATCATTGTTGATGGTGTTTCTTTCTCCGTTCCCACAGAAAAAATGACCGTTCTGGTTGGGGCAAACGGTTGTGGAAAGTCGACGTTGCTCAGCACCATTGCACGTATCTTGCAACCCATGGGCGGCTCGATATTGCTGGATGGTAAAGCGATTCACGAGCAACCAACGAAAGAGTTATCCCGCAGACTTGGGATCTTGCCGCAGTCGCCATTATTGCCAGAGGGCTTAACCGTTTATGAACTGGTGTCGCGTGGGCGCTTTCCCTGGCAAAATTTCATACGTCAATGGAGCGACGCCGACGAACAGGCGGTAGAAGAGGCACTGAAATTAACCGGTACGCAGGAGTTTGCACATTTACCGGTTGAAAAACTCTCTGGTGGGCAGCGCCAGCGATGCTGGATTGCGATGGTGTTGGCGCAAAAGACGCCTTATATCCTGCTGGATGAACCCACAACCTGGCTTGATTTACGTTATCAGGTTGAAATTCTTGAGTTATTACATGATTTAACGCGTCATCACGGGCGTACAGTCGTCGTGGTGTTGCATGATCTGAATTTTGCCGTGAATTATGGTGATACGCTGATATTTTTACGCCAGGGGAAAGTGGTGCGTGTATTGAATGAGGGGGAGCATTGCACACCTGAGCTGGTAAAAGCTGTCTTTGACGTTGATGTTCACGCATCAATAAATCCTCTGACGGGGAAATCGTTTTTCATGCCGTTTCGTGGTGTAGAAAAAGTATGATGCGCACAGGGCTGGTTACTGTAATTTTCCTCGCCTTACTGCTGGTGGGATGCGTGGTATATCCAGGGATTGGTGCCCGATTTATTGCACCACAAACGGTGTTGCAGGCATTTCTTCATTTTGAACCGCAAAACTTCGATCACAACGTAATTGTAAGACTCCGTTTGCCGCGTTTAGCGGCAGCATTGCTGACTGGTGCTTCTCTTGGCGTTGCTGGTGCTTTGTTGCAGGCTGTCATTCGTAACCCATTGGGGGAGCCACATATTTTAGGCCTAAATGCCGGCGCCGCCCTGGCTGTCGTTGCCGCCAGCGCGCTTGGACTGGCCTTTCCTGTTGGGCGCCCACTGCTGGCATCTGCGGGAGGCGCGTTATTGTTCCTGTTGATATTGCTGCTTTCCTCCGCAGGGCGTTCAGGGTTAACGCCAATGAAAGTTACTTTATGCGGCGTGGCGCTATCGGCGTTTGTTTCCTCAATAACGGCTGCAATCCTGATTCTTGACGAGCAAACGTTGCTGGCGATGCGGACATGGCTAGCAGGTGATTTAGCGGGGCAGGATTGGGCGACGCTGGGTACGTCCGCCTGGTTTTCTCTGGGGGGGGTTGTGTTAGCCATTTACCTTGCGCCCTCTCTTAACATGTTGGCACTGGGTGATCGCATGGCGCAGGGGTTGGGCGTCTCGGTACTCCGCACGCGAACATTCACTCTGCTTGCGATCGCGTTGCTCTGTGGCGCAGCCGTATCGATTGCTGGCCCCATTGGTTTTGTCGGTCTGCTAGTACCGCAGATTGTCAGGCGTCTGGTATCAGCGGATCTGCGCGTTCTGCTCCCTCTTTCAGCTTGTGTCGGCGCGCTTTTGTTATTACTGGCAGATATTATTGCCCGGACGCTTTTCACGCCCCATGAGTTAGCGACCGGTGTCATGACGGCGTTAGTTGGTGCGCCTGTTTTTGTCATTATGGCGACGAGGATGTTCAAATGAGTCGGATAATGAACGTCGGGCTACGTCCACTACGTGTTGGTAAGTTTTCGACACTGGTACGCCCTAAAAATCTGGTGTTGCTTGGTGGGCTGTTTCTGTTTGCGGTTGGAATACTGATATTCGGTCTGATGCATGGTTCTTTTTCTGTCCCGGCATCGGAAGTAGGACGAGCGTTGTTTGCTCCAGAAAACGTAAGCACAGACGCACGTTATATTGTGCAGGATATTCGCTTGCCGAGAGTCATCATGGCATTGCTATGCGGAGCCATGTTAGGTATGGCGGGGGCCGCGATGCAATCCATTGCGCGTAACGGCCTTGCCGATCCTGGTTTAATCGGCGTCAAAGAAGGATGTAGCGTGGCGGTGCTGTGGCTGATTTTCCAGTTTCCAATGCTGGGAATGTTCTGGCGTCCAGTGGCTGGTCTTGCTGGTGGCTTGTTGGTGGCTTTAATCGTGATTTTTTGTGCGCGCGATATTTCCCGCCCGCGATTTGTTCTGATTGGTATTGGTGTTTCCTGGTTTTTCGCCGCCGGTATCGGTGTATTTATGACCACTGCAGATGTTCGAGATGTACAAACTGCATTGATGTGGTTATCGGGAAGCCTGCATGCAGCTAACTGGATGTTAGTCGGTATTTCAGCCTGTTGGATGTTGCCAGCCGCTCTTTTATTGCTGTTCACCGCCAGGACGGCGGATATCGCTCTGCTTGGTCATCAGGTTGCAACCGGGTTAGGGGTGAATAGTTCTCGTCTGGCGTTGTTACGTGTCGCCGCACCAATAATCCTGACAGCCGTCTGCGTTTCGTGTGTTGGTAACATCGGTTTTGTCGGATTGATAGCACCGCATATATCACGTTTTATTCTGCGTGGCGGGCAGACGACATTACTGCTGGGGAGCGCAGTATCGGGGGCGTTATTAGTTATCCTGGCGGATAGCATTGGTCGTTTGGCTTTTTTGCCTTTGCAACTGCCAGCCGGAATCATTATTTCACTGATTGGTGGACCATTCTTTTTACTACTGCTCTGGCAGCGCAGGAACAGTTTTTAACGGGAGTTATATGCGTTTATTTTTTTCTCTGCTGATACTGTTGTCATTTTTTGCCCGTGCAACAGAACCGGTTCAGGTCTTTACTGATGATTTAGGGCGCAAAGTCACTGTTCCTGCACATCCAAAGAGAATTGTCTCTTTACACGACCTTGATATCACTATTCCTCTGATTGAACTAGGTGTACCTCCTGTCGCCAGCCACGGGCGAACACGGCCTGATGGTAGCCATTTCATTCGATCAGGCGCGTTACTAACAGGCGTCGACTTCGATAATTCATCGATAGCCTTTATTGGAACTGCTGATATTGATATTGAAGCGATTGTGGCGGCAAAGCCTGATCTGATCATCACAGAACCGACCCGTAATACGCCCATTGAACAACTGGAAAAAATTGCGCCCACGGTGAGCATTGATCATCTCAAAGGGGGCGCGCCAGAAATCTACCGCAAGCTGGCAGAACTTACAGGAACGCAGGCGCGGCTGGCGATACTTGAACGCCGCTATCAGGCACAAATCAATGCGCTGAAGGCGACGCTGGACAGCCAAAAAATAACGGTATCGGTGATTCAGGCAAATCAGGGAAAAATTAATGTGATGCATAGCTATCATTCGCTGGGGCGTGTATTACGCGATGCTGGTTTTCGCTTTCCGCCGCTGATTGAGAGCATTCCTGAAGGTGGGCGAATGGATGTGAGCGCGGAGCGTTTGCCTGAACTGGATGCCGATTTTGTTTTTGCAACCTGGCGTGGTGACACCGGTGGTAAACCTCAGGATGAGCTGGCAGCAATGGAAAAAGTCATGCCGGGATGGTGTCAATTTCTGACGGCCTGTCGTTCCGGGCGCTATGTGCTGATTTCTCGTGAAGAGGCGATTTCTAACTCCTTTGCATCGCTGGGGCTGATAGCCGCGCAGATACAATCACAAATTGCAGGGCGACCTCTACCGGAGGCCAAATGATTCAGAAAGACAAAACACGAGTTGATATTTTTGGTGAGCGTTTTCGTACTCGCGCGAGTCAGTTAACGCCTGGGTTAAGAGCCGTCGCCAGCTACATTAATGAACATCGTGAAGTGGTACTCGAGCAAACGGCGATGGAAATTGCGACCACATTGAATACTTCTGATGCCACAGTGATTCGGGCTATACAGGCCCTGGGGTTTGCGGGGCTACGAGATCTGAAACGCACTCTGGAACAGTGGCTTGGTCCTGCTCTTAGTTCCAGCGAAAAGATGTCTACGACGGTGAGTAACTTGACGAGCGATGTTAACACCGCAATCGATTTTGTTCTTGAAGGGCATTTGTATACCTGTAATGTCCTGTCAGAGCCTGAAAACCGCCATGCGCTTGCACAAGCGGTAGCTATGCTGGTGCAGGCGCGGCAAGTTGTTATTTTTGGCATTGGCGCTTCGGGTATTCTGGCGGACTATACTGCACGGTTATTCAATCGTATTGGCTTACCCGCCACGGCGCTAAACCGTACTGGTATTGGCCTTGCCGAGCAACTGATCGCGCTTCAGCGTGGTGATGTATTGATCATGATGGCGCAAAAATCCGCACACCGGGAAGGACTGACAACGCTGCGTGAAGCAAGACGGCTGGGGATCCCTGTTATTTTGCTGACAAACGCTCTGGATTCGCGTTTTAGCAAAGACGCCAGTATCGTGATTCATGTTCCGCGCGGCGATGAAAAGGGGAAAACGCCGCTACATGGTACGGTATTGTTGTGCCTGGAAATGATTGTCTGGTCGGTGGCTTCCGCAGTGCCGCAGCGTGCGGTTAAAACCATTAAGCGAATTAACGATTTCCATCGGGGTTTGAAAACGGGAAGAAAGACTGGCTAATCTGACCTGAGACCGGTAACAGCACCGGCCTCTTTTCAGAAATGTCAAAGCCCCGGCTGCAGAATACGAATATTCATCTCCAGCACGTCGCCTTTTACGGCTTCACTATATGCTTTCATGTGCGGGGTTTGCAGATGCGCTTCAAGATGGGCAATGCTTTCCCACTGCTCAATCATCACGATAGAGTCCGGCGCCATAGACTGGAAACTCACGCCAGCAGCGCAATCCACCATCGGCGCATAGCCGTGGCAACCTTCTTCCTTCAGTACGATTGGAACGATTTTAGCAAACTGATCCAATACCGCCTGACGGTGATGTTGGCCAGGACGAGTACGGATTTCAGCGATTACTGTAAGCATGGTTAACTCCTTCTAAAGCCAGAGCTCTAGTTAACCAAAAATTTCCACAAGATGCTTGCGATATTCTTCAGTATAGCGGGGAACATCAGGCATTTTTATCACGTCATTAGCGATAAATGTCGGCAGCGGTTCCATGCCAAGGAATTGGTTTGCTTTATGGAACGGCAGATACACGCCGTCAACGCCGACGCCGTGGAAGAACTGATCTTTTTCGGTGAAGGCTTCCATTGGTGCGTTCCAGGTCAGGGAAAGCATATATTTTTTGCCCTGCACCAGGCCGCCAGAGCCGTATTTTTTCGACGGATCTTTGCGGGTACGACCATCGCTGGCATACAGCGTACCGTGACCTTCGGTGAACACATCATCAATGTATTTTTTCACCGTCCACGGCGCGCCCATCCACCAGCCAGGCATCTGCCAGATAACCACATCAGCCCAGAGAAAGTTTTGTACTTCGGCTTTGACATCGTAGTCGCTGTCGGCGCGAACGATGCGGACATCATGCCCGAGGTCGCGGAGCGTGCCATCCGCGACTTCGGTCAGGGTGTCGTTCAGTTGACCATTGGAGTGGGCGAATTTCTTCGCGCCGTTGATAATCAGGATATTGCTCATTTTTTATCCTCAAGGTGAGAAGTTTGTCGACTATAGTACGTCACAGAGCGGTACGGTGAAATTAGCAAAATGTGCAAAGTCTTTTGCGAATTTTGCAACAATATCACCACTACCAGCTCACCTTCGCCTCAAATCCACCTTGTTTTGCATTCCCAAACACAACATTCATGCCATGCAATTTGGCGATCCGCTGGACAATCGACAGCCCAAGCCCACTGCCGGTGGCGGTTTGTCCCGGTGGGCGATAGAAACGTTCGCCGATTCGCGCCAGTGCCTCTGGCGTCACACCGGGGCCGTTATCCCTCACGATGAAGTTATCGGCATTCAGCGTGACGTCCACCACGCTGCCTTGTGGGCTGTAGCGCACGGCGTTATCCAGCAGATTTCGTACCAGCAAACTTAGCAATAGCGGTTGTCCGGTGCGTTTGATGCCCTGTGCGTTGAGCGTCAGCCGCACGTCAATTTTCGCCTGCTGCGCCGTGTGGTAAATATCCATTACCGACGATTGCAGGAGATCTTCAAGTGGGATCTCCGCGACATCCTGAAGGTTATCCAGCGAGTCGAGCCGCGACAGAGTGAGCAGTTGATCAACAAGGCGGGTGGCGCGATCGATCCCGGAATGTAATTGAAGCAGTGCTTTTTTCCGTGCCTGTGGATCGTCGTCAGAGAGCTGCGCAACTTCGGTTTGTACTTTCAGCGCCGTTAACGGGCTACGCAGTTCGTGAGCAGCATCGGAGGTAAAGCGTCGTTCACGAACCATCATCGTATGAGTACGGTCGAACAGTTGATTCAGCGACTCGACCAGCGGACGCACTTCGTTGGGTACACCGTCAGCGTTGAGCGGTTTTTCCGAGTCAGGATCGCGCATACGTAGCGCCAGCGCCAGTTTGTTTAGTGGCGAGAGTTCACGACCCAGTAGTACCATCATGATAATCAACATGATAGGCAGCGCGATAAGCCAGGGAATGAGCTGTCCGGTGACAATCGCCAGCGCCATGTCTTCACGGTATTCCCACTCCTGGCCAACAACGATGCGATACTTACCATCGGGGGATGTCATCCAGACAAAACGCCAGGGATCGTCTTCACCTACCAGTTGCCCATTAGCAAAACCTTCCCGTTGATAGCTGTAGGGAATATCTTCTCCATTATCGCCATCGTTAAGAACCATGTTGCCGTCGTGAGTAAAGACTGCAAAGGTCAGCGCATCATCATCTACGTGACCGTGTTTTAATTTATTCGGTGTCTGCGCCATACGATCTGCCGCATTGATTTCGTTAAGATCGAGCGTACTTAACCGTTTGGCAAACAGCATCAACTGGGTATCGAATAACTCATCGACATTATCAATTGTTTGTTTCCAGGCGACAAAGCTGGAGAGTAGCCAGGTCACCGAGGCCAGAATCAAAAAGATCAGCGTCAACCTGACTCGCAGACTAAGGCGTTGGGTAAATTTCATTTCTCACCTAATGTGTAGCCAATACCGTGAACGGTGCGAATAAAGTCGCTGCCGAGCTTACGTCGCAGATGATGCACATGCACTTCGATGGCATTGCTGGTGACCTCTTCGTCCCAGGTATACAGTTTTTCTTCAATCAGTTTGCGCGGCAGTACCCGACCGGCGTTACGCATCAGTAATTCCAGCAGGGCAAATTCTTTTGGCTTCAGCGTTAAGAGTTCGCCGGCCTGGGTGGCGATACGTTTGCCTGGGTCGAGCATTACGTTACCGTGATGTAGCTCATTGCTGGCTTGCCCGTTGCTTCGGCGCATCAGAGCTTCCAGCCTGGCTGCGACTTCTATCAATGCAAAAGGTTTACAAAGATAATCGTCGGCTCCCAGACGCAAACCTTCCACGCGTTCCGCCAGGGCATCGCGCGCGGTCAGGATTAATACTGGCTCACGCTGACCTTTATCCCGCCATTCGCGCAAAATATCGCGACCATCCATTCCCGGTAAGGTTAAATCCAGAATTACTGCGTCATAAGGTGCGCTATAAAGCGCCTCTTTTCCCTGACGACCTTCCGTAAACCAGTCAACACTAAAGCCCATCTTACTAAGACCTGTTTTGATGCCGTCGCCAATCAGCATGTCATCTTCTATCAGTAAAATTCGCATCTTTTCATCCCTGCGATAGCTGTATTCGTTGCCAGTAAACCGTGTTGTAACGCGCTCTGTACAGTACTAAATTTTCTTTTTTTTTCTTAAGAAGTTGTTAAGGAGTATCTTGTTTAATGCTCGAAAACAGACATTAAAGGGAGTAACAAACATGAAAAAATTAGCAGCAGTAATTGCAGTAATGGCTCTGTGTAGCGCACCAGTTATGGCAGCAGAGCAGGGTGGTTTTTCTGGACCATCAGCAACGCAAAATCAGGCCGGAGGATTTCAGGGGCCGAACGGCAGTGTAACTAACGTAGAAAACGCAAAATCCCTGCGTGATGATACCTGGGTAACCCTGCGCGGCAATATCGTTGAACGCATCTCTGACGATCTCTACGTGTTCAAAGATGCCAGCGGTACTATCAATGTCGATATCGACCACAAACGCTGGAACGGTGTAACGGTGACACCGAAAGATACGGTTGAGATTCAGGGGGAGGTCGATAAAGACTGGAACTCAGTTGAGATCGACGTTAAACAGATTCGTAAAGTGAATCCGTAATTGTTACCGCTCCCGGGACGCGTTCCCGGGAATAATTTCGCAGGGAGGCAACATGAAAAACCAGGCACTGGCCGTGAACATCATCAATTTCCCTTCAACCCGCGTGGCTTTGTTGCCGCATCGTTGTAGCCCTGAGTTGCTCAACTATAGCGTGGCGAAATTTATCATGTGGCGCAAAGAGACGGGACTTTCCCCTGTTAACCAAAGCCAGACATTTGGCGTCGCCTGGGATGATCCTGCCAGCACCGCGCCGGAAGCGTTTCGCTTTGATATCTGCGGCAGCGTTAGCGAAGCGATTCCGGAGAATCGTTATGGCGTGAGTAATAGTGAGCTTGATGGAGGACGTTATGCCGTGGCTCGTCACGTTGGCGAACTGGACGATATTTCGCGCACGGTATGGGGCATCATTAGTCAGTGGCTGCCTGAAAGCGGCGAGAGAATACGTAAAGCGCCGATACTGTTTCACTACACTAATCTGGCTGAAGGGATGTCAGAGCAACGGCTGGAAACAGATGTCTATGTGCCGTTGGCGTGACGGGAAATATTTTAACGGAGTGTGAGCCAAATCACTCGCGATAAGTTTGAGCTAACAATCTCACCGGCGTATTGTTGTCGGGCTTATAATTTCTCCGGTAAGGAATACCATGTATACGCGAAATTTATTATGGCTGGTCAGCCTGGTAAGTGCGGCTCCTCTCTATGCTGCTGACGTTCCCGCCAACACACCGCTCGCCCCGCAACAAGTCTTTCGTTACAACAATCATAGCGACCCAGGTACGCTCGACCCGCAAAAGGTTGAGGAGAATACTGCTGCGCAGATTGTGCTGGATCTGTTTGAAGGTCTGGTATGGATAGACAGTGAAGACAAAGTGCAACCCGCTCAGGCCGAATCATGGGAGGTGTCAGATGGCGGCAAACGTTATGTTTTCCATTTACGTAACGGCTTACAGTGGTCTGATGGCCAGCCCTTAACGGCACAGGATTTTGTCCTCGGCTGGCAGCGCGCGGTTGACCCCAAAACGGCAAGCCCTTTTGCCGGCTATCTGCCACAGGCGCATATTAAAAATGCAGCGGCTATTGTGGCAGGCAAAGCGGATATTGCATCGCTGGGTGTGAAGGCTACCGATGATCGCACTCTTGAAGTCACGCTTGAGCAACCCGTTCCCTGGTTCACGACCATGCTCGCCTGGCCGACGCTGTTTCCGGTTCCGCATCATGTGATTGCGAAGTATGGCGATAGCTGGAGTAAGCCAGAACATATGGTTTACAACGGTGCTTTTGTGCTTGATAAATGGGTAGTTAACGAAAAGATTACAGCGCGAAAAAATCCTCAATACCGCGATGCAGAGCATACTGTCTTGCAGCAGGTTGAGTATCTGGCGCTGGATAATTCGGTCACCGGCTATAACCGCTATCGTGCGGGAGAGGTTGATCTCACCTGGGTTCCGGCGCAGCAAATTCCTGCAATCGAAAAATCACTTCCTGGCGAGCTGCGAATTATCCCGCGTCTGAACAGCGAATATTACAACTTCAACACCCGGAAACCGCCGTTTGATGACGCCCGTGTGCGGCGGGCGTTGTATCTTACGGTCGACAGGCCGTTAATCGCGCAAAAGATACTTGGGTTGCGAACGCCCGCAACAACATTGACGCCGCCAGAGGTAGAAGGATTTCGTGCGCCAACGTTTGAGGAACTGCAAAAGCCAATGGGTGAGCGTGTCGCGATAGCAAAAGCCTTACTGAAACAGGCGGGATACGACGCCTCTCATCCGCTACGCTTTGAACTGTTCTACAACAAGTACGATCTGCATGAAAAAACGGCGATAGCCTTGTCTTCCGAATGGAAAAAATGGCTGGGCGCACAGGTGACGCTGCGCACAATGGAGTGGAAAACGTATCTCGATGCCCGGCGTAGCGGTGATTTCATGTTGTCGCGGCAGTCGTGGGATGCGACATATAATGATGCATCCAGCTTCCTGAACACGCTTAAAAGCGATAGTGAAGAGAACGTCGGTCACTGGAAAAATGCAAAGTATGACGCGTTATTGAACCAGGCCGCGCAAACCACCGACGCGGGAAAACGTAATGCGCTGTATCAACAGGCCGAGGCCATTATCAACCAGCAGGCACCGCTCATTCCCATCTACTATCAGCCGCTGATCAAACTGCTTAAACCTTACGTTGGCGGTTTCCCGCTGCATAATCCCCAGGATTATGTCTACAGCAAAGAGTTGTATATCAAGGCACATTGATGCCTTTATCGCCGTCGGAGTACGTCCGGCGGCACTATTCACACTGATCTCCTGTGACTCGACGCGACAGATAATGTAGTATCTCCGGCAATATTGCCCCTTTGAAGGCTGGCGAATAAGTTGAGGAATCAGAATTAATGAGCGATATGGCAGAGCGCCTTGCGCTACATGAATTTACGGAAAACGCCTACTTAAACTACTCCATGTACGTCATCATGGATCGTGCGTTGCCGTTTATTGGTGATGGTCTGAAACCTGTTCAGCGCCGCATTGTGTATGCGATGTCAGAACTGGGTCTGAATGCTACCGCCAAATTTAAAAAATCGGCCCGTACTGTGGGTGACGTACTGGGTAAATACCATCCGCACGGTGACAGCGCCTGCTATGAAGCGATGGTACTGATGGCGCAGCCGTTTTCTTACCGTTATCCGCTGGTTGATGGGCAGGGAAACTGGGGGGCACCGGACGATCCGAAATCGTTCGCGGCAATGCGTTATACCGAATCCCGCCTGTCGAAATATTCTGAGCTGTTATTGAGTGAGCTGGGGCAAGGGACGGCGGACTGGGTGCCAAACTTCGACGGCACGTTGCAGGAGCCGAAAATGTTGCCTGCTCGCTTGCCGAATATTTTGCTTAACGGCACCACCGGTATTGCTGTCGGGATGGCGACGGACATTCCGCCACACAACCTGCGTGAAGTCGCCCAGGCGGCAATCGCTTTAATCGACCAGCCGAAAACCACGCTTGACCAGTTGCTGGATATTGTTCAGGGCCCGGACTACCCGACCGAAGCGGAAATTATCACCTCCCGCGCCGAGATCCGTAAAATCTACGAGAACGGTCGTGGTTCTGTGCGTATGCGCGCGGTGTGGAAGAAAGAAGATGGCGCGGTAGTTATCAGCGCCTTACCGCATCAGGTTTCTGGTGCGCGCGTACTGGAGCAAATTGCTGCGCAAATGCGCAACAAAAAGCTGCCGATGGTTGACGATCTGCGCGATGAATCTGACCACGAGAACCCGACCCGTCTGGTGATTGTGCCGCGTTCTAATCGTGTGGATATGGATCAGGTGATGAATCATCTGTTTGCCACGACCGATCTGGAAAAGAGCTATCGTATCAACCTCAATATGATTGGTCTGGATGGGCGTCCGGCGGTGAAAAACCTGCTGGAAATCCTCTCCGAATGGCTGGTGTTCCGTCGCGATACCGTGCGCCGCCGTCTCAATTATCGTCTGGAGAAAGTCCTCAAGCGCCTGCATATTCTTGAAGGTTTGCTGGTGGCGTTTCTCAATATCGACGAAGTGATTGAGATCATTCGTAATGAAGATGAACCGAAACCGGCACTGATGTCGCGTTTTGGCATTACGGAAACCCAGGCGGAAGCGATCCTCGAACTGAAACTGCGTCATCTCGCCAAACTGGAAGAGATGAAGATTCGCGGTGAGCAGAACGAACTGGAAAAAGAGCGCGACCAGTTGCAGAGCATTCTGGCTTCCGAGCGCAAGATGAATAACCTGCTGAAGAAAGAGCTACAGGCCGACGCACAAGCTTATGGCGACGATCGCCGTTCGCCGTTGCAGGAACGCGAAGAAGCGAAAGCGATGAGCGAGCACGATATGCTGCCGTCCGAACCCGTTACCATTGTGCTGTCACAGATGGGTTGGGTACGCAGCGCCAAAGGCCATGACATCGACGCACCAGGCCTGAACTATAAAGCGGGCGATAGCTTCAAAGCGGCGGTGAAAGGCAAGAGCAACCAACCGGTGGTATTTGTTGATTCCACTGGTCGTAGCTACGCCATCGACCCGATTACGCTGCCGTCGGCGCGTGGTCAGGGCGAACCACTCACCGGGAAACTGACGTTACCGCCAGGTGCCACTGTTGATCACATGCTAATGGAAAGCGACGATAAGAAACTGTTGATGGCTTCCGATGCTGGCTATGGATTCGTCTGCACCTTTAACGATCTTGTTGCCCGTAACCGTGCAGGTAAAGCATTGATTACCTTACCTGAAAATGCGCATGTTATGCCGCCAGTAGTGATTGAAGATGCCTCTGATATGCTACTGGCTATCACCCTGGCGGGACGTATGTTGATGTTCCCGGTAAGTGAGCTTCCGCAACTGTCGAAGGGTAAAGGCAACAAGATCATCAACATCCCATCGGCAGAAGCTGCGCGGGGCGAGGATGGTCTGGCACACCTGTATGTACTGCCGCCGCAGAGCACTCTGACTATTCATGTCGGGAAACGCAAAATCAAACTGCGCCCGGAAGAGTTGCTGAAAGTGACCGGTGAGCGTGGTCGCCGTGGCACCTTGATGCGCGGTTTACAGCGTATCGACCGTGTCGAGATTGACTCACCTCACCGCGCCAGCAGTAGCGATAGCGAAGAGTAACATGCCGGAGGGGCTTTCTCCCGTTTGTAAGGAACGCCGGATGACACGTTAAGTCGTCATCCGGCAGCGTAATCAGCCCCAGGAAACGATAAAAATTCCCTTGAAACCGTTGTTTATTCATGCGTTGCGATTAACAATACGCTTTTCCAGAGAGCGGCTTTTAACAATGCCCTAACCTGATTTCAGGTGACGTACAATGCCAGTCTCTCAGATCTTCAGAGGGTGTTATGCTATATATCTTTCGTCTTATTATTACCGTTATTTACAGCATCTTAGTCTGTGTTTTCGGCTCCATTTACTGCCTTTTCAGCCCGCGAAATCCAAAGCATGTAGCCACCTTCGGGCATATGTTTGGGCGCCTTGCGCCGCTGTACGGGCTGAAAGTTGAGTGTCGCAAACCTGCAGATGCTGAAAGCTATGGTAATGCTATCTATATTGCTAACCACCAGAACAATTATGACATGGTGACAGCATCGAACATCGTGCAGCCGCCGACGGTTACAGTGGGTAAAAAGAGTTTGCTGTGGATCCCCTTCTTTGGGCAGTTGTACTGGTTAACCGGCAACTTATTGATCGACAGAAACAACCGTACTAAGGCGCACGGCACTATCGCGGAAGTGGTGAATCACTTCAAAAAACGCCGTATTTCCATCTGGATGTTCCCGGAAGGAACGCGCAGCCGTGGTCGCGGTCTGTTGCCGTTTAAAACTGGGGCATTCCATGCGGCAATTGCGGCAGGCGTCCCGATTATTCCCGTGTGTGTTTCCACGACTTCGAATAAGATTAATCTTAATCGACTGAATAATGGTTTAGTGATCGTAGAAATGCTGCCGCCAATTGACATCAGTCAATATGGTAAAGATCAGGTTCGCGAGCTGGCTGCTCATTGTCGTTCGATAATGGAACAAAAAATCGCCGAGCTCGATAAAGAAGTCGCAGAGCGCGAAGCCGCCGGAAAAGTTTAAGTCGGCAATCTGTTTTTTGCGGGGATGTTTTCCTGCACGGTATTACTTTAGCCAGTTTTACATGGAGCAAATATGTCACTCAGTCGGCGTCAGTTCATTCAGGCATCGGGGATCGCACTGTGTGCAGGTGCTGTTCCCCTGAAGGCAAGCGCAGCCGGTCAACAGCAACCACTGCCCGTTCCGCCGCTGCTTGAATCTCGCCGTGGGCAACCGCTATTTATGACAGTACAACGTGCGCACTGGTCATTTACGCCAGGAACGCGCGCGTCGGTTTGGGGTATCAATGGTCGCTACCTGGGGCCGACTATTCGCGTCTGGAAGGGCGACGATGTTAAGCTGATTTACAGCAACCGACTGACAGAAAATGTCTCAATGACAGTGGCTGGATTACAAGTGCCAGGTCCACTGATGGGCGGTCCGGCACGCATGATGTCGCCAAACGCTGACTGGGCGCCTGTGCTGCCAATTCGCCAGAATGCTGCGACTTTGTGGTATCACGCTAATACCCCCAACCGCACGGCGCAGCAGGTCTATAACGGCCTTGCCGGGATGTGGCTGGTGGAAGATGAAGTCAGCAAGTCGCTGCCCATTCCTAACCATTATGGTGTGGATGATTTTCCTGTCATTATCCAGGATAAACGGCTGGATAACTTTGGTACGCCAGAATACAACGAACCGGGAAGTGGCGGCTTTGTTGGCGATACGCTGCTGGTCAACGGTGTACAAAGCCCGTACGTTGAAGTTTCGCGCGGTTGGGTGCGCCTGCGCCTGCTGAACGCATCGAACTCCCGTCGCTATCAACTGCAGATGAGCGATGGTCGTCCGTTGCACGTGATTTCTGGCGATCAGGGATTCCTGCCTGCTCCCGTGTCGGTGAAGCAGCTTTCGCTGGCGCCGGGCGAACGCCGTGAAATTCTGGTGGATATGAGCAACGGTGATGAAGTGTCTATCACCTGTGGCGAAGCGGCGAGCATTGTTGATCGTATTCGTGGCTTCTTTGAGCCGTCCAGCATTCTGGTTTCCACGCTGGTGCTAACGTTGCGCCCGACCGGCCTTCTGCCGCTGGTCACTGACAGCCTGCCGATGCGCTTGTTACCGACTGAAATCATGGCCGGTTCACCGATTCGCAGCCGTGATATTAGCCTGGGCGATGATCCCGGCATCAACGGGCAGCTATGGGACGTTAATCGCATTGATGTTGCTGCCCAGCAGGGAACGTGGGAACGCTGGACGGTACGCGCGGACGAGCCGCAATCATTCCATATTGAAGGTGTGATGTTCCAGATCCGTAACGTGAATGGCGCAATGCCATTCCCGGAAGACAGAGGCTGGAAAGATACCGTCTGGGTTGATGGACAAGTGGAACTGCTTGTTTATTACGGTCAGCCTTCCTGGGCGCATTTCCCGTTTTACTTTGGTAGCCAGACACTGGAAATGGCGGATCGCGGCTCTATTGGGCAGTTGCTGGTTAATCCAGTGCCTTAATCGCCATACTCGCCCGAGGAGGGCGAGTATGGAATACCTTTCGATTTCTCTTTCGTTCCGGCTTATAATCCCCGGCCTTTGATTATTTTTTTATCATTTCTGGAAGCAAAATGAGCTCTATCTCCCTGATCCAACCGGATCGCGACCTGTTCTCCTGGCCGCAGTACTGGGCCGCCTGTTTTGGACCGGCACCGTTTTTGCCGATGTCTCGTGAAGAGATGGATCAACTTGGCTGGGATAGCTGCGACATCATTTTGGTTACTGGCGACGCGTATGTCGATCACCCAAGCTTCGGGATGGCGATTTGCGGTCGTATGCTGGAGGCGCAGGGCTTTCGCGTCGGGATCATCGCCCAGCCGGACTGGAGCAGCAAAGACGACTTTATGCGTCTGGGTAAACCGAATCTGTTTTTCGGCGTGACCGCAGGCAATATGGACTCGATGATCAACCGTTACACTGCCGATCGCCGTTTGCGTCATGACGATGCTTACACGCCGGATAACGTCGCGGGTAAGCGCCCGGATCGCGCCACGCTGGTTTATACCCAACGTTGTAAAGAGGCATGGAAAGATGTTCCGGTGATCCTCGGTGGTATTGAAGCCAGCCTGCGCCGTACCGCGCATTATGATTACTGGTCTGATACCGTGCGCCGTTCCGTGCTGGTGGATTCCAAAGCCGACATGCTGATGTTCGGTAACGGTGAGCGTCCGCTGGTGGAAGTGGCGCATCGTCTGGCGATGGGCGAGCCGATTAGCGAAATCCGCGATGTACGTAATACCGCGATTATCGTGAAAGAGGCTCTGCCTGGCTGGAGCGGCGTGGATTCTACTCGTCTTGATACACCAGGGAAAATCGACCCTATTCCGCATCCGTATGGCGAAGATTTGCCGTGTGCGGATAACAAACCGGTGGCTCCGAAAAAACAAGAAGCCAAAGCCGTTACCGTGCAGCCGCCGCGCCCGAAACCGTGGGAAAAAACCTACGTTTTGTTACCTTCTTTCGAGAAAGTAAAGGCAGATAAAGTGCTGTACGCTCATGCTTCGCGTATTTTGCACCACGAAACCAACCCTGGCTGTGCCCGCGCGCTGATGCAAAAACATGGCGACCGCTATGTGTGGATCAACCCGCCTGCTATTCCGCTTTCTACCGAAGAGATGGACAGCGTTTTTGCGCTGCCGTACAAGCGCGTGCCGCATCCGGCTTACGGTAATGCCCGTATTCCGGCTTACGAAATGATCCGTTTCTCGGTCAACATTATGCGTGGCTGCTTTGGCGGCTGCTCTTTCTGCTCTATTACCGAGCATGAAGGGCGCATTATTCAGAGCCGTTCGGAAGATTCGATTATCAATGAGATTGAAGCGATCCGTGACACCGTTCCGGGCTTTACGGGCGTGATTTCCGATCTCGGTGGGCCAACTGCCAACATGTATATGTTGCGCTGCAAGTCACCACGCGCCGAGCAAACTTGTCGCCGTTTGTCGTGTGTTTACCCGGATATTTGCCCGCATATGGACACTAACCACGAACCGACGATCAACCTCTATCGCCGCGCGCGCGATCTGAAAGGCATTAAAAAGATCCTGATCGCCTCCGGTGTGCGTTATGACATCGCCGTGGAAGATCCGCGCTATATCAAAGAGCTGGCAACCCATCACGTTGGCGGTTATCTGAAGATTGCCCCGGAACATACCGAAGAAGGGCCGTTGTCGAAGATGATGAAGCCGGGTATGGGTAGCTATGACCGCTTTAAAGAACTGTTCGACACCTACTCGAAACAGGCAGGTAAAGAGCAGTATCTGATCCCGTATTTCATCTCCGCGCACCCCGGTACGCGCGATGAAGATATGGTGAATCTGGCGCTGTGGCTGAAGAAACATCGCTTCCGTCTCGACCAGGTGCAGAACTTCTATCCGTCGCCGCTGGCTAACTCAACCACCATGTATTACACCGGCAAAAATCCGCTGGCGAAAATTGGTTATAAGAGCGAAGACGTCTTCGTGCCGAAGGGCGACAAGCAGCGTCGTCTGCATAAAGCGTTGTTGCGTTACCACGATCCGGCAAACTGGCCGTTAATCCGCCAGGCGCTGGAAGCGATGGGTAAAAAGCATCTGATTGGCAGCCGTCGCGATTGCTTAGTGCCTGCGCCAACCATTGAAGAGATGCGCGAAGCCCGCCGACAGAACCGTAACACCCGTCCGGCGTTGACCAAACATACGCCAATGGCGACTCAGCGTCAGACGCCTGCTACGACAAAGAAAGCGTCGCCTGTGCAATCTCGCCCTGTGAATGCCGGTGCGAAGAAACGCCCTAAAGCGGCGACTGGACGTTAAAAAAACATCCCCGGTAACTGAATGCTGCCGGGGATGTTTTTATCATTCCGCATACATACGCAAGCAGCGCAGGCAATCGAAATAGTCCTGCGCATCAAGGCGTGTATTGGCTCTGTTAGCTTCGGATTTTGCGGCGTAGATTTGCGGGCGTAATGCTTTTATATCCTGCTCAAGCCTGGCGATTTTGGTATTTAATGTTTGTACATTACCTGCCAGTTGATTGACCTTTTGCTCATTGACGCAACCACTTAATAAGCCGGTTACCAGAATGAGTGCTCCCACGGTGAAAATATTTTTCATATCGTGCTCCCTTTTATTTATTGTTCCGATTAATTTTTATTTTATTCAGCTTATTGCTTTAATCTGGCGGATGTTTTCGCTTCAATCTGTTTAAGCAAACTCCCGCTGCCAGGACGGATAAAATCGGCAATTTCCCACTTTCCTTCGCGCCGCTGTAAAACTAAATCCTGCTCTTCACTGTTATCATTGGTCAGCGCAATACGAACATGAATGCGGGCAGAATCGGCGGTTTTTTTCAGGATACGAATTTCATCAACGCGAGAAAATAGCGACTCTTCGCCAAAACAGATCGGGTTGTCGTAAATAAATTGCCGTTCTATTTGCATCTCTTGATCGAAATTGCCGTTTTTATTGAATGTGGTTTTATAAAATTCATTGACTGCCTGACGATAGGTGTCGGAAACAACCCATGTCCAGGGCCAGCTATAATCTGCAATATGTTTAAACAATTCGGCGACAAAGGCTTCAGGCTCTTCTTTTTGTAATGAAGCTAGTGTTGCCAGGATTTTTTCATTCTCGCTATTAACTGCCTGCCAGACGCTGCCATGGTTGCTGATGACATCATCAATGACCCAACGACCATTTTCTGCCACCATTTTCAGCGTTTGCGTGGTCTTTTCTTTATCGTCGTCAAAGGTACGAAAGCGCACAACGGCATCTGCATGATCGGTATCCGTTTGAGTAACTGCTACGCTTTCTAACACCAGATCGCCAAAATCCTGACAATCACAAATCGGATCATAATCCAGCCAGCCGATATTGCCCGGCAGCGTGAGATTATCATTCAGGGTAAGTGCTTTTTGTATGCGTGCAGACGTTATCGCCTGCTCTCCTGTCTCACCAAAATAAGGCGCGCTGGCATCAGATTTATAGTTTTGATAAATCTGGCGAACTGTCTGTTCAGCAGTCAGCGAGGGTGATTGTGCCTGAGTAGTGAAGCTTGCAAAAAACGCCAAAAACAGAAGTATTATTTTCATCTGTTTTTCACCTCACCGTCGTGTTTATCCATTAGACTGGCCCCCTGAATCTCCAGACAACCAATATCACTTAAATAAGTGATAGTC